>NZ_CAKKTM010000024.1 GCF_920888515.1 Protofrankia sp. CiP1_Cm_nod1 | reverse complement strand
GGGCTGGGCCGCCACCGCGGCCCGCAGGCCGGCGGGCAGGTTGTGCAGACCGGCCTGGGCGGTCATGCGGCCGCCGGCCCCGTCGCTGCCGCGCCAGCCGCCGCGCAGCCGGCCGTCCGGCCCCACATAGCTGTCCAGCCAGCGGTACCCGTAGGTGGTGGCGATCCGCTCGGCCTTCCGCCAGGCCAGCAACGCCGCGACAACCGGGTGGACGTCGCGCAGCGGCTTCAGCCGGGCCGACCTGGTGTCCGGGATGTCGATGCCGAGGCCCAGCAGGGCGGTTCGCAGCTCCACCGGATTACGCAGATCCACCCCGCCACCGAGGTGGGCCAGCACCGGGGCGTCCCGCGCCCGCCGGGACGCGGCATCCTCGGCGCCGTCCCGCGGCCGGGGACCGACGACCTTGGCGATCATCCGCTGGGCGGCCGCGCGGTCCAGCGGCAGCCCGTCCCGTTCCAGCTCGCGGGCGAGCAGCTCCGCCGCGGACTCCGCCCAGGCCGTCAGCACCGCCAACGGTATGCCACCCGGCGCCGCCCGCGGGTCGTCCAGCCGGCGCAACGCCCGCTCCTGCGCCGCCCGGACGGCGAGGGCGAGCTCCGCGAAACGGGCAGCCCGCCGCAGCCGGCCGGCCGGGTCGCCGCGGCCGGGGATGCCCCACGCCTCGTCCGCCCAGCCCGAGCGCAGCTGCCCGTCGCCGCGGACCGGCTCCTGCGGGTCGTCACCGTCGGCCGCGTCCTCCACCACGGCCAGCAGGTCGAGCTGCCCACCCCGCGCCATCTTCCCGCCACCGGCGGCGGGAAGCGGCAGCCCACGGGCGGCGGCCCATACCGCGCCGGGGTCGTCCCGCCGTCCACCGTGCAGCACCCGGTGGACGGCGGCCAGATCCCAACAGACAGCCAGCCGCACACCGGCGGTGACCAGCGGCGCCGCCGCCCCCCGCGCCGACCACCACACCCACCGAGGCCCGAGAACATCCTCGACCTCGGCCACGACGGCGGACGGCTCGTGAGCCCGCACCGCCCAGCCGCCCCGCTCGCAGGCCAGCCCGACTCCCGCCCCGGCGACCACGACCACCGCCACCGGCTCCCGCCGCCCCACCCCGGCCGCCCGAAGAGCACGGGCGACCTCACCGGCGTCCAGCAGCGGCATCATCCGCCCATCTTCGCCCCCGCGAACCTGGATCGGTGAGATCACCTGCGTTGCCGGGTCTGTTCACCAGGACAACTCCCGCCGCCCCGAGCCCGGCACCGCACCTCGTGTACCGGAGACGGATCACGCCACCACGGATTATGTATCACAACGGATGACTACGCGAAAATCTCACCGGCCAGAAACAGAAAGATGGCCTCTATATTTATGCGTGTTAATTCCGAAACACCACGCCCAGCCGACCGTTCCGGCGAATTGCTGGACCTGGTGGAGGGCATGCAGTTCGACATCGTGCGACCCTCGCACCGGCTGCGGCGGAACGGCACCCAGGGCACGAAGGAAGAAGAGGCTTTCATTTCGTCCACTGGTCATGTATACCCCGAACTGGGACAGGAAATTACTGAACGCGGCGACAGGCTCCCTCGGCGCGCCTGGATCCAGCCACCAGGCAGCCAGTAGCTGGGTGCCAGCTCCGTTCTGCGCGTCATATGCGCTCAGTAGCATCGGCCTGTGTCCACCGTCCGACCGCTCCGGTGGAGCAACGCCAAGCAGGACGAATCCGGGCTCCACATTGAAACGATGCGCTTCAGGAGCCCGCCATGATGCCCTTTCGGCAACCTCGGACGCTATCCCGAACCGGTGGTTGTTCATAGCCAGATAACCGGGCGTCGCCAGCAGGTCGGCGGGCATCGTCCGCTGCACCCGGAACCGATCCTCCACCAACAATGATTCAATCTCTGCCGCCACCCGGCTCCGCCGCCAGAACACAGCAAGATGGTACTGGCGCCGCGCAAGGAGCCCTCCGCGGCCACCCTGACGCCCCCACCCGTGCCATCGACCGCCCCGGGCTGGCCATTCCCATCACCACCGGGCACGCCGTCTCACTGTCACCGCCCGATCACGACTGGAGGAACAAGGCTTGACGGAGGAGGATGAGCCGATCCGGGTACCGTACCCAAACATCGTACCTCTATGGTACGGTAAACTTGTACAATAGAGAAGGAGGGTGACAGTGGCTATCAGCGCCAGCGAGGCTCGCTCGCGCCTGTTCCCCCTGATTCAGCAGGTCAACGACGACCACGTGCCGGTACGGATCAGTTCCAAGAACGGAGACGCCGTCCTCATGTCCGCTGAGGACTTCGACTCCTGGCAGGAGACTATCTACCTGCTACGATCTCCCGCCAACGCCCGGCGGCTCATGGAGGCCGTCGCCCGGGACAAGTCGCACCAGGCTGCCGCCGTCAAGACCATGGAGGAGCTACAGGCTCTGGCGGGTGAGTAGTGCGGAGCATCCACTTCGACCCCGCCGCCTGGGAGGACTTTCTGTACTGGCTGGGCGCCGACCGGAAAATGGCGACGAGGATCACGCGCTTGATCGGCGAGATCCAGCGCGACCCCTTCACGGGGATAGGCAGGCCCGAGCCCTTGAAAGGCGACCTGTCCGGCTACTGGTCCCGCCGCATCGACGACGAGCACCGGCTGGTCTACCGGGCCGACGACAAGACAGTGAAGATTCTCAAAGCCCGCTACCATTACAGCGACTGATCAGGACTGAACCGCCCCGAGCCCTGTGGAGACAGAGTCACCTACGCTTCGGGACCATCCCGGCTTTGCCAGCGTGCTTCCCGCCCTCCCCGACGTCTTCCGGGCCGGACCGCCCGCGCTCAGCTCCCACCCGACCGCCGCGACGGTCCGGCGAGAAGGTCTCGCGCCTCCCGCGAGCCTCAGCACCTCACGGCGTAACGTGATCGTCGCCAGAGCCCGCTCTCGCTTACGTAGCCACGCACTGCTCACGTCGACCCACTCGGAGGAACACCCCGCCGGGAATACGACATGGGCAGAGCGGGCACGCAACGTCACCAACAGGATCAAGGTGTTGAGCCCGCACGGCCACCCAGAGAACAAGATCGTAGGGCTTGAGCCCGCGTTGAGCCTACAAACCCTGGGCGGTCTTCCATAATAGATCAAAAAAATAGAATCGCCGCAGGTCACAGACATGATCAAATGTGGGCCGCCAGGGGATCGAACCCTGAACCCGCAGATTAAAAGTCTGCTGCTCTGCCAGTTGAGCTAACGGCCCGCCGAGCCTGATCGTACCTGCCGTGGCGGGTCCCGACGCGGACGGGCGCCTCAGGGCCGATCTGCCCCCGGCTGTCGATGGCCCGTAATAGCCACCCGGTTTACTAGTACTACAGTGCCTACCTTGCGATCATCCTGTTCCGACGGGCCGGGACGGCTCCCCCGGACGCCGGTGGGGCCTGGCTCGGCTGCCCCGCCTGTCCTGGCGCGTAACCGTCCCATGCCCGCCTCCGCTGCGCCTGCTGCCGTTGTGCCTGCTGCCGTTGTGCCTGCTGTCGTTGTGCCTGCTGTCGCTGTACCTGCTGTCGCCGGCGACGGGCGGGAGGCGGTATGACGTTCGCTATCCATGCGGATGGGCTGACCAAACGCTACCGGGGCCGGACCGTGGTCGACTGCCTCGACCTACAGGTGGCGACGGGCGACCGGTTCGGATTCCTCGGCCCCAACGGCTCGGGCAAGTCCACGACCGTCCGGATGCTGCTGGGGCTGGTGCGTCCGAGCGCCGGCAGTGTCCAGTTGCTCGGCCGGAGCATGCCCCGTCACGCCCGGCAGGTGCTGCCCAAGGTCGGCGCGCTCGTGGAGGCTCCCGCGTTCCACACCTTCCTGCCCGCCCGGGTCGAACTGGCCGCTCTCGACTCGGCCGGGCGTGGCGGCGCCCGGCGCTCGCGCCGCAAGCGGATCGAGGACACGCTGGAACGGGTCGGGCTCGGTGACGTCGACGACCGGCCCATCGGCAGGTTCTCGCTGGGAATGAAGCAGCGGCTCGCCCTGGCCGCGGCACTGCTGCGGCATCCCAAACTGCTCATCCTGGACGAGCCGACGAACGGGCTCGATCCGCAGAGCATCCGGGAGATCCGCGACCTGCTGCTCGAGCTGAACGCCGCGGGAACGACCGTCTTCCTGTCCTCGCACCTGCTCGCGGAGGTCGAGATGCTCTGCACCGAAACAGCGATCATCTGTGACGGCCGTCTGGTCGCCCATGACTCGCTCAACGCGCTGTGTGGCCCGACCGGCCGGGTGACCCTGCGCACCCCGGATTCCGATCTTGCCGCGCACCTGCTCGAGCGCGTCCTGGAGGGCCGGGAGGGGCACTCCCTGATCGCGCGGACGCTGAATCCCATGGCGCTCAACGCCGCGCTGGTCTCGGCCGGCGTGCGCGTGCACGAACTGGTGGTGGAACGCCGGACGCTCGAGGACGTCTTCCTCGAGCTGACCGGTAGTGACGGGGGCGGCGGCTGGGAGCCGGCCGAGGACGAGCAGTGATCCGGGGCGGACGATGATCCGGGTCGAGCTGCGCCTGCTGTTGCTGCGGCGGCGGACGTGGCTGTCGGTGTTGATGCTCGCGGCGCTGCCGGTCATCGTCGCCTTCTTCCTGAAGATCAGCGGAACCGGTTCGAAGCCGATAGGCCCGGCGTTCCTGGCCGAGGTCGTCCGCAACGGCACATGGTTCCCGGTCGCGGCCCTCGCGCTCGTCCTGCCGCTGTTCCTGCCGGTGGCGGTGCTTCTGCTGGCGGGGGACGCGATCGCGGGCGAGGCGAGCGCCGGCACTCTGCGTTATCTGGTCATACGTCCGGTCGGACGGGGACGGCTGCTGGCCGCCAAGATGATCTCGATCATCGCCTATCTGCTGATCGCGGTGAGCGCGGTGACCTCGACCGCGTTCACGGTCGGCTGGGCGCTGTTCGGGCTCGCTCCCATCCAGCCGCTGTCCGGTGGGGGGCCGCCCTTCTCCCTGCCGGACGCGACGATCCGGATCGGACTGTCGGCGCTGTTCGTGGCCGCTTCCATGCTCGGGATCGCCGGCTTCGGGCTGTTCCTGTCGACGATCACGTCCACGCCGCTCGCGGCCACGCTCGGTGCGCTCGGCATCCTGGTCACCGCGGGTGTGCTCGACCAGATCCCGTCCGCCGAGGTCATTCAGCCCTACCTGCCCACGCACTACTGGATGGCGTTCGTCGACCTGTTCCGCGCGCCGGTCCCCTGGTCCAGCATCCAACACGGGCTGCTGCTCGAGGGCGGCTACGGCCTGGCAACGATCATCCTGGCCAGGATCGTGTTCGCGGCCCGGGACATCACGAGCTGACCGGGCACGTCACGAGCCGTCACGGGCCGGCCGTCACGAGCCGCCACGGCCCACGGCAGCGGCCCGGCGGCTGCCGGCACGGGTCCGTAGCGGGTCCGGTGTGAGCACCGCGGCGAACCGGCGCCGGTATTCGTACTCCAGGCTGAGCATCCGTGACGTGTGCGTGTCGAACGCGTCCCCGGTGCCGTGCAGGAACGTCTCGTGCCGGGTCGCGTGCAGGTGTTCCACTTCACGGACAAGATCCTCATCGGAGAGATCGCCGGGCGGGATGCCTTCAGGACGACGCTTCATACCGTCCTCGATACCCACCTGACCCGCTGTAGCCACCTCACCGTCAGTCACCACCAGAACGGGTCGAGATCGTCCAGGACGACGTTCGCGAGCACCTCGAGATCATGATCGACGTGGCTGTGCCGCAGGTGGAAACCAAGGTCGGCGACGCGCCGAGCATAGCCGCGGTCGGAGCACAGCGGCCCCGGGCCGAGCGCGCGCCCCACCAGGTCGATCACCTCCGTCGCGCATGTCTCGATCGCGGCCCGCACCTGCAGGGCGCGCCGCCGCGCCGAGCCGCCGGCATCGTCGGGGTCGGCGTCGATCTCCCGTGCGGCCGTCTCCAGGACGCAGCGCCCGGCCATCAGCAGCGCGTCCACCCGGCCCAGGTGGGCCAGCGCACGCGCGTCCAGCGGCCGCCCCCGCCGGTCGGCGAACCAGTGATGGCCGGCGGGAGCGGGGCCACCGGTGGGCCCGTACCGGCTGACAGATCCGTGGTGGCCGGCGGTACGGCCGGCCCAGCCTTCATGATCGTAACGGCCTTCGCGGCCGGCTCGGTCGAGTCGGCCGGCGGCGAACAGCGGGCGGGCCACCCCGATCGCGCCGCCGAACCAGCAGGCCGCGACCCCTGCCGCGGCGTGCCAGAACACGGGCCGCTCCGAGTAGGCCGCGGCGGCCACGCCGAAGCGGCCGGACGTCCCGGACGTCCCGACCGGCCCGCCCACCGCCACGGCCGGCGCCCCGTCGAAGAGCACCGTCGCGGTGTCCGCGCCGGCGGCCATTGTCCGGGACGCCCGCCCACCGGCCGCCACCGCGATGCCGCGGTCGTCCAGCCGCACGGCGAACAGCTGGTGTGTCTCCCCCTCCTCGGCGGTGGTGATCTCGGCTGCCACCAGGGCATGGGTGAGCACCCGCGCCCCCGAGCAGGCCGGCCTGGCGCCGTGCAGCGTCCAGCCGTCCGGGCCCCGGTGGGCGACCAGCGGGCTCACCGGGGTGTCGACGTCCCACACCCCCCACCGCTGGTCACGCTGTGGCACCGGCCCGCCCAGCTCGTTCAGGAGCGCGGCCGCGCCGGCGTGCCCGGCCGCCAGCCGCGCCAGTGTGCCGTCGCTGACAGCAAGATCGGCAAGGACGCGCCAGCGGGCGGCGGTGGAGCCCGCGGCGGGCGGTGGAGGATCGAGCCGGCCGGACGCGACGAGCGCACCGAGCGCCGCACCGGCCCGGGTCGGATCCGACAGGTCCGCGGGCAGCGCCCGGTCCGGATCCGCGCCTGGTGGGACGTCGAGCGGGATGTCGAACGGGCCGGCCGTCGTGACACTCGTTGTCATCAGGATCACCTCATGCCATGTGATGCCGCGTGAATGCCGTGTGATGCCGTGTGATGCCGTGTGCGTGCGCGGACGGCTGCCCGGCGCCGCCGCACGTCCCGCCACTGCCAGTTGCATTACTACTGGTATCTCTGACACCTCGAAGGGTGATGGATTTGTGTCCGCATCCCGCGGATGCCAAACGTGACCCACCCCGGCGTCCTTTACTGTCGGTCACATAACATCCACACTTACCCAACACGTGGCGACAACACTACGTATGGCACCAGAACACGCTAGCCTGCCACTCATATCGGATGTGTCGGATGTGTCGGATGTGTCGGCCGGCGCCATGGCGACGGACCAGGATGCGCGTGATGTGGAGGTGCCGCACGATGTCGTGCGATGCCGCCATGGCCGTGGGCCGCCCTCACGGCGGCAGCCGCGGCAGAAATCGCGGCATACACGGTAAGCAATACCGTAAGCACACTACGTCCGGCCATCGCACGGTGCGACACGTGTCGAGACGTATGGCACGACATGCGCCGAGCTGGGCGTTCCGGCCATTCTTCCGCGCCCGCCCGGAAGAGCGCAACAACGGCACGCTGGCCCTGCGGGCGCTGATCCTCGCGATGACCGTCGCGGCGGCCGGGCCGGTCGCGACCCTGTTCAGGGACGCGGATCCCGCGGGAGCCACCCGACAGCTCGACCCGATTATCACCGTAAGTAACAGCAACATCGGAGGCGCGCTCCTCGCGGACACCCGCTGCCACCCCGACGCGCTCCCCGGCCCGGAGATGGTGCCGCGCGTCGGGTTCGCGACCAGGGCGGCCTCGTGCCCGATCACACGGCCCTCCCTGCCGATCAGCCGGGCCGGCCCGTCCCCGAGCGCCGGAAGGACGACCACCACCCCTGCTCCCGAACCGTCCTCCAGAGCACCGCTGGCGGGCAACCGCCACGGTAGCGATGACGCCGTCCCCATCCCGGCATCCATGAAGACACCACAGCTGCCACCGGCGGGCGTCCTGAGCATCCGCCTGGCCGCCGGCCTGCGGGGGCACGTCGCGGCGACCCGCAGAGCGAGCGGAACGGAGGACCTCGTCGGCTCCGGCCGCTGAGCCTACGATCGCTGTGGACGATCACCGTGCCGGTGCCGGCGGGAACCCGTCCGCGCGGCGGACGGCCGGCTGCCGTCATCATGAGAATCGGCAAGGAATGGATACGGAAGCAGCGCGCCGGTGAAGCATCACACCGACCACCGGCATGAACCGTCGGGAACCCGAGCCCGGCGAGGATATGGACCATGAGACCGGGGGGGCAGCCATGGAGCCGGTCCATATCCGGAGTACGGCGTCGGGCATGATGTCGCTGCTCCTCGTCGTCGCCCTCTTCCTTACGGTCACGTCATGCTCGGCCAACCCGGCCCATGACGACCGTGAACAGGCCGGTGGCGGTTCAACGAGAACCAGCCCCACAGTCGTGCCCGTGACCGGCGGTACGGTCCGCGGCGCGCGCACCGCCCTGGGCACGTCCTTCTATGGAATTCCATATGCGGCACCGCCGGTCGGTGACCGACGGTGGCGCTCACCCCAGCCCGTCGCGCCCTGGACAGGTATCCGGAATGCCACGAAGAAAGCGCATCCCTGCCTTCAGGGCAGCCCGGACAACGGCGGCCTGGGCGAACAGTCCGACGAGGACTGTCTTTTCGTCAACGTTCACGTTCCCGCCGTGGGCGGCGACAGCGGCGCGGACGGCGGCCAGCTCGGCGGCCCCGGCCCGAACGGTGACACGGGCGGCGAGACGAGCGGCGGGGCGGGCCGTGACCGGGCGGGCGGTGGCCGGCTACCGGTGATGTTCTGGATCCACGGCGGTGGTTTTGTCGGCGGCTCCGCGAACGAATACGACGGAAGCCTGCTCGCCGCGACAGGCCGGGTGGTCGTCGTCTCGGTCGAATACCGCCTGGGAATTCTGGGATATCTTGCGCTGCCCGCGCTCGACGCCGAGGACGGGCAGCCCGGGAACAGCCGGTCCGAGAACGGACAGCCCGGGAACGGACAGCCCGGCAGCGGACAGCCCGGGAACGGGCAGCCTGGCAGCGGGCAGGCGCGGCCGGGCGACTCCGGGACATACGCGGTCCAGGACATCACGGCCGCGCTGCGCTGGGTTCGTGACAACATCGCCGCGTTCCACGGCGACCCCGGCAACGTGACGGTCTTCGGCGAGTCGGCCGGGGCGATCGGTACCTGCGCGCTGCTCGCCTCCCCGCCCGCGGCCGGCCTGTTCCATCGCGCGATCGTGCAGAGCGGCCCGTGCTCATGGCCGTTCCTGACAGTGCGGGACGCCGAGCGGACCGGGACCGACACCGCGCGCAGGCTCGGCTGCACCGACCCCGTCCGGGCGGCGGACTGCATGCGTGCGCTACCCGCCCGGGACGTGCTCGCCGCGGCCGACCAGCAGGCCGACATCCTCAGCCCGTTCCCGTGGGCGCCCGTGACAGGCGGGCGGACGCTGCCGGTGCCACCGTCCACGGCCATCGCCACCGGCGCCTTCGCGAAAGTGCCGGTCATCATCGGGACGGTGCGGGACGAGGGCCGCATTTTCACCAGGCCCTGGAGCGGCCGGGCCGGCCGGTTGACCGACCAGCAGGTGAACGCGGTCCTCGACCAGCATTTCCACGACAGGATCGGCGCCGTCCGCAGGGACTATCCGCCGGGCTCGGCGCCGCCGGCCGAACGGCTCGCCCGTGTCATCACCGACGCGCTGTTCACCTGCCCGAGCGTGGCCTCGGCGTCCATGCTGACGCGGGCCGGCGTGCCGGTCTTCTCCTACGAGTTCGACCTGCCCGACAGCGCACCGTCCGTTCCGGGCACGCTCCCCGGTGCCTCGCACGGATGGGAACTCGGCTACCTGATCCCGGACGCCGACCAGCAGTGGCCTGGCTCGGCCCACCGGGAACTGTCCGACACGATGATCCAGTACTGGACGAGGTTCGCGGCCACCGGCGACCCGAACACACCGCCGGCCGGGGCGCCGAACCGCAGGGACGGCGTGGGCGCGGCCGGCCGGACGCTCCCCACCCCGGCGCCGCCCGTCTGGCCGGTCCACACCACCGAGCGGGCGCAGACGCTGTCGATCAGGCCCGGTGACATCCGTCCGATCAGCACCCTCGCCGACGACCATCACTGCGCAACCTGGCAGCGGTGACCGGCTGCCGGCTGCCGGCTGCCGATTTCCGGTTTCCGGCTGCCGGCTGCCGGCTGCCGGCGGCTTCTGCCCATCCCGTCCGGATGGGACCCTGGACGGACATACCGCTCCCAGGCGAAGGCAGAAGGAGACATCAATGGTCGACGCCCACGCCGCCGTGGACGGCTTCCTGCCGAGCGGCCAGGCCCTTCCCTTCACCAACGACTTCCCCAGGCAGCCCGTCCTGAAGATCAGAGTCCCGGGTGTCGGCCGGGTGCCGGTCGGGGACGCCAGCCGCGGGCTGTGCGGAGGGATGGCCTACGCCACTCGCGATCTTTTCGAGGCGAGGCTGCCACCGCCCACGTCCAAGGAGGTGCCACCACCCGACTCGCCGCTGTACCGCTACCTCGTCCGCCGGCTGTTCGACAGCTTCGACATCCCGCGTGGCGTCGCCCGCTACTACCGGCTCATGTCCACCCGGGACGCGGACACCACCCGGTCATCGCTGACGCTGCGCGGCGCCGGGCGGATCACCGTTGTGGACGAGTGGCCACAGGTACGCCTCGACATCGACCGCGGCACACTGTCCCCGCTCGGCATCATCACGGTGCGCTCCTACAGCCCCTTCCAGCTCGGCCACAACCACCAGGTGCTCGCGTACGCCTACGAGCAGCGACAGACCGCGGTCACGCTACGGGTCTACGACCCGAACACACCGCTGGAGCGGGCCGACACCGTGACGCTGTCCTTCGACGTCGCGGACCCGAGCGGCCCGGTGCCGGTCAGGCACAACCTGGCCATCGGCGGACGCCCGGTCCGGGCGTTCTTCCGCACCCGGTACCGCTGGACGGACCCACGGCCCGCGCTCCCGGCCACCTGACCTCACCGGAGCGGGACGCGGGGCCGCCCCTCCGCCGCGGACAGCCGGACAGCCGGACAGCCGGACCATCCCGACCCGCTCCCGCCCGCTTCGCGCCGGCCCGGCGAGCCACGGGCGGAAGGCGGTTTGTCGTCACCGCCCGCCGTCCCCTATGCTCAGCTTGCCGTACCGACGGCAGACGTCGCCGCGTCCGAGCTGTGAGCCAGCCCGATCGCTGCTGCCCGCCCCCATCGTCTAGCGGCCTAGGACATCGCCCTTTCAAGGCGGTAGCACGGGTTCGAATCCCGTTGGGGGCACGCTCCGTGTCGTGCGGTGAGTGGCAGCATCGTGGTGGCCGGCGTGGCTGTTGCTGACCCACTGTGGCTCGCTCGGGCCGCCGGCCTGCGGTCGTTGGTGCAACGGTCCCGCCGGTTCCGCTGAGGTTCGGTGCATCGTTCGTCGGCTGCGTCGCGGCTCGCGGCCGGCTATGAGGTTGACGTTGTATTAACCGGGGCTCATCCTCGGGGAGGTGATCGTCGGCTGGACCGACGAGTTCGACCGCTGGCTGACCCGCGCGGAAGAACAGGGAGGCCGCGTCCTCACCGTCGCTGTCGCGCTCCTACAGGCGCTCACTGAGCTCCCGGCCAGCCCCCTCGAGGAGTCCCCGACCTTCAAACGGGTACGGCAAGCCCGCCGCCACGAACTCTGGCGCGTCGCCCACCCCTTCGACCCGGACGTCGCGGTCCGGATCATCTGCTGATTCCCCGCCGACGACCACGTCGTGGTCGCGTTGATCGGGTTCGACAAGAAGACGATCGGCGACGTGTTCTACGCCAGTGCCGCCACCCGCGGTGAAGCCCTCGTCGACGCCTGGCTGCGCCAGCAAGGAGGCACCCCATGACCGACAACGACACGACCGAGGGCGGCGTCACGTTCCTCCGCGGCAACGACCGCATCCGTCAGCTCGCCCAACGGCCCGATATCGCCGACGAGGTCGCCCAGGTCCGTGCAGGCATGGCCGAAGCCGACCGTACCTACGCGATGGGCTTGGCCGCGCTCCGCCAGGCTGCCACCCTCACCCAGGTCGAGCTTGCTCGCCGCATGGGTGTCACCCAGGCAGCCATCAGCCGCATGGAACAGCCGCACGACCTTCTGTTGTCGACGCTCAACGCCTACCTGGCGGCCATCGGCGGCACTGCCTACATGATCGTCCGTTTCGCCGACGGCCACGAAACCACCCTCAACCTCGCCAAACTTGCATAACCGGACAGCGGGTCGTCGGCCGCCTGGCGGTCGCATTCGAGGCTTGGGCGCCCATTTCGAGCACCGGGGCCGGTCTTCTGGCTCCCGGGCCCGGCGGACTGAGGGTTGTGGAACCTGCGGACTCCGAAGTCCCGGGAACCATCGATGCCCCGAGGGACACTCGGAAGACCATGGATGCGGTCGGGCGCCCTGGCGGACTCCCGCCACGCACGCACATAGCGTGCGCGCATGGGATCAGGCCACGACGATCAGTCGGTGGGCGCGTCTTCGACGCCGAGCAGCCGGCGAGGCGGCGGCCGTCGCGAGCCGCCCACCATGGTCTTTGAGATCCATTGCTTGGACGGTGAGCAGAGCAAGCGTCTCGGCCTCGTGCAGGCACGAGCGATCCACGATGTTCTGGCCTGGATAGCCCAGAACCGGCTGAACGGGGCCGCGCCCGACACCTCGACCGAATCCGGTCACGGGGTCAATCCTGCGCTTGAGGCGGACCCGCACCTCCCTGATCAACAAAATGGCGACCGGTCGGATCACCAGTCCGATTTCACATTTCCAAACTTCGCCCGTATCAAGGGCATCAAGAATTTGGTCGCCAACAACGGCTGATAAAAGAAGCGGAATCACGCAACGCTAGAGCGGCGGACTCTCTGCTTCCGAGCCTGTCCGGAGCATGTCGACAGTTGAAGCCACGAGGAGGAACGGTCCAGGCGAGGGTGACGAGGCTGGCGAAGATGATCGCACAGGGTCGTCCGGGCCCATGGTGATGATCGACCTCGGCGTCAACGGCCTTCATCGCCCGGAGAAGATGGGGCAGACCTGGGCTCACCGAGCTACCCGGTGCCGAGACGGAGCCTCTCGGCGGGCTGCCCGGTGACCGCGGCGATCAGCTCGAAGTCCTTGTCGACATGGAGCACCACAAGCCCGGCGAGTTCGGCCGTGGCGGCGATGAGTAGGTCGGGGACGGATGGTGCGCGGTGGTGCCCGGTGCCGGCGAGCAGCTCCTGGACCTCGACAGCCCTGGACTCGATACGGGGCGTGGTGTTCTCGACGGGCATCGCCGAGACCGGCGGCCGGCGCAGCCGGACGCGGAGATCCTGAACGGATCGTGCGGAGAAGCCGACCTCCAGGATCGTGACCGTCGTGATCCGGAGCAGGCCCTGCTGGATGCGGGACAGCCACAGGTCGGCGTCGGGACTCTCGCTCAGCCGGACGAGAGCGGATTTGTCGACGAGCCAGCGCTGCGTCGTCTCGGCTGTGGCGGTCACGCCCAGGCCTGCCGCATAACCTCCGGGTCGGCGAGATCGCGGAAGGTGGTGCTGAACCAGCGCAGGTCGTCGAGGGTCACCGGGGTGGCCGAGCGTGCCGCATCCTGGGCAAGCTGTCGGCGGAGATACTCGTTGCGGGACAGACCGAGCCGAGCGGCATGCGCCTCGACGGCTGCCAGCACGTCATCGGGCACGTCACGGATGAGCACATCGGACATCAGCCGCACCTCCAAGCGATATCCCATGCTATCAGACACCGGCCGGGCCGCCCTGCGGACCCGGGCAGCCGAGCAGCTTTGCACCTCCGGGCAGCTGGGCGGCCCCCGACATCGAGGTTGCCGGTGAGGAAGCTCAGGGCCACGGTTACCCCGAGCAGAAAGTCACCAGAGGATCATAACCGTCCATCCACCCGCCTGACATCCCGGAAAACGCCAGAACTGTCTGGAACGTGAGCGTCTCCGCCGACGACATCCGGGGGACGGCATCGACGAGAACCTGACACCCGGCCCAGCCGGGCCACTGGTCGCGCCGGAACTCGTGATGCACGTGTTCGCCCCGGTCGGCGGCGAGCACGCGGCCGAAGCGTACGACTACCTGCGCCGGGTCTGGGACGCCTGTGGCGACCAGTTCGGCATGTGGTATCCGATCAGCACGCTCGGCCTGCCCCGGCATCCGCCCGAGCGGCACCGGCCAGCGACCGCCCAGGTCGAGGAGCCGATCGCGGCACAGCAGCGCGGCCGGACCGGACGACAACCGGCCACGAACCCACCGACGGCACCGACGGCACTGGCAGCACCGGCAGATGCGAGTGCTCGTCCTCGCGGACGAGTGGCTCTCCGGCCGGGGTGGTATCACCGCGCTGAACCGGTATCTGTGCGCCGCGCTGTCCGCGGCCGGTGTAACCGTCTGCGGCCGGTCTAACCGTCTACCGTGTCGTCTCTAGGGAGACACGGTCGGAACGCAGTCCTGGATGGCCAGTGATTGTATGGTCGACTTGTACTCTTTGATAGTCACGGATGAACCGGCGATGTACTCTGGGGAGCCGGGGGAGACGTTGCCTCTGATCCCGACCACGTACCGGATCGCCGTGTTCTCGTCCATGCCCAGATGCATGAGGCCTTCGGTCATCACGCGGGCATAGCGATAATTCAGTGGGTTGAAGAACGGCTCGCACGGTTTCTCATCGTAGAACCATCGCGAAGGACGTTCGTTTAGCATTGATTCCGCCACGTCCGAGTTCTGGTGAACATCGCGGAGGGTCCAAGGGGCTGTGAAGCAGACGATGTCTTCTCGCTGTTTATCCGGTCGAGTAGGAGTCCGGCCTCGGAACAGCAGCATGCGTCCGTAGAGCTGATTACTGAGATCCAGTTTTCTCTCCTGTTCGAGTACGTGCCATCGGTCAATGAGGATCCGGACGGTCTCTTCGTACTTGCGAGGGTCGATGTGGCACTCGTCGAGCATGATCATTAAAAACCATTTGAGGGGCATGCGGTAAAGGCTGAAGTAGGTGATATCGTTCACGTCGCCAGTCGGTTCGACGAAGACCCCTCCGCTCGCCCAGTCCGCCTTGTTTACCGGCTGCCATCGCAGGGATCGAAGTGCAGCGTAGATCGCCACCCCGCTCATCCGGATGCCGCCGATACGCTCTATCTCGCCGTTGGGTATTCCCGCGGCATCGAGATAGAGGCCGAGGCGGTCGATGCCACCCCTGTCGTTGCTGGCCAGGTTGGTTCCGTACGCCCCGTAGAGAACGTACCGCGGAACATGGTCGGATGCCGTCTCCAGAACCGACTCCACTGCGTCCCGTGCCGCGTCCACTTGTGGCGGCTCCCTTCCCTGTCGGCCTCGGGTGATAGAACAGACATCTCCTATCTCAGAATAACAGGGCTCCGACGTTCTCGGGATCTTTCCGGCTTTCCCGGGGAAGCCGTGGAAATCAGGAGTGGTGGTCGCGGTGGTGCGTCCGCGGCAGCGGGGCCAGAGCTCCGGCACGTTTTCCTCTTGTCCTGTTTCCCGAGTTCCGCAGTTGGTGGTCACACGAATCTTCTGATCATGGTGCTGGCCTGTGGAAACGCGTGTAGGGCCGGATGGGGGGCGTGTGTCCACGCCCTCGGGCCTGGCCGATCCTGCGAGGGCTGTTCCGGGGTGATCAGCTGGGGCCGAAGGCGGTGGCCCGGGCGGGTGGTGGGACGGAAACTGCCTGGCAGATGGCCTTCTGGGCCGGGGCGAGGGTGGTGCTCTGGGCGACCGTGCCGGCGAGGATGATCTGCATGATCCGGCCGGTCTGGCGGCGGATCGTGCACCAGGTTTGCTCGGATCGGCGTTCGGCGATCCGGTCGAGGTCGGCGGTGCGCCGTGCCTGGTCGCGGGTGGCCTGGTCGGGGCTGTGGCAGAGGATGAACCGGGTGCCGTCGGCGTCGTCGAGCCGGACTTCCTTGTGGACAATCATGAAATTCCCCAGCCGTGCGGGCCGGTGCGGGCCGAACGAGCCGGTTAGGCTAACCTAAGTAGTACTGTCCGGGCTGGGGCTGTCTCCCGTGCATGCGCCTGTAACCTGCGCTGCCGCATCGCATGATGCGGCAGGAACTCCCCGGGGCAGAGCAGCCTGTGCGTCCATGCCCGGCTTCCCGGCACCGCGCGGGCTCGAATCCCGACGGAGATCCCGACTGGTGCATGCGAGTGGTGATCCCTCTTGACCGCCCTGCTCACCGAGGTCTCAACGGCCGGTTGCCCGGCCGGCCGAGGCCGGTCCCGCCGGTGGACGTCTCGCGGCGGCTCACCTGGTCCCCCACGGCCCGGTGTGTTTGCCCACCGCGCCCACGTTGCCCAGGGCGGGAAAAAACGTGACGATGGATGACCGTGACGGTCATGGATCAGTTCCAGCGAATATCGCCCCGGATTTTCGGCCGGCTTCCCCGGAACGCCCGGGAACAGGATTCCCGGAACGGGGACGGCCGGCCGGGGAACGCGCGGAAATCGGCCCGGCGGCGCTCCGCGCGCGACCGGGCGGCGGGGCTGGCCGGGATTACCGCGGTACTCGTCGCGGGCGTGGCCGCCTGCGGCCCGGAACCGGGCCGGCCGGTGGGGGAACGGTCCCCCGGCCGGTGGGAGATCACCGTTTACTACACCGCGGTGGAGAGCTACCACGCGGGCTCACCGCTGGCCGTGCGGGGCTGTCCACGGCGGGACTGCGCCTTCGGCGACGATCTCCTGGGCACCTTCCCGGAGGACTTCGCCCAGGCGGTGCGTGACGAGGGGACAGGCCGGATCACCAGCGGGCCGCGACGGGGGTCGTTCCTGAACTGGTCGCACGACACCGGTTTCTGGCTCGACGACATCCCGGCCGACAGCGCCGGCCGGGCGCTGGTTCCGTTCCGGACGGCGGCGGCCGACGCCGGCACACTCCCCCCCGGGACGGCCTTCCTCGTCGAGGACTGCGGCCGGGAGGAGGACGGCTCCGGGATCGACCCGGACGCCTGCGCCGCGCTGCGCCGGGGGAGGTGGGAGGTCCGCGACGAGTTCACCCCCGGGCTCGGCGGCCCCGGCCACGTCGACCTCTACATCGGCGAGGAGGACAGGCCGGACTTCAGCGGGACCAGCCCGCGCTACCTGACCGGCGTCGGCGCCCGGCTCACCGTCACCGGCCGCGGCACAGGCTGACCGCGGCCAGGACCGGCCGGCCAGCGCCCGGCCGGCCCGTGTCGACCGGTACGGGCGGATCCCGCTAACGGGATCCGCCCGGCCAGGAATGGCCGCCCACCGGCTCACCGGTTTTTCAGCGGTCTTTCATCGGCTTTTTCGGCGGACGTTGCGGAATAGGTTGCTGGAATCCTCAGGAAGGTGTTCGGAGCGGATTTTCAGAGTTTTCAGAGGCTGTTGGCCGAGACGAAGGTGTAGCCGAGGCCGCGCACGCCTTCGACGACGTCCTCCAGGTAGCCCAGGCCCAGATACGGGTGGTAGAAGAAGCTGGCGAACCCGTCCCGGATGACCAGGTTCTTCTGCGCCGCCCCGATCAGGTCGGCGGGCAGCCGGGCCGGATGGTTGTTGAACGGCTCCGGCTCGATGTTGCCGATGTTCTCCGGGATCACGAACGAGCCGTAGACGTCGGTCACCGGATACGGGAAGAACTGCCCGGCGTACTTCGTGGAGTCGATCGCCCCGCCGGCCAGCTGGTTGCGGAAGTACAGACCCCGGTCGTAGCGCCGCGGGAACTTCTGCGCCGCCGCCTTGTAGTCCGCCGCCGACCCGGCGTAGTGCGGGAACTCGAACACGTTCGGCGCCGTGAACCCGGCGGCGGTGAACCCGGCCTTGGCGTTGTTCAGCCGGCCGGCGGCCCAGGACTGGCTGTCGCCGGGAACCGGCCCGTCATAGATGACGTTGTTCTGCGCGTCGATGTGCGCCCGGAAGAACTCGAAGTCGTCCGCGCTCGCCCCCGAATACGGGTTCGCCACATTCGAGTACTGGTGCGTCCAGCCGTGGACGATGAGCGACCCGCCGCGCTGGACGGCGTACTGCAGCGCGCTGACCACATCCGGCCGGGACGCCAGTGTGTAGTCCTGCGGGACGCCGTTGTTGTAGGTGCCGTTCGCGTCGACGTACCGCGGGTAGACGGCGATCGAGAACGGGATGTTCTCATTGTGGAGGTAGTCGGCGATGTCCCGCAGCTCGTCCGGGTCGGCGTCCGGGCCGACGTCCTCGATCCGGACCAGTGCCCGGTGCCGCTGCGTGGTCTGCGGCGCGAGCAGGTCGAAGAGCAGGTCGGCCAGGACGAGGTAGCGGTCGGTCGCGTCGGCGTAGGAGTACGGGATCTCACCGATGTAGGTGAGGTTGTTCGACCGGACCGCCCACGGGAAGCGGCTGCCGTCGGCGCGTACCGCCTCGGCCACCACGGTCGCGACGGCCGGGTTCACCGTGGAGTAGTTCAGGATGCCGGAGCCGTTCGCCGCATAGCGGGTCAGGTCGGTCCCCTTGTAGCTGACCTTACCGACCGACGAGGTGTCGAAGGCTGACCAGTTCCACCCGTAGTTCGTGGTGAAGTTCGGGTCCTGCGCGGTGAGCTGCCAGATGTTGTCGTAGATCCAGATCACCGGCCGGGTCTTCGCCAGCACGTCGGTGAGGAACGCCGTCGGCACCTGCTCGTCGTAGGTCGAGCCGATGTAGATCACGGCCGCGTAGGAGTTCTGCTCGCCCGCGGTGTAGCTGCTGACCGGGTGCGCGGTCCAGGTGCCGAACCGGGAGACCAGGTTGGCCGTCTGGATGGCGTACTGCTCGCCCAGCCAGCCCCATGGGCCGGTCGTGTCGTAGAGGACGAGGGTGCCCGTGGCGCCGCCGCTCAGCACCGTGGCGCCGCCGCTCAGCACCGTGGCGCCGCCGCTCAGGGCCGTGGCGCCGCCGCTGGCGCTCCTGGAGAGGTCGGGCGCGGGGGTCCGCGGCCCGGTCGTGGGCTTGGTG
>NZ_CAKKTM010000023.1 GCF_920888515.1 Protofrankia sp. CiP1_Cm_nod1 | reverse complement strand
CCCGGGAGCGGCCCGCCCCGACAGGCGACAGGGGACCGCCCCGGTGCGGCGGCGGCCCGGCATCCCGTGTGCCCGGCCGCAACATGGCCGGCCCGCGGCCTGACCTACCACGTTCAGGCCAAGCGGTACTTCACGTGTGCCCGGCCGCAACATGGCCGGCCCGCGGCCTCGCCCAGCCGGCGCCCATCACCAGCCGCGCCAGGCCCACCACCGGGAAGCCATGTCCAGCGCGGGGCCGCCCGGCTCCCTCGGCACCTGCTCCCGGCTCTCCACGAACGAGCCCGGCAATGTCGCGCGTCCATGCCTGGAAATGTGTGCTCCGTAACCGGGATACGACGTATATGGATACGGGCTACCCGGGATGTGCCTGGAATACGGCGCGTCGCCGGTCCGGCGTGACTGGCGGGCTCCCGGGCACCGGAACAGCCGTGTGAAGGCGGGCCGAACCGGAAGAACCGGCGGCCGGGCCCGCTTGCCCGACCGCGGAAAGCCCGGCCGCCGAAAGGGAGTTCGCCGGCACCGGTTTGGCCACCACGCGGCCGGGCACGAGCGGCTACAGCGGATTACCGGTGAACGGCCCGGGGGCCCGGCGTTCCGGCCCGCTCCGGAGAATCCCGGTGCCGTGTCGGTCGCGTCCCGGCCCCCGGGCCCACCGAACAGCGAGCAGTGAGCAGCGACAAAGCGACAGAGCCACCACAAGGGCGCCGACGGGGAGTCACAATGGGCAGTTGTGAGGTTTGCGGTAACGACTACGAGATGAGCTTCGAGGTGCACGCCCAGGGAAATGTGCACGTATTTGACAGCTTTGAGTGCGCCATCCACGCGATGGCCCCGGTCTGCGAGCACTGCGGCGTGAAGATTTCCGGGCACGGGGCGCAGACCAACGGCCAGTTCTTCTGCGGCGCCCACTGTGCCCGGGCCGCGGGACGGCAGGGGATTCGTGACCACGCATGACCTGACCGCGTGATCAGGCGTGATCAGGCGCGGGCAGGGACGGCGCGCGACCGGCAGCCACCCGGCCGGCAGCCACCCGGCCGGCGGACGTCCATGCGAGATCGGCCGTCACCCGCCCGGCGGGCCGCGGCATCCCCAGCCGCGGCCGCGGCGCGGGCGGCCATCCTGGCGGGCGCCGGTCCCAGGGATGCCCGGCGGCCCTGGATCTGATCCACTGGCCACCGGCCGAGCCCTGGCCACGGCGGGAACCGTGTGTCACGACCCCCTCGGGGTACCCGGGCCCCTCGGGGGTGCCCGGGCCCGGGGGCTCCGACCCGGAACGCCGGTCTGTCAGCGGTCCGGGAACCCGGGCCTGAGGCGGCGGGCGAAGAACTGCGGCACGCCGCCCTCAGCCTCTGGTCGAAGACCCCCGGATCCTGGCCAGGGACCCCGGCTTCCTGGTCGAAGACTCCCGGATCCTGGTCGAAGAACCCGAAAACGACTGGACGTACTGGCACGTCCTCATCTTCGACAAGATCGACACATCCGAAGCACAACCATTGCCCCTGGTTGGAACAACCGCCGTACCGACGATCCCCCTGGCCTTAGCCTGGCCGCATCGCAAGCAGCCGGAACCGCCTGGACCCCGAAGCTTGCGGACCATGCCGAAACAGGAAGGAGGATCCGATGCGTCTGATCGCGTTGGCGTGGGGCTATACCTCACTTCCCACGGATGGGATCCCCTTGAGGAGAGCCCGGACCTCCGCCTCCCGGTAGCGGCGATGGCCGCCGAGAGTGCGGATCGACGTGAGCTTGCCCGCCTTGGCCCACCTGGTCACCGTCTTCGGGTCGACACGAAACATCGTTGCCACTTCAGCGGGCGTCAGCAGCGGCTCAGCGTCCGGTGTTCTCGTCGTCATTGCGTTGGCCTCCCGTCACAGAGCGTCGCTCCGTCCCATACAGATCGTGCATCCTTCGGGGGCATTTCGGACATGGCACGTCAGGACCATCTGCTGACTAGTCACACGACGTCCGAAGCGAGCAATCACGCTCAGTTAGCACACATGAACTATCAGCTTGCAGACTCCCTGGTCTGAAGCGGTCTCCACCGGTTCAGGACACGCCCATACGCCGTAACCGCCGCGTCTGTTCGCCCTCGGCGTAACGCCGTGATCGCCTCGCCCAGGTCCGCGACCGACGTGTCGCCGCGCAGCGCGTCGTCGTCGAGCAGATCGACGACGCCCCCGTAGTCGAGCTCGATCCGGCTGTGCGGGTGGAAGTCCTCCAGCCAGCCCCCGAGCTCGGCCACGCCGTCGACGCCCGGCGAGTCCGGCGCGACCCGGCGCAGCACGTCAAGCGCCTCCAGGGCCCGGGTGACCCGGCGCTGGGCGAGGCCCATCGACGTCCGGTAGAGCAGCGACCTGTCGACGGTGTCACCCGTGACCAGGACCCGCTCCGCGGGATCGAACAGGACGAACCACGGCGGCGGCACCATCCAGGTGCAGGTCTGGACGTAGACCTTGAGACCGGGCCGGCGGCTGCGCCAGCGGTCCAGCTCGGTCTCGGCGGGCTCGGCCAGCCGGCGCGGGATGAACGCCTCGGCCACCCGCTCGGGCAGCCGGCCGCGGAACTCCATCGCGGCCTGCCACACCCGCAGCTGGGTGTACCAGGGGCAGACGAACATCAGGCCGTCCGCCATCTGCACGAAGGCGGACTCGTCGGCCACGTCCAGCGAGGGACGGATGGTCGCGGCCAGCGCGACGGCGCGTTCCCGCCGGGCACCGGCACGACGGCTGGGCACGCCTCCCTCGGCCGCGTACCGCTCCCAACGGAGCCGTTCGGCCGGGGGGAAGGCCGCCAGCGGCTCGTACACCCGCAGGTAGGCGGCCGGACTCACGACAGGCGCCACAGAAGAGATCCTGGCATGCCGGGAACATCAGCGAGCCGCCGTAGGCCCATCGTCGACACGCACCCCCCGGAAGACGACGGGGGCACACGGCGGCAACGACGAACAATCACCACCACACCAGCCCATGGAGGCACCCGCGGATACGTTGCGGACACCGGCCGCGCCCGTCCGGGACGTTCCGCCCGGCCAGGCGTCGACCCCGATGATCATTGATGGTCATTTCCCTGACGAACCCCACGTTCCCGGCGAAGGGAGCCTCACCGGTGCCGTCCGTCTTCACCGCCGGTTCGCAGCACGAACAGGTGGTCTTCTGCATGGACCCCGCCAGCGGGCTGCGCGCGATCATCGCGATCTACTCGACCGCCCTCGGCCCCGCCCTCGGCGGGACCAGATTCCACCCCTACGCCGACGAGGACGCGGCCCTGAGCGACGCCCTTGCCCTGTCCAGGGCCATGGCCTACAAGGCCGCCTGCGCCGGCCTGGACCTCGGCGGCGGCAAGGCGGTCATCCTCGGCGACCCCGGGCGGGACAAGTCCGAGCCGCTGCTGCGCGCGTACGGGCGTTTCGTGGCGTCGCTCGGCGGCCGCTACATCACCGCCTGCGACGTCGGCACGTACGTCGAGGACATGGACGTGATCGCGCGGGAGTGCCGGTGGGTCACCGGACGCTCCCCCGCGCACGGCGGCTCGGGCGACTCCGGCATCCTGACCGCCTACGGCGTGTTCGAGGGGATGCGCGCCTGCGCCCGGCACCTGTGGGGCGTGCCGTCGCTGGCGGGCCGGCGGGTGGCCGTCAGCGGCGTCGGCAAGGTCGGCCGGCGGCTGGTGGGCCAGCTGCTCGCCGACGGCGCCCGGGTGGTCGCCGCGGACGTCAGCGAGGCGGCCCTGCGGCGGCTGCGGGCGGAGTATCCCGACGCCGAGACGCACGCCGACCCCGACGCGCTCATCGGGGCCGACGCGGACGTGTACTCCCCCTGCGCGCTCGGTGGCGCCCTCACCGCGGACGTCGTCGGGGCGCTGCAGGCGCGCGTCGTGTGTGGCGCGGCCAACAACCAGCTCGCGGACGCGGACGTGGACAAGCTGCTGGCCGGGACGGGTGTGCTCTACGCGCCGGACTTCGTGGTCAACGCCGGGGGGCTCATCCAGGTCGCCGACGAGATCGAGGGCTACTCCCCGGAGCGGGCGCGGGCGAAGGCGAGCGGCATCTTCGCCTCGACCCTGGAGGTGCTGGCCCTCGCCGAGCGGACCGGGGTCACCTCCACCGTCGCCGCCACCCAGCTGGCGGAGCGCCGCATCAGCGAGGTCGGACGGCTACGCCAGATTCTCGTTCCCTGATGTTCGGAGCGGCCCCTGATGTTCGGAGCGGCCCCGGCGTTCAGGAGTAGCCGAAGCGGCCGGTCGCCAGATTTCGATCTGTGATTCATGTCACGTATATGCCGCTGCGATCGCCTCCCAACCGGACAACTGTGGGGTTGGCATGCCGGGCGGCCCGCGATCCCTGTAGTCTCGGGAGGCACGAGACAATGAGAGCACCGGGGCGGGTCCCCGTCGTCATGTTCGAGGGGGTCGAGCCATGGGGCGCGGCCGAGCGAAGGCCAAGCAGACGAAAGTCGCCCGCGAGCTCAAGTACAACTCGCCGAATATGGACCTGGATCGGCTGAAGGCCGATCTGGGCGCGAGCAGTACGCGAGACGACACTGCGGACGATCCGTACTCGGATGATTCCTACGAGTACGACTACGTCGATGAGGATGAGGACACCGGCCGACGGTAGCGGTACGCGCATGGTGCGCAGGCCCGTGGGTCCCGCGTCACCGGGTACCACCGTCGGGCAGTGCTCCTCACCACCGCAAGGTGCGCCAGGGGTGCGCGTCCCACGCCCGTTCCACGTGTGGGACGCGCACCCGTTCTGGACGCTTCGAGCTCTTCCGGGGCGGCCATCGCGCGGCCGGCGCTCCACCGGAGGCAGCCGTCCCGGGGCGGTGCGAGCCGTCGGCGTCCCGTGAACGTCCGGTCACGGGAGCTCACACGGCCCGCAGGCCCACCAGCCGGCGCACCTCCGGGGCGCAGGCGGCTCCGTCCGGGGGCGCGCGGACGGGTCTCACAGGGCTGGTGCGTGGTCGCTCCGCGGGTTCCGGCGGGTTCACCGGCCCACGTGGCCATCGGGTAGCACGTGAAGCCGCGGGCGTCCGCCGGACGGTCCGCGGGTCGACGGGCGAGCATCACAGGCCCGGGTACCGCGTCCGTACGCCGCCGCCATACCTCCGTCGCGGGCCCGACAGACGGGCATGGCGATGGGGAGCCGAAGCGTGCGAATCACCCAAATTTTGTCGCATTTAGTTATTTATATGAGACATATTGTAACGGACCGCTATATGATCTATGCCACTATGGGCAACATTCGAGCTGAGCATCCCGGTCAGCACGGACTCGACCGATACACGTGGCAAACTGGCGGGGTCGCATCGCCATCGGACCGCACCAGCTGGCGGCAATGACGGCCGTTCCATCCGAGCGGGTCTCGGCCTGAACGTGAGCCTACGAGAAGGCTGCTGGCAGGCATCGGCGCGTTGCCCGCAAGGTCGAGACGGAGGCCGGCTACATGTCCACGAAGCCGCCGTCCGCCTCCTCAGATCATGCTACCCAGGGTGATGAACGGTCACGTTCCCTTCGTTCGCCCCAGATTCTGTACGGCGTGCTCGCGTGCACGTCCGCCGTGGCTGTCGCCGTCGCCGTCGCGGCACTGTTCGCCGCCCGGGGTGACCGGCCCGCCTGGGGCGCGCTCGCCCTGGCTCTGCTGGCGTGCGTGCTTGGCCAGCTACCGGTGGTCATTCGCCGGATCGGCCGGAATCTGGATGGCGTCAACCTCAGGGAATCTTCGCTGATCATCGCCCTCGCGCTGGTCCCGGGCCCGTGGGTCGTCCTGCTCAGCCTGCCGACAACGCTGGGAGCGCAGCTGGCCGCCGGGCACCGGCGGTTCCCAGCGCTGGTACGCACCGCTGTCGTCACCACGAGTACCGGGATGGCTGTCCTGGCCGCGGCCGCGGTCATGGGTGGCCGTGGCCTGCCGGCGGCGCTGCCGAGCACCCGTGCGTTCGTCGCCGTGGCCGTCGCCGCCATGGCCTGCGGCATCCTCACCTGGCTTCTCAGCACGCTTCTCACCGCGTGTATCGCAACGCGCGTCACAACGTGGTCGAGATGGCCGGCCCGCCGCATGCCGCACGACAGCTTCGCCCTCCTGCGGATGCAGTCGATCATCGCGAACACCGCGCTGGGCCTGCTGCTGGTCGCGGCCGTGAGCTGGAGCCCGGCCGTCGCGCTGGCGCTTCCGTTCGCCGCGGCCGGTCCCGGCATCGGCCACTACCGCAGGCTGCGCTCCCTGGAGGAACGCGGCCACTGGGACGAGGTCAACGCCGCTACCCGGGAGCTCGCCGACGCCGACGAGCCAACCGTCATCATGATCGCACAACGCAGGGCCGAGATCCTCTTCCGCGCGGACAGCACGGTGCTGACCACCTGGCCCGCCGCGCCCGCCGGCACCGCACCGACCGACAGCAGGCCCGCCGACAGCGCGTCCACCGACACCACACCCACTGACGCCGCACCCGCCAGCGCCACGCTCACCGGCCCCACGCTCACCGGCACCGCGTCGGCAGCGGCCGGCCAGCACGCGCCGGCAACGGCCGGGCGGCATCCACCGCCAGGTGCGCCGCCGGAAGACGCCCACCAGCAAGACTCTCCTTCCGGGCGGGACGCCCACCGGCAGGAGGAGCGATGGCCGGTTCCGCCCGGGCGCCGCCGGTGGCTGCCACCCCGGCTCCGGGAGATCAGCGCCCCCCTGCTCGCGGGCGAGGAACGGATCGGCTTACTCACCCTGAGCTTCCGCCGGCCGACGGCCTGGCGTCGCCACGAGGAGCAGGTCCTGGCGGCCTTCACCCAGGCAGTCTCCCGCGCCCTCGCGCATGCCCGGCTGGAGGCCCACGCCCGCCAGGTGGCCGAGGAGCAGGCCCACGACGCCGGGCACGACTGGCTGACCGGCCTGGGCAACCGCCGGCTGCTGATGGCCAGGGCAGCGGCCGAGCTGCGGCGGCAGGCCGAGAGCGGGCGGTCCGTCGCCCTCGTGATGATCGACCTGGACCGCTTCAAAATCATCAACGACACCCTCGGGCACAGCGCCGGCGACCGGGTGCTACAGGCGGTCGCCGAGCGGCTGCGGCGCGGCGTCCGGGCGGACGACGTCGTCACCCGCCTGGGCGGGGACGAGTTCGCCGTCCTCGTCACCGGTATCGACGACCCCGCCCAGGCCGAGGCGGCCGCCGCCGAACTCGCCGACGTGCTGTGCCGGGACATCGTCATGGACGGCATCCCGCTGGCGGTGGAGGCGTCCCTCGGGGTCGCCTGCCACCCGCAGGACGGCGGCACCATCGAGGAGCTGCTGAAACACGCCGACATCGCCATGTACCAGGCGAAACACTCCCATCCCCGGTGGCGGCGTTTCGACGCCGGCAGCCACGACCCGTCCCTGGAACGGCTCGCCCTGGTCGCCGAGCTGCGCTCCGCGATCAGCGGGAACGAGCTGGTACTGAACTACCAGCCCCAGGTGGAGCTGCGGACCGGGCGGATCAGCGGCGTCGAGGCACTGGTGCGCTGGAAGCATCCACGGCGCGGGATGCTCACCCCCGAGATGTTCGTCCCCGCGATCGAGCAGTCCGGGCTGGTGCAGGACTTCACCAAGGCGATCCTCGAGCAGGCCCTCGTCGCGTGCGCCGGCTGGCGGGCCAGCGGGTTCGACATCACGGTGTCGGTCAACCTCTCCGCCCGCAACCTCCTGAACACCGAACTTCCCGGGGACGTGGCGAAGCTGCTGGTCAAGCACGACGTCCCGGCGGCGGCACTCACCCTGGAGATCACCGAGACCGCGATGATGTCGGACAAGCGGACGGCCCACCGGCTGCTGGGCAAGCTGCGGGAGATCGGCGTCCGGATCGCCGTCGACGACTTCGGCACCGGATTCTCCTCTCTGACCATGCTGCAGGAGCGGATCCTCGACGAGGTCAAGGTGGACCAGAGCTTCGTCCGCAAACTGCTGGTCGAGCAGGGTGACGCCGCGATCGTCTCCGCCACGATCCACCTGGCGCACACCCACAGCCTCCAGGTGGTCGCGGAGGGGGTGGAGACCGCCGAGCTCATGGCCGCGCTGGCGGCGCTGCGGTGCGACTTCGTCCAGGGCCTGTACACCGGCGCGGCCATGCCGCTGCCGGAGCTCACCGCCTATCTGCGGGCATCGGAGTCCGCGCCCCGCCGGGCGGTCGGCACGAACGCCCGGATCCTGCCGCTGTACCGCCAGCGGCCCCGCGGCCCCAAACCCCCCGGGGACTGACCAGCCCCGGGAGGCGCCGACCAGCGCCGGCTATCCGGCGGGCGGGTGTTCCCCGACAAGCTCGGCCCGGCCCTCCTCCGCGGCACCGTTGACGGAGCCGGCGGCGCCCTCGGCGGTGCCCCCGCCGGGGCGGGCGGTGACCTCCCCGACGATCCAGGCGGGGATCCCGCGGGCGGCGAGCAGGTCCACGGCGGCGGGCGCATCGTCCGCGCCGAGCACGGCGACCATCCCCACCCCGAGGTTGAACGTGCGTTCCATCTCGGCCCGCGGTATGCCGCCACGCCCGGCCAGCAGGGCGAACAGGGGCGGCGGGGCCCAGGTGGCGCGGTCCAGCCGGGCGGTCAGGCCGGCGGGCAGCACCCGCGCCAGGTTGGCCGCGAGCCCGCCGCCGGTGACATGCGCGAAGGCGTGGACGTCCAGCGCCTCGGCCAGGGCGAGACAGTCGCGGGCGTAGATCCGGGTGGGGACGAGCAGCGCGTCACCGAGAGTGGCGCCCAGGTCGTCCTCGTGGCGGGCCAGGGCGGCCCGGCCTTCCGCGGACACCCCGCCGGGGCCGTCCGGGTCCGGCGGGCCGAGCAGCGCGTGGCGCACCAGGGAGTACCCGTTGGAGTGCAGGCCGGACGAGGCCATCGCGACCACCGCGTCCCCGGGCCGCACCCGGTCCGGCCCCAGCAGCGCGTCCGCCTCCACCACACCGACGCCGGTGGCGGCGAGATCGTAGTCGTCGGCGCCCATCAGGCCGGGATGCTCCGCGGTCTCACCGCCGACCAGCGCGGCGCCGGCCTGCTGGCAGCCCCGCGCGATCCCGGCGACGACCGCCGCGATCCGCTCCGGGACGACCGTCCCGCAGGCGATGTAGTCCAGCAGGAACAGCGGTTCGGCGCCGCAGACCACCAGGTCGTCCACGACCATCGCGACCAGGTCGACACCGACGGTGTCGTGTCGTCCGACCGCCCGCGCAATGGCGATCTTCGTGCCTACGCCGTCGGTCGACGAGGCGAGCAGCGGACGCCGGTAGCGGGCGACGTCGAGCGCGAACAGCCCGGCGAAACCGCCGAGGGAACCGACCACCTCGGGCCGCGTGGCCCGGGCGACGTGCTCACGCATGAGCGTGACTGCACGGTCACCGGCGTCGATGTCGACGCCGGCGTCCCGATAGGACACCGCCGGCGACGAGACCCCTGTCGGAACCGGTGGCGGGGCCAGTGGCGAGGAAGACGCCTCAGGCCTCGCGGCCCGCGAGCCGGGCGGAACGGGCGGTGGCACGCTCAACCCGGCCGCACCACGGAGTCCACGTCCGGGGAGGGGTCGGCGCCGTTCATCCCGGCCGTGATCTCGCTCACGACGTCCTCCAGCAGGTACTTGCCGAGATGGCCGGTGTGCGGGAGCGGCACCGGGTACACCCCGTCGAAACAGGCCCGGCAGAGCGTCTCGGCCGGCTGCCGGGAGGCCGCGACCAGGCCGTCCAGCGAGACGTAGGCGAGCGAGTCGGCACCGAGCGACTCACGGATCTCCTCGACGCAGGAACTGCTCGCGATCAGCTCCGCCCGGGTGGCGAAGTCGATGCCGTAGAAGCACGGCCAGCGCACCGGGGGCGAGGAGATCCGCACGTGCACCTCGGCGGCGCCGGCCTCCCGCAGCATCCGTACCAGGGCCCGCTGGGTGTTGCCACGCACGATCGAGTCGTCGACGACGACGAGCCGACGGCCGTCGATCACATCGCGCAGCGGGTTGAGCTTCAGGCGGATGCCGCGCTGGCGGATGGTCTGCGACGGCTGGATGAAGGTGCGTCCCACATAGGAGTTCTTCACCAGGCCCTCGCCGTAGGGGATCCGGCTGGCCTCGGCGAAGCCGACCGCCGCCGGCACGCCGGACTGCGGCACCCCGATGACGAGATCGGCGTCCGCCGGAGCCTCACGGGCGAGGGCGCGGCCGACCTCGACCCGGGTCGCGTGCACGGACCGGCCCGCGATCGTCGTGTCCGGGCGGGCCAGGTAGACGTACTCGAACAGGCAGCCGTGCGGCGTCGCGGGCGCGTACCTGTGCGAGCGCGGCCCGGCGGCGTCGATGACGACCAGCTCGCCGGGCTCGATCTCGCGGACGAACTCGGCGCCGACGATGTCGAGGGCGGCGGTCTCGCTCGCCACGACCCAGCCGGCCGCCGGGGCGTCCCCGCCACCCCCGCCACCCCCGCCGAGCCGGCCGAGGACCAGCGGGTGCACCCCGTGCGTGTCCCGGGCCGCGTACAGGGTCGAGGTGTCGCAGAAGACCAGCGAGAACGCGCCGGCCAGCCGGGGCAGCACGGCCATGGCCGCGTCCCGCAGCGTCGGCCCCGGATGGGCGGCCAGCATGGCCGTGATCAGATCGGAGTCGGTGGTCGCCCGGATCCGGTCCTCGCCGGTGTCGACGAGGCCGGCGGCGAGCTCGACGGTGTTGGTCAGGTTCCCGTTGTGACCGAGTGCGACGCCTCCACGCCGCGACGACCGGTAGGACGGCTGGGCGTTCTCCCAGGTCGACGACCCGGTCGTCGAGTAGCGGGTGTGCCCGACGGCCACGTGGCCGGACAGGCTGGCCAGCGTCACCTCGTCGAAGACCTGGGCGACCAGCCCCAGCTCCTTGAAGACGAGGACGGCCCGGCCGTCGGCGACGGCGATGCCCGCTGCCTCCTGCCCCCGGTGCTGCAACGCGTACAGCCCGTAGTAGGTGAGTTTCGCGACGTCCTCGTCCGGCGCCCACACCCCGAAGACCCCGCAGGCGTCCCGCGGACCGGGATCATCGGAGCAGTCGGGAAAGTGATCGGGAACACAGCATCCCGCGCCGGAACCGCCAGCTCCCGCACCCGATGCGCCGGGACCACGCGCCGTCACAGCCCGCGGAACGCGGGCGGACCCGGGGCCTTCCGCCGAACAGGCAGGTGGGCAGGTCGAACAGTCACCGACGTCGCGCAACACAGCTCCTTGGACGTCATTGGTACTGGTCCGGCGTCCACGCTAGCAGTGCGGACCCGGGCCTACACCCGTCGATCTACAACTCATGCGGGCGGGAGCGGACATCACAGGCATATTTGACGTTTCCGCCGGCAGAACCAGCCCGGCCACCTTCCCGCCGGGACGGCGATCATCCCACCGACCAGGAGGCAGCGGACGTCCCGGCACGATCATCTAGAGCGCCGGTCAAGTAGCGCGGATCCCATTCACGACCACCCGCACAGACCATGATCCAGGAAAGTTTGTCGTTGTGTACGCTTTTTGTCCGTAAAAGCGTACACAACGACAAACTTGCGCCGATCTTCTCCGACGGCCGGCGTCCATCGAAACGGGTCACCGTTCGGGGGGATACGCATGGTTAGCTGACCGGCGCTCCCGTACGCGCCCGTCAGGCCGTCAGGCCGTCAGGCCGTCAGGCCGTCAGGCCGTCAGGCCGTCAGGCCGTCAGGCCGTCAGGCCGTCAGGCCGTCAGGCCGTCAGGCCGTCAGGCCGTCAGGCCGTCAGGCCGTCAGGCCGTCAGGCCGTCAGGCCGGATGATCCCAGTTGGGTGGTTCCGGTCAGGCGACCCGCAGCAGTGGGAGGTACGGACGAAGATCGGCACGGGCGCCGCCGGCTCGGACCCGGCCGTCCGCGGTCGCGTCCGCCCAGCTCAGCCGGCCTGCCGCAAGCTCGACGAAGGCGACCGCCCCAGCCTCCACCACGTTCGGCGGGGTGCCCCGGGTGTGCCGCGGGCCTTCGACGGCCTGCACCGCGGCGAAAGGGGGCACCCGGACCTCCACCGAACGCCCGGGAGCGCGGGCCACGAGCTCGCCGGCGCACGCCTTCACGGCGAGCCGCAGCGCGTCCCGGGCCGGCTCGACCCCGATATCCAGGCCGTGCACGACACCCGCCACCACCTCGGCGAGCAGCAGATCCCCGAGACGTATCCCGGTCCCGCCGGTGCCCGCCCCGCCGCCGGTGCCGCCGGCCGGGCCCCCGTCGACGGTACCGACGGCCAGGCCCCCGTCACCAGTAGTCAGAAATTCGTCACTATTAGTCATATACCCGTCACCGGTAGTCAGGCTCTCACCGGTGGCAGGCAGGCCCTCACCGGTGGCGGTCGTGACAGTGACCAGACGCCCGATGTCGGCGCCGTCGACAGCGGCCACCGCGGCGGCGATGCGCTCCCGCAGCCGCGAGCGGGCGCCAGCCGCGGAACCGGCGGGGCTGTCCGGCCCGGGGGCGTCGATGCCGGCGGCCGGTGACTGCCGGCCGGCAGGGGGATGGCCGGCGTCGGCAAGGGGGCCACCAGCAAGGAGGCCACCGGCAGAGGGAGGGCCGGCAGGACAGCCCGCGAGGTAGGCGGAGGTGGACAGCGTCGGCGCGGTGGCGGGCGGCGGCGCGGACACGGCCGCGTCCGCGAGCGCGGCGATGGACCTGGCCAGGTGCCCGACGACATCCGCGACGCTGCGGCCGGGCAGCCTGCTCGGCCGCGTGAACGCCAGGCCGGCGGACGCGTCCACCTGGTCCGCGATCCGCTGCCACTGGCTGATCAGCGCCGGCACCAGCTTCGGATCATCACGACGAGCCGCGGATGCCACCGTCCGATTATCGGCCGGCACATCGGCAAGCCGATTCCGGCACATCGGCAAGCCGGCCATCGACTGGCGGCCACCGGCCTGGTCGTCGGCCGACGCGCCGGTGGCCGGTCATCGGCTGGTGACCGGGCCGCGACGCGATCGTTGATCTTTTTGCTCCCGGGACGCTGGCCCGGGCCGTCGGAGAGGAGGATGGGCCGATGGACGCACAGCCGTACGGGAACGTGATCGTGGACGCGAGCGCCGGCGGCGTGACCCCGGGCGACCTGTTCGGGACGGCCGCCATCCGCCGCCGGGTGCTGGACGCCTGGGCCGCCTCCCCCGCCCGCTTCCGCGAGGACGCGAACGCCGAGGAGGACGCCGCCCGCGGCGCCTACCACGACCGCCTCGTCGTGGAACTGCTCCAGAACGCCGTGGACGCGGCCCAGGCCGCCGGGGCCGACTGTCGCGTCCTCATAACGCTGACCAGCGGCGACACCCCCGGTGGCCATGCCTCCGGCAGCTACGGCCCCGACAGTCACGGCCCGGGCGGTCACGGCCCGGGCGGTGGCGAGCACCGCAGCCGAAGCGGCGGCATGCTGGAGATCGCCAACACCGGAGCGGCGCTGTCCGCGCCGGGGGTCGAGTCGCTCTCGACGCTGCGTGCCTCGGCCAAACGCGACACCGCGGCCCTCGGCCGCTTCGGCGTCGGCTTCGCCGCGGTCCTGGCCGTCAGCGACACCCCGTCGATCGTGTCGCGCTCGACCGCCGCGCCACAGTCGAGCGCGACATGGGACGCCGGGGACGCCGCCGGCGCGCCGGGCGGCGGCTTCGGCGTCCGCTGGTCGAAGCGGGAAACGATCGACGCGGTAGGCGGGCTCGGGGTGCCGGCCCTCGATGCCGAGCTGGCCCGCCGCGGCGGTGCCGTCCCGGTGCTCCGGCTGCCCCTGCCCGTCCTCTACGCGGCGGCGCCGCCAGCGGGCTACGACACCGTCGTCCGGCTGCCGCTGCGCGACGCCGACGCGGTCGCCCTGGCCCGCACCCTTCTCGCGGGCCTCGACCCGACGCTTCCGCTGGTCATGCCCGGGCTCACCGAGGTCACCATCGTGATCGACGGCGTCCGGCGGACCCTGTCCTGCACCTGGGCGGACCGGGCGCCGGACGGCGTGGAGATCGCCGTGCTCGACGGCAGGCGCTGGCTCGGCCGGGTCCGGCGCGGGATGATCCCGCCCGCTCTGCTCGCCGACCGGCCGGTGGAGGAGCGGGCCCGCACCGGGTTCGAGACGCGGGCCTTCGTACGCGAGGGCGGCTGGCCCGCTGACGTGCCGAAACTCGTCCGCGCGCCGCAGCCGACCGACGAGCGGCTGTCGTTGCCGGTGCTGGCCAGCGTGGGCCTGCCGCTGGAGCCGTCCCGCCGGCACACGGTCGCCGGCCCGCTGCGGGACTGGCTGGTCGACCGGCTCGCCGAGACGGTCGTCGACCTCGCCGTCGACCTGGGCAACGGCCTCCTGCCGCCGCCGGACGCCCAGCCTGCGCCGCCACCCGCGTCGGCGTCGGCACCAGTGCCGACGATCCCGAATGCCGCGTCAGCACAGGCACGGTCGCTCTGGGACGTCCTGAGAGCGCAGGAGGCTCTGGACACCCAGCGGCCACCGGCGGATCCGGCGGGGCCTGCCACCTCGTCGCCGGGAACGGCGTTGGACGCCTCGCCGGGAACGGCGTTGGACGCCTCGCGGTGGCAGGCGGCGCTGGACGCCGCGTCGGCGCCGGCTGCCTCGCTCGAGCTCGTCCCCACCGGGCTGCCGGTCGGCGACGTCGACGCCAGGCTGCGGGACGCTCTCGCCCGGCTGCTGCCGGACGCGCCGCTGCTGCCCGGCGGCCGCCGTGGCGCCGACTGCCTCGTCGGCGACCTCGGCCCCGCGACCGATCCGGTCACCGGACTGCTCACGGCCGCATCCGGCGATCCCGCCCCGGCTCCGGAAGATCCCGCCACGGTCCCGGCGTCCGCGGGCAGCACCTCGCCGGCCGGCAGCCGCCCGCCCGCCCGCGAGGGCCTGCCCAGGGCCGATCGCGAGATCGCCGACCTCGAACGGCTCCTGCCCGCCGCCGCGGACCTGCCCGCCGGTGACGGCGATCGCGCGGGCGGGTCCGTGGGTGACGCCGGCGGCACCGTCGACGGGCTGTTGCCCGCGGCCTACGCCGCCCGCCGGTGGCGGCCGGCCCTCGACGCCCTGGGGGTACGCCGTCTCGACACCGCCGGGGTCGTCGAGATCCTCACCGAGCTGCGCAGGCCGCCGGCCTGGTGGGCACGGGTCTACGCGGCGCTGGCGCACGCCCCCGACCGGGACGCCCTCGGCGCCCTGCCCGTCCCGCTGGCCGCCGCACCCACCGCCGCCGCGCTCCCCACGGCGTCCGCGGCCCCCACGCTCGCCGCGGACGCGGACGCGGACGCGGACACCGGAGCGGGCGTGACCGGCAACGCCGACGGCTCCCAGGAGCTGGGCGTCCGGATGGTCACCGGCCCGCGAGGGGTCCTGCTCCCCACCTCTGAGCTGGATGTTGTCACGCTGGTGGCCTCGGGCCTCCCGCTGCGGGTGGCACACCCGGACGCCTGTGCCGGTGCCGCCCGCGACGCCCTGCGCACGCTGGGCGCGGTCGAGGGGACCCCCGCCGGTGTCCTGCGCGACGGCTCCGTCCGCGATGCGATCATCGATGTCGACGCGGACGCCGATTCCGACGCCGCGCTCGCGCTGGCGGGCGCCGTCCTGGCCCTGGTCCGGGACGCGGGCCTCGGCGTCGCCAGCGGGCTCGACGGCGGCGCCGGCAGCATCGACGGCAGCATTGTTACTTTTGGTGACGACAATGCCTCCGGTGAACTGTCCTGGCTCGCCGACCTGCTGCTTCCTGACAGCGATGGCGACTTCACCCCCGCCGGGGAGCTCCTGATCGCAGACAGCCCGCTCGACCAGGTGCTCGCGGCGGACGCGCCGTTCCGCGTCCTGGCCGACGACCTCGCGCGGGCATGGCCGGCGGAGGTGCTCGAGGCGGTCGGGGTGCTGCGGACCTTTGCCGTGCTCAGCGCCACCGACGTCCGGCTCGACCCGGACGAGCCGGTCCTGCTCGACCTGGACGACAGCGACCTCTGGGTAGCGGAGATCACCGCCGGCAGTCCGCCCGGAGCCGGCCCGGATCCGGACGTGGACGGGCCGGGCGCGCCGCCCACCCTGCGGGCTTTCGCCGCCGTACGCGACCTCGAGCTCGTCGACCCGTCACAGTGGCCCGCCGCGCTCGCGGAGCTGGCCCGGCCGCCCCTACGAGACACGATCATGAAGTCCGGCCGGCTCCAGTGGCCCGATCGTCCTGGTCGGAGCCGGGGCGCCGGAGCCGGTGCTGGTATCGGGCCGGCCGCGGACGTCGGAGTGTCGTACACGCGCTGGTGGCTTTCACGCAACGCGCTGCTGCCGGTCGCCGGCTCCACGGCCGCGCTGCCACCGCCGGAGCTCACGCTGCCCGGCGCCGACCCGCTGCTGGCCGGGCTGTTCGCGCCGGCCGCCCCCCTGCCCGGGGTCGACGCCGACCTGCTGCGCCGGCTCGGCTGCCGGCTCACACTCTCCGACGTCCTCGGTGATCCGGACGCCGTGCTCGACCTGCTGGACCGGCTCGGCGACGCCGACCGGGACGTGCCGTGGCCGGCGGCCCGCGCCCTCTACATGGCCGCGGTGGACGCCGTCGCGGCCCTCCCCCGCTCCGGAATCACCAGCGACGGCGCCTACCGCGACACCGACACCGACACCGACGGCGAGACCGGCGATGGCGACGACGACGACGACGGACCGGCCAGTATTGACCCTCCGCTGACCGTTCGCACCCCGGACGGCGTGGTACGGACCTCCGACGCCGTGATCGTGGACGCGCCGGACCTCCTGCCGCTGCTCGGCGCGGGCCGCGGCGCGCTGCGGCTGCCGCTGGACCGGGCGGCCGAAGCGTCATACGTACTCGGTGTCCCCCTGCTCTCGTCGCTGGGTGACTGTGACGTCATCACTACCCGCGATGACCACAACACCGTCATCGGCGCCGGTGAAGGGGACACCCCCGAAGAGCTCACCGCACCGGACGGGACGCCGTACCTTTCCCACACCCGCCTGCTCGTGGCCGACGTCGACGGCCGGCCCACGCCCGTCCCATGGCGGGTGCTCGGCGGCATCGGCGGGGAGATCCACATCGACGCCGGCTCCGGGACGGACGCGCTGGCCAGGGCCCTGGCCTGGCACGCCGGCACCTGGGACCGCCGCCACGCCATCGCCGAAGCGCTGCGCGACCCCGCCCGCGAAGCCCAACGCCAGGCCGAAGCCGACCTCGACGACTCCTGACCAGCAGCGCCCGGCCACCGGCTCGACGGGCAACAGCGGACACACCGGACAGGAGCCGCCATGAAAGGCTGGACCCCTGACCTTTAACGCGAGCCCGCGGCGTCAAAGGTCAGGCGGTGAACGGATGGCCCACTAAGTGGATACCTGACCGATATTCTCGATGTCATCCACCGGAATCGGAGATGACCGGCTGCCGCGGCTGGAATCGGCTACGGCTGGGACTGGTCGGTGCGGGCGGTGGGGAGCTGGCGGCGGAGGCGGTTGCGGCGGCGGGTCGTGGACCAGACTCCGACCAGGCCGAGCAGCGTGCCGACGGCCGTGGTGGCGATCCACCACAGGTGGCCGTCAGCCCGCAGGCCGCCCCGGAACGGCAGCATCACGATCAGCGCGACGAACCACAGGACCGTGCCCACCCGTACCGACAGCACACCGTCGTACGGGAGCGGCTCCAACTGCCGACGCTCACCCGTCACGCTCACCCGTACGACGCTACCCGCCCCGCCCCGGCCAGCTGCCCGGTCAGCCGCTCAGCGCGCGGACCAGGAACGAGGCCACATCGAGTTTCTTGTCGAGGACGCCGGCCTCGGTGTAGATGTCCGCGGTGCGTTGCAGGTCCTTGACGACCGTGTCGTCGATCGGGACCGCGGCTATGTTCCGACGATCGACCACCGCGGCCGCGACCGGCCCCGGCAGCTTCGTCAGGGAGGCGAACAATGTGGTGAACGCCTCCTTGTTGCTGTTCGTCCATGCGTACGCCCGGCCCTGACGGACGAGGAAGTCGGCGATGGCCGCGCGTTTCGCCGGATCCTCGAATGCCTGCTGGGAGGCTACGGTGAATCCGAGGCCGGTGCTGATCCCGCTGCCGTCCCGAAGGACCCGGGCGCCCTTTGCCTCCGACAACGCGATGTACGGGTCCCAGGTGGCCCATGCCGCGATCTGGTTGGAGTCGAAGGCGGCGCCGGCCGCCTGCGGCGACAGGAACGAGATCTCCACGTCGTTCGGGGCGAGCCCGGCCTCCCGGAGCGCGCCGAGCAGCAGATAGTGCCCGACGCTGCCCTTCGTGGTCGGCGAGACGGTCTTGCCCTTCAGCTCCGCCACGCTGTGGATGGGCGAGTCCTTGCTGACCAGGAGCGCGACTCCCCGCGGGGAGCTTCGGGACGCGCCGACGACCTTCAGCGGCGCGCCGGAGCCGAGCGAGGACAGGACGGGGGCGTCCCCGGCGCCGCCGATGTCGGCGGCGTTCGCCCGCAGCGCCTGCAGCAGGGGCGCCGCGGCGGAGAAGTCCGACCATTCGACCTTGTACGGCGCGCCCTTGAGCGCGCCGGAGGCGTCGAGCACCGCCTTGTTCTGGCCGACCTGGTCCGCGACCCGCAGGGTCACCCCGGACAGGTCCGGCGCGACACCCGCCGATGTCGGTTTCGGCGTGTCGGTTCCCCCGCCGCAGGCGGCAGCCACCAGCAGGGCCGCGAGCGCGGCGGCGCCGGCGAGCAGGCGGGGTTTCGGACGGGTCGACAGACGTGGCATCAGGCAACTCCGGTACGCGGACCTCTGCCGTCCGCGGAGACGAGGGTGAAGGCAGGAGGACAGGAAGGCAAGAAGTGACGGTGACGGGAAACAGGCCGGCCGGCCGGCGGAGGCATCAGGGCCGCCACCGGTAAATCCCGATTACGGAAAGTCGCAATTCGGTAGGGAACCGGTCGTGCGCCGGCCGGTCCGAGATCTGCGGCGCCTTACGCGGCCGTCATCGACAGCGGCTGCTCCAGGCCAGACCGTAATCCACGCAACGACGGCGCGTCAGGACGGTCTCGGCAGGCACAAAACAGCACTCTGCGTATTTTTCGCTTGTTCAGTCAAGAAGTAGAAAAGTGACATGCATCACACAACTTGGTCTGTTGACGCAGGTAGGAGCGTCGTGCTTCCGTTGATTTCATGTTCAAGCCGGCGCTTCTGGTTACTCGGGGTCACATCGACCTTCTTCGGGTGAAGTCCGCCGCATGTCCGGCATCCCGGCCGGGGACGTGACCTCGCCCAACCCGCGGCGACCCGAAAATGTGACGATTTGAACGCGTGACGCGACGAGCGCCCGACAGGCCCGCTGCCAGAGGCTCCAGGAATTTCTGATCGTCTTCGGCCGGCCGCGGCGATTTGTTTTCGGATATCCGACGAACCGGCGACAGGTCAGCCGCGCCTCCCGGCGAATCAGGACGGCTCCTGACAGCCCCGGCAGATATCGGCGGATGCCAGCGGATCCGCCGGCTGGCCGCCATCCGTGTCCGGCGTCCGCCCGGCGGTACGCAGGAGGACGACAGCATCACCACTGACACCATCGCCGGCTGCCACCATCGCCGGCCTTGAGTTTCGCCGGCTCCATATTCCGCCGGCCGTGCTGGCGCCGGGAGCACATCCGGAGCGGAGAAAACCACAAGCGGAGAATTTGTGACGACACAGACACTTCCCACTGGGAGGGACGCGACAGGCGCGGCCGGCCAGGACGCGGGCGCCGACGCGTCGGGCGCGCCCGCGGTGCCGGACGCCCCGCC
>NZ_CAKKTM010000022.1 GCF_920888515.1 Protofrankia sp. CiP1_Cm_nod1 | reverse complement strand
GCCCCGGCGCTGACGACGGTCATCGCGTCAGCAGCCAGGCGGCGTGGCGTCCCGCGCTGGGCCCGGCGGCCGGTGGGCCCGCTGCTCCTGCTGCTGCTGTGGCAGATCGCGAGCTGGAGCGGCAGCACGTCCACCGAACTGCTCGCCTCACCGTGGACGGTCGTCACCGCTGGCACCGATCTCGTCACAAGCGGCGAACTACCGAAGGCGATCCTGGTGTCGCTGCGCCGCGCCGGCACCGGCGTGCTGCTCGGCGGGTCCGTCGGCATCCTGCTGGCACTGCTGGCGGGGCTGTTCCGGCTCGGCGAGGATCTCATCGACGCGTCGGTGCAGATGATCCGGACCGTGCCGTTCGTGGGCCTGATCCCCCTGTTCATCATCTGGTTCGGCATCGGCGAGACCCCGAAGATCGCCCTGGTCGCCTTCGGGGTCGCCTTCCCGCTCTACATCAACACCTACGCCGGTGTCCGCAACGTGGAGGTGAGCCTCGTCGAGGCCGCCCGGACGGTCGGGCTGACCCGGCTGGGGCTGATCCGGCACGTCATCCTGCCCGGCGCGCTGCCGAACGTCCTGGTGGGGCTGCGCTTCTCGCTGGCCATCTCGTGGCTCGCGCTCATCTTCGCCGAGCAGATCAACGCCCACCAGGGCCTGGGGCAGCTGATGAACGACGCCCAGGAGTTCCAGCGCACCGACATCATCGTCGTCTGCCTGGTCGTCTACGCCTTTCTCGGGCTCACCGTCGACGCCATCGTCCGACTTCTCGAAAGGGTGCTGCTGTCGTGGCGACCGACATTCAGCGGAACGTGACCACCCTGCCCGGCCAGGAGGCGGACCTGGAGCCCGTGCGCCCACCGGCGGCCGGCCCGCTGTCGGCCCCGGACGGCATCCCGCTCGCCGTGACGGTCCGCGGCCTGCGGCGCGCGTTCGGCGGCAACGTCGTCATCGACGACCTCGACCTGGACGTACCGGCCGGCCAGTTCGTCGCGCTGCTCGGCGCCAGCGGCTGCGGGAAGAGCACGCTGCTGCGCATCCTCGCCGACCTCGACACCGAGATCAGCGGTCAGGTGCGGGTGGCGTCCCGGCGGGCCGTGGCCTTCCAGGCGCCGCGCCTGCTGCCGTGGAAACGGGTCTGGCGCAACGTCGTCCTCGGCCTTCCCGGCCGGCCCGACCGGGCCAGGGCGGCCGCGGCGCTGACCGAGGTGGGCCTCGCCCACCGGGCCGACGCCTGGCCGAAGACCCTGTCCGGCGGTGAGGCGCAGCGGGTCTCCCTCGCCCGCGCACTTGTCCGCGACCCCGATCTGATGCTGCTCGACGAGCCGTTCGGCGCCCTCGACGCGCTCACCCGGATCCGGGCGCAGGGGCTGGTCGAGCAGTTGTGGCAACGTCACAGCCCGGCGGTCCTGCTGGTCACCCACGACGTCGAGGAAGCCCTGCTGCTCGCCGACCGGGTCCTGGTCATGAAGGACGGAGTGATCGCCCACAGCACGGCTGTCACCCTCGCCAGGCCCCGTGACGTCGGCGACCCGTGTTTCGTCGCGCTGCGCGCCGAGCTGCTCGGCTGGCTCGGGGTCGGCTATGCCCGCTCCGAGGCAGCCGACGACCGTCCGGCGCGGGACGGCGAGCCCGGCCCGGCAGCCGATATCCGGGAACCTGCGCCCAGACAGAAAATTCTTTCATGACCTCCTCTCAGATACCCGCATACACGGACGTCGACCCGTTCCACCGCCGCCTGCACCAGATCACCCAGGGGCAGCTCGACCCGGACACCGCGCAGACCTCGGGGATGCGCCGGTTCTCCGCCGTCAGCGGCAAGACCGTCGGGTCGTCCAAGCTGTGGATGGGGCAGGTGCACGTCGCCCCGGCCACCGCGTCCGGGAACCATCACCACGGCCGCTCCGAGACCGCCATCTACGTGGTCAGCGGCCATCCGGAGTTCGTCTTCCTCGACCAGGCGGTCGAGGGGACGGACGAGCCCGGCCCCGGCCGTGAGGTCCGGGTGCGGACCTCACCGGGTGACTTCATCTTCGTGCCGCCGTGGGTCCCGCACCGCGAGGAGAACCCCGACCCGAGCGTCGAGGCCATCGTCGTGATCTCCCGGAGCACCCAGGAGGGGATCGTGGTCAACCTCGAGGACCTGCGGTGGGCCGGGCCGGTCCTGACCAGCGGGCCGGACATCGAGGGCTGTTCCTGACCAACGTCCTGGCCAGCCGTGCCGGCCAGCCGTCCTGACTGACCGTTCGCTGATCCCGTGCGGCCGCGATCCGGCCCAGCCTCGCACACCATGATCACAAAATGATCGACAGATGCTCACCAGGAGTCAACGCCATGCCCGTGGAGTTCATCGGACTGATCTCAACCAACGAAGGGTCGGAAACACACCGGCGCTCCGGAGCGGTCATCGACCCGAGCTACGTCCGCCGGTTCGCCCGCGTCCACGAGGACGCCGACTTCGACCGGGTGCTGATCGGCTACAGTTCCGCCTCGCCCGACAACATCCAGGTCGCGGCCTATGCCGCGGCCCACACCGAGCGCCTGGGATATCTGGTCGCGCACCGGCCGGGTGTGGTCTTCCCCACGGTGGCGGCCCGCTATTTCGCCACCCTCGACCATTTCTCCGGCGGGCGGATCGCCGTCCACATCATCACCGGTGGCAGCGACGCCGAGCAGCGGCGGGACGGCGACTACCTGACCAAGGACGAACGTTACGACCGCACCGACGAATATCTCGACATCCTCCGCCGGACGTGGACGTCCACCGAGCCGTTCAGCCACGAGGGGCGGTACTACAAACTGGCGGACCATCTGGCCACCGTGCACCCGGTCCAGCAGCCGCATATCCCGCTGTACTTCGGCGGGTCGTCGCAGGCGGCCTACCGGGTCGGCGGCAGGCAGGCGGACGTGTTCGCCCTGTGGGGCGAGCCGCTGGCGCAGACCGCCGAGCAGATCGCCGCGGTGAACCAGGCCGCCGAGCGGGCCGGCCAGCCCAGGCCGGGGATCAGTGTGTCCTTCCGGCCGATCATCGGCCCGACCGAGGACCTCGCCTGGGAGCGGGCGCACCGGATCCTCGCGGACACCCGCGCGAACCTGGACGCGCCCAACGGAATCTTCAGCCAGTTCCGCCACGCGTTCAGCCCCGAGGCGGCACCGGCGAACGTCGGGTCACAGCGCCTGCTGGCAGCGGCCGCCGCCGGCGAGCTGCACGACCGGGCGCTGTGGACGCCGCTAGCCGCCGCCACCGGTGCCGCGGGCAACTCGACAGCCCTGGTCGGCACCCCGGAGACGGTCGCGCAGGCGTTGCTCGACTACATCGACATCGGCGTGACCACGCTGCTGATCCGCGGTTACGACCCCTACGACGACGCCATCGACTACGGCCGTCACCTCATCCCGCTGGTCCGCGAGGAGGTGGCCCGCCGGGACCGCGGGGAGGCGGCGAAGCGCACCACGATCGCGCCGGTACCCGCGGCGCTGGCGGCCAACGGCGCGGGTGCAAACTGAGAGTGAAGAGAAAGTGAACTGAGTGTAATGTAGACAGGCAGGCGGGTGTGCTACCAGCCAACCGGTCCACGCCCCCGTCCGGCGATCCCGGGGGGATCGCCGGATACCATGCGCGCCAGGACGAACACAACCGGCACCCGACGACAGGAGAATCCGGCGCCAGGGCGACGAAACGCAACCTCCACGAAGCTTTCCCGCTCTGTTATCCTTCGGGTGTGAATTATCACGTGGAGCCGAGACCGCGCACCGCTGGTCCGCTGCACGCCGGGCTCCTTCTGGAGGCTTTCTGGCCTCCCCGTCGCGAACACGACTTCGATCAGTACTGTCCGGGCCCCGTCGCGCGCTAGAGACGAGATCAGCGCTCACCGGCCCGTTCCGCAAAATTCTTTTGGCCGTAGCGGTCGATCGTCAGAATTTATGTGACCCACTGATCGAGAACGACACAACATGTTTTCTCGCACCCAGGCGCCGGTCCGATGGATCCGAGAGGTGTCGAGGAATCCGAAGGAGTCATTCACATGACCGCGTCACGCCCAGGTTCGTCCCACCTTGAGCAGCCCCGCCTCACGGTGACACAGAGACGCCGCCTGGATACCCTGACAACCGCCCGCGCGACGGTCGCCACCCCCCTCCGGCAGCAGCCGGAGCGCGACGTGGTGGTGCTCGGACGCGCCGCCTCCTGGCAGCAGCCGGCTGTCCAGCCGCCGGCCGGCGCACCGGTCACCTCACCGGCCGGCGTGCCGGCCGGCGCGTCGACCACCACGCCGCAGCGCCCCGAGCGCGGCGTGTGGATCGACCGTCCCACCTGGAGCGCGTTCGTCGACGGAAAGCTGCTCGACCTGACCTACCTCGAGTTCGAACTGCTCGACTTCCTGGTGCGCCATCCGGCGCTGGTGCACTCCCGGACCGCGCTGCTGCGTTCGGTCTGGGGCTACCACCTCGACGACGACCCCCGCGCGGCCGGCCGGACCGTGGACGTCCACATCACCCGGCTGCGGCGCAAGCTGGGCCCCGAGCACCGGGACCGCATCGAGACCATCCGCCGGGTCGGCTACCGTTACCGCCCCGTCCCCACCGGCCGCCAGGCATAGGCCGGGCCCGGACCGGCTGGCCGCGGGCCGGCTCCGGCCATACCGGACGACGCTCGGGACGGCCGCCGTCCGCCGGGCGCGGCCTGACCGGTGTCCCGGCCGCGCGGCTGTCCCGAGCGTCAAGGCCGTCCCGGATGCCGGGGCGGCTCGTCGTCGGCGCGCGGGACATGCCGGTGAGTCCGGTTGCCCACTGTGCCCGCTACCGTGACGCTCGGATACCCGAGTGCCTACCGTACGGTATGGTTCCCAGAAACTGCCGTGATCATGCCAAGGAGATCATCATGTCGGGGGGCCTGGCACGACGTCAGCCGGAGCCCGGTCTCCCGGTCACGGCCGCTCCCGCTCCCGACGCCGGGCGCATCCGCCGCGATGCCAGCCGGCAGCGGGCACATACCGCTGGAAACACGTAGCTTTTCTGGTAATGAGCGCAGCGGAGAAGTACCTTGACCCGATGGACGGCGTGGCCGAAGCCCAGCTCGCGTCGGTCCTCCGCCTGTCCGTGATGCGGCTGTCGCGGCGTATGCGCCAGGAGCGGTCGAACACGCTGACGCCCACTCAGATCGCCACCCTCGCCACCCTGAAACGGCACGGCTCGATGACCCTTGGTGAGCTCGCCGCGCACGAACGGGTGCAGCCGCCGTCGATGACCCGGGTGGTCGCCCACCTCGCCGAAGCGGGCCTGGTCGCCCGCGGCGCGCATCCCTCCGACGGCCGGCAGGTCATCGCGCGGATCACCGAAGCGGGCATCGACCTGCTGGAGGCCGACCGCCGGCGCCGCGACGAGTGGCTCGCCGAACGGCTGGCGTCGCTGAGCCCGGACGAGATGGCCGCGCTCGAGCGGGCCGCCCCCATCCTGGACACGCTGGCCGGCTCGTGACAGAGGCCGTCGCCAGCCCGTGACAGGGGCTGACGCGCCCGTACCGTGGCCCACCGCCCACCCCCGCGCGCGCCGGCCTCTCTCCGCGTCAGCCCGTCCATGCCGTCCATGCCGCCCCTGCCGTCCTACAGCTCCACCCAGCCGCTGTTCTCCTCGGACGCGTCCGCGGCCGCCAGCACCCGCGCGATGGTGAGCAGGTCGTGGAAGGTCGCGCCACGGACCAGAGCGGGGTCACCCAGCTCGGTGACCCGGACGACGTCGTAGGTCGCCTCGATCAGGCCGGGACGTACGCCCGGGACCGCGCGCATCAGCAGGTCGCGCGTGCCGTCCGCGTCCTGGCGCAGGACGCGGCGGCCCTGCACGACCATCCGCCCGCCGGTCCCGCAGATCGTGATCGTGGCGGTCTCCAGCCGGCCGTCGGGCCGCTCGTTGACCAGCGCCGTGGCACCGCTGGCCAACAGCAGCGCGAAGGTGACGGGCGCGTCGGCGGTGAGCCTGGCCGCGGGCATGGCGTCCGGGCTGGCGCAGACGGCGAGCACATCCCCGCACCAGCGGACGACCAGGTCGATGATCTCGGCCCGGCCGGACTGCCCCGCCGGTGCCCCGAGCATGGTCACCTGGGTGATCCGGCCGAGCGCGGCCAACGACGCCTGCACATGCCAGGCCGCCGGCCAGGCCCGGCCGTCCATGGCGACGACGTGCGCGAGGCCGGACTCCTCCGCCAGGTCGGCGACGGCCCGCAGGGACTCCGGGTCGGCGGTCGCGGGACGGGCCAGCAGCACGTGCAGGCCGGCTTCGACGGACCGGCGCGCGATCACGTCGGATCCGGGCGGCGTCATCTCGATGCACACGGCCTCGATGTCGTCGGAGAGCATCGCGACCAGATCCGCGTAGGCGCGTGGCGCCTCGGCCTCCGCCGCCCAGGCCAGCGACTCCAGCGGCTCGGGCGCGAGCAGGCCGACCACGTCCACACCCGCGTCCCGCAGCACCGATGCGGTCGTACGGTCGCTGCCGCCCGTCGCCAGGGCCATCGCGCCTGGCAGGTCGGGCAGCAGGCGCCGGGTGTCGCGCCGGCGCTCCCGCCATTCGCGCGCGCCTGCCGGATCACGTTGGGCCACCAGTTCGGGAACCGTTGTCACATACCGATAGTGCCCTCCCTCGCGGGGACCTGGAGCGTTATTCGTAACTACCCGGCATCAAACTCCCGACGCCAACGGGCGGAGATCTTTTTGTCCGACTTATTACCATCATTCCCATCAATGGTGGAACCAGCGTCGGTAACCGGTGGCCGCATCATGCAGAATCCGCGGTCATGGCTCGGATGTTCGTGGCGTTGCTCCCACCGCGGGACGTCCTGCGACCGCTCGTCAGTGCCGTCGAGCGGCTGCGGGCCGGCCGGCCGGGGCCGGCGGTGGGGCTGCGGTGGGCCCCGCCGGAGAGCTGGCACATCACCCTCGCCTTCCTTGGCGAGGTGCCCGCGGGCGTCCGGCCCGCGCTGGCCCGGGAGCTGGCGCGGGTGGCCGCCGAGCACCCACCGGCGGCAGTGGTCATTTCCGGTGGCGGACGGTTCGGGAGCCGGGTGCTGTTCGCGGCGGTCGACGAGCGGCCGCTGGCGCCGCTGGCCCGCGCGGTCGCCCAGGCGGCCAGGCAGGCCGGGGCGGACGGCCTGGACCCCCGCGAGTGGCGGGGGCACCTCACGCTCGCGACCCACCGGCCC
>NZ_CAKKTM010000021.1 GCF_920888515.1 Protofrankia sp. CiP1_Cm_nod1 | reverse complement strand
GGACGGCCTGGACCCCCGCGAGTGGCGGGGGCACCTCACGCTCGCGACCCACCGGCCCTCCCCGCACCGGCCCTCTCCGCACCGGCGGGGCCGGTACGCCGGCACGCCGGCACCGGCCGGTCAACCGGATCTGGCGGTGCTGGCCGACAGCCTCGCCGGGGTCAGCGCCCGGCCGTGGACGGCGACCGGGTTCGCCCTCATGAGTAGCGGATCGCCGCCCGGCCCCCCGTACGCGACGACGGCCACCTGGCCGCTGGCGGGCTGACCCACCCGGTGGGCTGAGCGGCCGGCGGCACGATCATGTTTCGGCCACGGCGACGGCCGGCCCGGGAGCGATCCCGTCCAGTGCGTCCAGTTCCCGTTCACCGAGAGCGATCTCCAGTGCCCGCAGCGCCGCGGTCAGCTCGTCGACGCCGCGGGGGCGGATGGTCGCCGCGGTCAGCCCCGGCTGGGCGAGCAGCCAGGCGAGCGCCACGTCCGCGGGCCGTTCGCCGAACGACCCGCACAGGGCCACGAACGCCTCGAACCGCGGCCGGTGCCGCTCCAGCCGCTGTGCCGCCCGCCGCTGATCCGGCACCTGTGCCGGCGCGTGCGCTGAAACGCTGTCGAGCAGCGCGTCCAGCAGCGGGCTGTGCCCGATCACGCCCACACCGTAGGACTGGCAGACCGGCAGTACCTCTGTCTCGGCCGCGCGCTCCAGCACGCTGTAGCCGCACCGGTCGCTGACAAGGCCGAGGGACCGCCGCCGCATCGCGGCCTCGTTGCCCGCCGCGATCTCCCAGCCTGCCAGGCCGGACGAACCGACATAGACGATCTTCCCCTGGGTGGCCAGCATGCCCGTGGCCTGCCAGATCTCCTCCCACGGGGTGTCCCGGGCCAGCGCGGGCACCTGGAGAAGATCGATATGGTCGGTGCGCAGCCGGCGCAACGACTCCTCGCAACGCCGCCGGATCTCGGGCCCGGACAGCTTCCCGTCACCCCCGGGCAGCCCGGTCGCCAGCACGACCTGGTCCCGGCGCCCACGGCTCCTCCACAGCCAGTCGCCGACAGCGTGCTCGGCAGCGCCCGCGTCGGTGCGCCCGGTGGCATGGGCGGACCACCCATGGGCGTCCGCGGTGTCGAGGAAGGTGCTGAAAAAAGTGATACCGGCGTCCAGTGCCCGGTCCATGACTGCGCCGGGGGCATCCGTGCCCACCGATGGTCCGGCATTCATCACGTCCAGACACAGCCGGGACACCCGCACTCCGGTACGGCCAAGATGCGCGTGGATCACAGAACAATCTCCCGTCAGCGGCGACCGGCCCACCTGGACGGCCCGCGACCCACTATGCCGACCGAACGCCGGGCACCGCTTACGGCGCCCGGAAGGCCGATCCCGAACGCCCGGACACCGTAAGCGGCGCCCGGAAGACACCGGCGGGCCCTTCCGCGGAACCGTCCCGAAGCCCCGCGGAACCGTCCCGAAGCCCCGCGGGGCCGTCCGGAAGCGCCCGCCACGGACGGCCCCGAATCCCGGCCGGCCATGCCGGCGGGAAAAAGATTCGACAGCCGCGCCGAACCACGCGTAACGGGTGGCGTAGGACACGTCGGGCGGAAGACACCGATCACGGGCGTGTGCAGGCCACAACCGCGAGACTTGGGAACAACCGTTGTCTACCGCCGAACCGGCCCGAGCGGTCCACACCCCGACGCCGCGGCCCCGGCATGAGCCACACCGACGTGATCGCCACAGCGAGAGGAGCCCGGCGTGACCGAGCAGGCCAGCACTTTGACCGTCACCGACAACCGCACCGGCCGGACCTATGAGATCCCGATCGAGAACGGCGCGATCCGGGCCAACGCCCTGCGCGCGATAAAGTTCGACGAGACCGACTTCGGCCTGCTGACCTACGACCCAGCTTTCACGAACACGGCGAGCTGCCGCAGCTCGATCACCTTCATTGACGGTGACGCCGGCATCCTGCGCTACCGCGGCTTTCCGATCACGGAGCTGGCCGACAAGAGCAGCTTCCTGGAGGTCGCCTACCTGCTGCTCGCCGGGGAGCTGCCCACGTCCTCGGAGCTGGCGGTGTGGGAAAGCGAGATCACGCACCACACGCTCGTCCACGAATCGATCAAGAAGTTCATCGACGGCTTCTACCACGACGCGCACCCGATGGGCATCCTGCTGTCGAGCGTCGGCGCGCTGTCGACCTTCTACCCGGCCGCCAAGGAGATAACCGATCCCGGGCTGCGCCGGCTACAGATCGTCCGGCTCATCGCGAAGATCACGACGCTGGCGGCCTTCTCCTACCGGCACTCGATCGGACTGCCGTACGTCTACCCGGACAACGACCTGTCCTATGCCGGCAACTTCCTGAACATGATGTGGAAGGCCACCGAGCTCAAGTACGAGCCGGACCCGATTCTCGAGCACGCCCTCGACGTCCTGTTCATTCTGCACGCCGACCATGAGCAGAACTGTTCGACGAACGCGATGCGGGCCGTCGGCAGCTCCCAGGCCGACCCCTTCTCGGCGGCCGCCGCGGCTATTTCCGCGCTGTACGGCCCGCTGCACGGCGGCGCCAACGAGCAGGTGCTGCGGATGCTCACCGAAATCGGGTCGGTGGAGAACATCCCGGCCTTCATCGAGCAGGTCAAGAGCGGCAAGAAGAAGCTGATGGGATTCGGGCACCGGGTGTACAAGAACTACGACCCGAGGGCCCGGGTGATCCGGCAGATAGCCGACGAGGTGTTCAAGGTCACCGGGACGAACCCGCTGCTCGACCTGGCCCTGGAACTGGAGCGGGTCGCGCTCGAGGACGAGTACTTCATCAAGCGGAAGCTCTACCCGAACGTCGACTTCTACACCGGCATCATCTACCAGGCGATGGGTTTCCCGGTGGAGATGTTCCCGGTGCTGTTCGCGGTCGGGCGGATGCCTGGCTGGCTCGCCCAGTGGGAGGAGGGCCTGCTCGACCCGGAGCAGAAGATCGCCCGGCCGCGCCAGCTCTACGTCGGCTACGAGGAGCGTCCGTACACGCCGATCGAGGACCGCTCGCCCGACTTCGCCGGTACCGCCGACTCGATCGCGGCGCTGGCGGCCCAGGCCGCCCCGGCCCGTCCGCGCCGCTAGAAACCGCTATACCCCCGGTCCCGTGGGAAGCGCGACGAGTACTGGTCCTGGAGTGTTCCGCGGAACACTCCAGGACCAGCGCCGGCACGACACCGGAACCGGACGGTGCCGACAGTCCGGATGACACGGATGACACGGATGACACGGATGAAGCGGCGAGGGGTGGTGCGCCGGAAAATCCGGTGGAAAAGCTGGTGGAAAAAGCAGGTCCCGCGGCCTACAGACGTTCGGCCACGTAGTCGACGGCGCCGGTGAGCGCCTGGATGTCGGACGGCTCGACCGCCGGGAAGCAGGCCACCCGCAGCTGGTTGCGGCCGAGCTTGCGGTACGGCTCCACGTCCACGATGCCGTTGGCCCGCAGGGTGCGGGCGACCGCGACCGCGTCCACACCCTCGAAGTCGATCGTGACGACGACCTGGGAGCGCTGCGCCGGGTCGGCGACGAACGGCGTCGCGTAGCTCGCCTTCTCCGCCCAGGTGTAGAGGATCGACGACGACTCGGCCGTGCGGCGCACGCACCAGTCCAGGCCGCCATTGGCGAGCATCCACTCGACCTGGTCGGCGAAGAGGAACAGCGTGGCGACCGCGGGGGTGTTGTACGTCTGGTCCTTGGCGCTGTTGTCCCGGGCGGTGGTGAGGTCCAGGAACGGCGGGATCCAGCGGTCGGAGGCGGCGATCTCGGCCACCCGCTCCAGCGCGGCCGGGGAGAGCAGCGCCACCCACAGGCCGCCGTCGGAGGCGAAGTTCTTCTGCGGCGCGAAGTAGTAGGCGTCCACCTGTGACAGGTCCACCGGCAGCCCGCCGGCGCCCGAGGTCGCGTCGACCAGGTGCAGCGCTCCCGCGTCCGCCCCGACCGGGCGGCGCACCGGCTTGGCCACACCCGTGGACGTCTCGTTGTGCGGCGTCGCGTACACGTCGACACCCGGCTCGGGCGCCCACTCGGGGTGGCTGCCCGGCGCCGAGAAGACGACCGACGGCTCGGCCAGGAACGGCGCGCCCTTCGTCGTGTCGGCGAACTTGCCGCCGAACTCCCCGAACACCAGGTGCTGGGAGCGTTCCCGGACGATGTTGAAGGCGGCGGCGTCCCAGAAGGCGGTGGCCCCGCCGAGGCCGAGCAGCACCTCGTAGCCGTCGGGCAGCGAGAACAGCTCGGCCAGCCCGGCGCGGACCCGCCCGACCAGGGCGCGCACGGGCTTCTGCCGGTGCGACGTCCCGAGCAGTGAGGTGCCGGTGGCGGCGAGCCGGGCCACCGCCTCGGGGCGGACCTTGGACGGTCCGCAGCCGAAGCGCCCGTCGACCGGGCGCAGATGCCCGGGAATGACGATCTGGTCAGGCATGAATATCTCCGAGCGGCCGGGGAGCCGGGCCAACGTAGCGGGCGGACGGGCGGATGAGGCGTCCGGTGCGCTTCTGCTCCAGGATGTGGGCGCTCCACCCAGCGGTACGCGCGCAGGTGAACATGGACGTGAACATGTGCGCCGGCACCCCGGCGTAGTCGAGCACGACCGCGGACCAGAACTCGACGTTCGTCCGCAGCGGGCGGTCGGGGTACCGGTTGGTGAGCTCCTCGATGGCGGCGGCCTCCAGCGCCTCGGCCGCCTCGTAGCGGTTCGAGCCGAGATCGCGCGCGGTGCGGCGCAGCACCCGGGCGCGCGGATCCTCCGCACGGTAGACGCGGTGGCCGAAGCCCATCAGCCGCTCCTTGCGGTCCAGCGCCCGGCGGACGTACCCGGCCGGGTCGCCGGTGGCCTCCACCTCGTCGAGCATCGCCAGCACCCGGGACGGGGCGCCGCCGTGCAGCGGGCCGGAGAGCGCGCCCACCGCGGAGGACAGCGAGGCCGCCGCGTCCGCGCCGGTGGAGGCCACCACCCGCGCCGTGAACGTTGACGCGTTCATACCGTGCTCAGCCGCGGACACCCAGTAGGCGTCCACCGCCTGGACGTGCTTGGGATCCGGCTCACCCCGCCAGCGGATCATGAAACGCTCGGTGATCGTGCGGGCCCGGTCGACATCCTTCTGCGGGACGGCGGGCTGGCCGAGGCCGCGGGCCGCCTGCGCGACGAAGGACAGCGCCACCACCGACGCCCGGGCGAGATCGTCGCGCGCCTGGGCGTCGGAGATGTCGATGAGCTGGCCGAACCCCCAGTGCGGAGCCAGCATCGCCAGCGCGCTCTGCACGTCCACCCGGATGTCGCCGGAGTGCACCGGCAGCGGGAACGGCTCCGCCGGTGGCAGGCCGGGCTCGAACGAGGAGTCGACGAGCAGCCCCCACACGTGGCCGTAGTCGACCTTGCCAACAAGATCCTCGATGTCGACGCCGCGATACCGTAGCGCGCTGCCTTCCCTGTCCGGCTCGGCGATCTCGGTCTCGAAGGCGATCACGCCCTCGAGGCCGGGCTTGAAATCACTTGTCTTCTCAGACATCGAAGTCCGGGGCTCCGCTTCCTGTCTCCGCCGGCCTCGCGTGGACGGCGACGCGGGGTCTCGGCACGCCGAACGCCAGCCGATAGCTGATCTGAGCTGGTTGCATCATCGGGCAGAATTACCTGTCTGCATCCTGCCCTCTCGGCGGAAGCGGTGCCATAGCCCAGCAGGACACCGCTGGTGGCCCACCGTGAACGCGGTCGGAACTTACCCGGCGCATCGGGCCTCACCGGCCACGACGGCCCTACCGACGTGGCGCAGGTCACTCTCACCTGCGACTCGGAAGATCGCCCGCGTCCGGCGTCACCGCGTCCGGCGTCACGGAGGCCGGCCTCGGAAAGGTGACACGATCGACGGCGTGTCCGCCCGCCCGAACCACGCCCTGCCGCCGGTGCCCGATCCCGCCGCCCAACGGCGCTGTTACAGCGCGGGAAGGCTGTACGAGTCCGATCTTGCCCCCAGCTGGGTGGCCCAGTTCGCGCGCTGGTACGAGCAGGCGTCCGCGCTGGCCGCCGAGGCGGGATCGGCGCTGCCCGAGCCGAACGCGATGGTGTTCGCGACCGCGGACGCCCGCGGCCGGCCCAGCGCCCGGACCGTCCTGCTCAAGGGGTTCGACGAGCGTGGCTTCACACTCTTCACCAACCTCGGCTCCCGCAAGGCCCGGGATGCCGCCGCGAACCCGTACGGCTCGCTGGTGTTTCCCTGGCACGCCCTGCAACGGCAGGTCGTCGTCACCGGCAGGCTCGAGGAGGTGCCGCGCGCCGAGACCGCGGCGTACTTCCGGTCCCGGCCGCGCGGCTCGCAGCTCGGGGCGTGGGCGAGCCGACAGTCCGAGGTGATCGGCTCCCGGGAGCCGCTGGAGCGGCGCTGGGCCGAACTGGACGCCCGCTGGCCGGCGCCGGAACCGGTTCCGGTGCCGGCGTTCTGGGGCGGGATCAGGCTCGTCCCGGAAACGGTCGAGTTCTGGCAGGGAGGCCCTGACCGGTTGCACGACCGGCTGCGCTACCGTCGAACCGATGCCGACGGCGCTCCTGACGATATTCCCGCCGGCACCCCTGTCGACGTTCCCGCCGGCAAGGCCCCGGCCGGTGAGCCACGGGCCGGTGAACGCGGCGCCGGCGGGCACGGCCGGCCGTGCGAGGGCGGTCGCTGGATCGTCGAGCGCCTGTCGCCATGAGACGCGGCACAGCAGCGAATTCTTACCGTGGCAGCGCCTTTGCGGCAGGCCGCGACAAGGTCACTTCGCGAACATGACACAATCGTCAATCGAGCAGGCCAGCCGAATCCTATAATCTACAGAAACACAATTCCGCCACACGCGGTTACATTTTTGATCACAACTGGCACCTCTGCGTGCGAGTTGCGGAAGCTCATTGGTAGCATCCCTCGCAACATGCTGCTGTGACAGCGGCCACAGGCCCGCTTCCGGCATGCCAAAAGCCTTGAGGGGGCAAACACAATGCGTTTAGGCAGGACGCGGCTGACTCTAGCCTGCGTAATCGGATCAATGATGATCGGGCTGACCGCCCCGGCCGCCCTGGCGGACGACCAGACCTCGACTCCCGTCCAGGGGACCGTGGCGAGCGCGGTCAAGCAGGCGCCAGCGCAGCCGGGGCTCCCGGCCGACCTTCCCGCCAAGCTCCCGGCCGACCTCCCGGCCAACCTTCCCGCCAAGCTCCCGGCCGACCTCCCGGCCAACCTTCCCGCCAACCTCCCGGCCAACCTTCCCGCCAACCTCCCGGCGGATATCACGCAGCTGTCGCCGGACGCGCTGCACAACCTGCTCACGCTCGTTCCCGGCCTGCCGGTGGACATCCAGGGCCTGATCGACCTGAGCAAAGTGGGCAACCTGCTGGCCCAGCCGCTGGCGCTGCTGCACTCCTGCGGCCCCGACGGGGGCAAGTGGCAGCTGAAGAACACCTCTGGCAAGCCTTTCGGATTCGGCTGGTATGACACCAAGGGCAAGGGTGGCACCGGCGAGATCCCGCCGGGCGGCGTGATCACTCTCGTCACCCACGTGCTCGACGCCGTCCTGGCCATTCCGTTCGACCTGCTGTCGGGCACCCTGCTCAAGGCGATCCCGGCCATCGGTGTCGCCAACTGCCCCGGCGGGGACTCGGGCCACGACCAGGACGTCGACACCGGCGGCACCGTACCGGTCTCCACACCGGCGAACCCCGTGGTCACGGACAAGGTCTACTACACAGGATGATGATCCTGGGTTCGCGCGTGTGCCGTCGCCCCGCCCCTGGGGTGGCGGCACACGCCGTTTCGTCCACCGGTATGCCCACTGGTACCGCGCCCACCGGAGGCACGCCCGTGTCCTCATCCTCATCCTCATCCTCATCCGTGCCGGCGGCGGCCACGGCCAGGAGCACGCCGTCCCCGCGGCGGCTGTCCCCGCGGCGCGCGGGAGTCCCGTCGCTCGTCCTCGCCGGGCTGATCGCCTTCACCGGCTGTGGCGGCGGATCGACGGACTCGCCCACGGACACACCGCCGGCAGCGCCGGCGAGCACGGCCGTCCCGCAGGCGGCGCACAGCGAGCTGGCCGCCGCGGCCTCGGCCAGCCAGGACGGGACGTCCACCATCGTCACCGCCGTCGTCCCGAAGGTGGACATCTACAAGTCGCCGATCGCCGCGAGCGTGGTCTCCCAGCTGAGCAACCCGAACGAGGCGGGCGCCCCGCGGGTCTTCCTGGTGGTGACGAAGCTCCCCGGCTGGTGGCAGGTGCTGCTGCCGGTCCAGCCCGCCGGCAGCACCGGCTGGGTGAAGGACGCCCAGGTGAAGGCCAGCCAGACCAGCTACCGGGTGGTGGTCGCCCGCAAGGACCACCGGCTGCGGGTCTATGACAAGCAGCAGGTCGTCGTCGACGAGCCGACCGCCGTCGGGACGGGTGACACCCCGACCCCGGGCGGGAAGTTCTACCTGACCGAGCTGCTCCAGCCCCGCAACCCGGCCGGCGCGTACGGGCCGTACGCGTTCGGACTGAGCGGCTTCTCGACCACCCTCGACTCCTTCGAGGGACGAGCGCCGGTGATCGGTATTCACGGGACGAACCAGCCGAACCTGCTCGGCCAGGATGTCAGCCACGGCTGCATCCGGGTGAGCAACGAGACCATCACCCGGCTCGCGCGCCTGCTCCCGCTGGGCACGCCGGTGGAGATCGTCACCTGATCCACAACGCCGGACGCCCGTCGGTACAGCCACGGGCGCCCGGCGTTTCGTCTCCGGCGGTCAGCCCGTCATGCCGGCCAGAATGCGCCCAGCGAGCTGAAGATCATTAACGAAGCCGGCGTAGGCCTCGTCCCGAGTGGCCGGCTCGACCCGCAGCACCGCGCTCGGGTGCAACGTGGCGATCAGCTGGGCATCCGACCCCGGCGGCCCGGGCAGTAACCGGCCGCGCATCTTCGTCACCCGGAACGACGGCCCGAGCAGCGCCTGCCCCGCGGTCGCGCCGAGCAGGACGACCAGCCGCGGCCGGATCCGGTTCAGCTCGGCCGCGAGCCACGGCCGGCAGGCCGTGACCTGCCGGGCATCCGGCGTCTGGTGGATACGCCGCGGCCCATCGTTGCGGCGGTACCTGAAATGCTTGACCGCGTTCGTGACGTACGCCTCGGCCCGGTCGATCCCGGCGTCCGCGAGCGCCCGGTCGAGCAGCTTGCCGGCGGGCCCGACGAACGGCCGGCCACGCCGGTCCTCGACGTCACCGGGCTGTTCGCCGACGAGGACCAGGCGCGCACGCGGGTTCCCCTCCCCGAAGACGGTCCGGGTGTCGGGCAGGTCCGCCAGCTCACAGCCCCGGCAGGACGCGGCGGCCGTGGCCAGCCCGGCAAGGCCGGCATCCGGCGGGACGAAGGGCAGAGCGCCACCCCCGCCACGGACACCGGTGCCGGTGCCGGTGCCGGTACCCGTGGTGGTGCCAGTGGGAAAAGAGTCGTCCGTCACGGTCGCATCCTCACATCCCCCGTGGTGGGGCTGGTGCCGCCACCCACCCGGCGGCACATCAGCCCCAGAAGGCTGTAGCAGCAATATTACTCCGTGCAATCAGTGCATACTGGACCAATCGGGAACCCACCGAACGCTCCACCGCAGTCAGGGGGGTACTAACGCTCATGGCGATGTCCCGGCCCAGGCGGCGCCCGCGCGTCCGGATACTCGGCGTCGCTCTCGTGGCTGTTCTGCTGGCGCTTGCCGCCGGCTCCTGCGGAGGATCGCGGCAGCCCGCCGGCGGCGCGACGCCGGGGCAGCCGGCGGTCCCGGTCGCGTCGGCCGCCGCCCGCACGAACCTGCACGCGGGGGACTACGTGCTGACCGAGGGGCCGGAAACCGCCGGTTTCAACGCGAGCACGTCCCTGGACAACCGCGGGGCCCTCTCCGTGGCCGCGATGACCGGCTTCGCGTCGTGCGTCGGAAGGCCGGGGGCCGATCCGCGGGTCGAGCCGCTGGACTCGGCCAAGGGGCCCTACTTCGCCACGAACGACAACCTGGTCTTCATGGGCTCGGTAGCGGCGGTCTATCCGGCCGAGGTGATAACGGAGGCGGTCCGGATAGCGGCCGATCCGTCCTTCCCCTCCTGCGTCGGCGACCTGCTCAAACGCGGGTACACCGAGGCCGCCGACCTGCCCGAGGGCAGCACGTTCACGGTCCTGTCGACGACGAGGCGCACACCCCCGGCCGGTGTCACCGCGCTGACCAGGGTGAAGGCGTCGATGACCCTCGACGGGCCGGCGGTGCCGATGACGTTCGACGTGATGTTCGTCTTCGCCGGCCAGGTACAGAGCTCCTTCCTGGTCGGCCGGGTGTTCGACGCGCCCGACCAGGCCATCGTGAACCGGGTCGCCAAGCAGATCGTCCGGAAGACCGCCAACCAGTAGGCGGCGCGTCGGCCAGGAGAGGACCGCCGGTCGGCAGCGGCCGGGGGCCGGGGCTACCGTCACCCCGGAGCGCTGTGCCCCGGAGCGCTCCACCTCGAGGGGAACACCCCGCCTCGGGGTGTCGCCGCCGCGCCGGCACCCAGACGTCCCTTTTGCTCCGGGCATCCATGGACGGACTACACGAAAGCTACTTTCGGCGATCGTGTGGCAACATGGTGCGATCGCTATGTATGAGGTGTTCTGTCAACAGCCACCCCTGTGGGGACCTACGGCATGCTCCAGACGTCGTCGTTCGACCGCCGCTCCAACGCGCGGCCCCGGGCAGGAAACACACGCGATCGCGTCGCCCTCGGCCCTGAGCGTGGCCCGGAGAGCCGGGCCACGGCAGCGGGAGACGAGCACGATCACGCCGCCTCTGGCCCCCTAGGACGGAGGAGGACTATTGGTACCGCAGGCTGCCGGCTGGGACCAGGGTGTCCGGGACGCGTGGGCATCCGTCATCCAGAGCGTGCCGAAGATCGGCGCCTTCGTGCTCATCGTGCTCGCCGGCGGCCTGGCAGCCCGTGGCATCGTCAGCGCCGTCAACCGTCTGCTGGTCCGCGCCGGCACCGACAACCTGCTCGACCGCAGCGGGCTGCCCCGTGCGCTCCGCCGCCCCGCAGCCGACCTGCGCACCGGCCTCATGCGGATCACGTTCGCCATCGCCGCGCTGGCATTTCTCCAGCTGGCACTCGGCGTGTTCGGAGCCAACCCGGTCAGCAGCCTCATCAGCGACCTTGCCGTTCTGCTGGCACACACCGTGCTCGCCTGCGTCGTTCTCGTGATCGGAGCCACCCTGGCGTCCACCGCGCGCAGGTATGTCGGCAGCGCGCTCAGCGGCCTGCCCTACGCCGGGACGGCGGGGGGCATCAGCGCCGCCATCATCATGATCGGCTTTGGCAAGGCCGCCCTGGACGAGCTCGGCCTTGCCACATCCGTGACAACACCGATGCTCTACGCTGTTCTCGCGACCGTCACCGGAGTGACGATCGTGGGGGTGGGCGGCGGGCTCATCCGTCCCATGCAACAGCGCTGGGAGGAGGTCCTGCGTCGCGGCGGACAGGAACTGGCCAGCGCCCGGTCGACATGGCAGGGCAACCGGGCACGCTCCGCGGCCGAGGAGCCGATGCTGGTCGCCGTGAGCGACCTGGTCGCCTCCGGCCGCACCGGCAGGCGGCCGGGCACCCCACGCGAGCCGCTCCCTCCGCAACACGACGCAGGCGAACCCGGCGGCCACGCCGAACCCACCCGCCAGCCATGACCTTCCGATACGGGGACGGCCGCCACACCAACAGGCCGCCGCAATAGCGACATCAGTCCAGAACGGACGCAACGGACACGTGTCCGTTCCACGAACTGACGCGCGCGACAGGAGTGGGTAAGGCACTCTGGTACGACAGCGAGTCGCAACCAACGGCAGCCAAGGACCACCTACGGAGCACGTCACGACAGGCACATCACTACGGGGCACGTCACTACGGGGCACGTCACGCAGCACGCGGGAAGTAGGGAGACATCTCGGTGGACACGCCATCAGACCTGGAGCGCTCCCGGCTGCTCCTGGTCTGGCTACAGGCCCGTCGCGCCGTCGACCGCTGCCTGTCGGACCTGCTCGCGGCCGGGCCGGCCGGTGAACGCCGCGTCCGCGAACAGCTCGGACTGGTCGACGACCTGGAAAGCCGCGCGCGAGAGGCGTTCGTGCAGTACCGCGCCGTGGTCCTGCAGTCCCTGCCGGACACCGGCCCGGCGGACACGGCGGACATAGTGGACTGGGAGGTTCCCCTGGACACGGCGGGACGCCCACGCCTGGGCGTCGTGCGGACGGGGCAGCCTGGTCCGGATCCGGAGCGGGAGCAGGTCACGGGGACGGCGCCGAACACCGGCTCGGTGCCCGGTTCCGGCGCTGGCCTGGGCCGTTCGGCATCCGGATCCAGAACGGATCTCGGTCGTACGGTGTCCGGGCCCACACCCACCATCGGGGCGCGGCCGCCCAGGGACTCGGCCCGCCCGGGGACTCCCGCGGCCACCGCGCCCGCTGGCGGGGCCAGCGGGCCTCCCGGATCCCCTACCGGGATCACCGGAGCGACCGGGACCGTCACGGGCCGTCCTTCTCCCGCGGCTCCTGCCGTGTCCGCCGCGCCATCCGCCCGTCCCAGCGCTTCATTACCGTCCGCGCCTCTGCCGTCCGCGAGAGTCATACCGCTCGTCGGCCGGGACCGCGAAGCGGACATCACGCGCGGAACTCGAGCCATCCGGGGGAGTCAACGCCGGCACCGGTGACGGGCTTCTGTCACCAACAGGACAAAATGGGTGTGATGCCGCCCTCCCGTCCGCCCCGCCCGCCGTTGTCCCAGTGCCGCCGCCATGGCTCGCCCCGCCGCCGCGGCCTGCCGCGCCGTAGCCCGCTGGCCTGCTGCGTCGTGTTCATCTCCATGCTGGCCCTGTGCGCCGGGGGGTGCGCGGCCCTCTACGACCGCGTCCTGCCGACCCCCTCCCCGACCACCCTCAGGATCATCGTGCCCACCCCGACAGCCGGGCCGGACGCCTACGAACGGTCGGGACGCACGACGCCGTTACGCCTGACGCTGCCGGCCGTCACGGCCGCCCGGCCCTTCCCGCTCGTCATCGCGTTGCACAGCCTGGACAACGACAGCACGGAGCCCCAGTCGCTGTGGGGCTTCGAGGCGCTCACGGGCAGCGCCGGGTTCGCCGTGGCCTACCCCGACGCGCTCAACACCTCCTGGAACGCGGGCACCTGCTGCGGACGGTCCGCGGCCGAGCAGGTCGACGACGTCGGATGGCTACGGGCGCTCATCTCGCATCTGGAGCAGCACTACCCGATCGACCGGCAACGGGTGTTCCTCGTCGGTTTCTCCAACGGTGGCATGATCGCCTACCGTTACGCCTGCGAGCATGCCGGCGAGATCGCCGGGATCGCGGTGGTCGCGGCCAGCCTGCAGACGGCCGGCTGCGCGCCGGCGAAACCGGTGACCGTGGTGGCCATCCACGGCCAGCTCGACGAGCGCGTCCCGTATGCCGGCGAGGCCTGGTCCGAGACGCTCGGGACGCCGCTGCGGTCGGCGCGGGAGAGCCTGTCGCCCTTCCGGGCCAGCGCCGGCTGCCCCGAACCGTCGCTGCCGCGGGACACGTTCACGGTCGGCGGCGACGGTATCGCCGTCGGGAGCGCGGCAGGCGGCCAGCTGGTCGGCCTCGCGCAGGACAGGGC
>NZ_CAKKTM010000020.1 GCF_920888515.1 Protofrankia sp. CiP1_Cm_nod1 | reverse complement strand
GCGCAGGACAGGGCCGCCGGCCCGGCCGGCGCCGGCGGGGGCGCACAGCAGGCGCCGGCCGGCCAGGCCGTCGCGGCCCTCGCCCCACCAGCGGGCGCTGAAGACGGCACTGGGACGAACGCTTCCGGGGCCGGTGCCGCGACAGCCGCCCGCGACGGGTACACGGCGATCAGGCAGGAGACGGTGTGCTCGTCCGGCAGCCGGATCGTGGAGTTCCTGCTCCCCGGCCTCGCCCACGGCTGGCCACCCGCCACCGGCCCGAAACACTTCGACACCGCCGAGGTGATCTGGCGGCTGCTCGCCCCGATGCACTCGTCCGCCGCCGGGCCCGACCTGTAGGCCGGCCCGACGGCCACCGGTCGTCGCCCGCGGAAACAACAGAGAAATAATTCCCCAACAGCAGAAATTAACAACGGATACACAATGACAGTGGGTTCTCGTATCACGACAGGCCCCTCCGTCATGCGGGGACGGTGTGCGCGGCGGCAGCCGAAGCGTCGATCGGGTAACGCTGCCCGGTTCAGGAAGCACCAGCTCACCGCAATGAGGAACAAAACAGCTGCTGTTACAGCCGCTTGTTTCCGGCCCCCGCGTTCAACAAAACCAAAGCGTTACCAGCGGTGACCGTACTCGAGAGCGCTCCGCGGCCTGCCCGGTGCGCTCGGGCGTTCCGGACGGCCGTCCCGGGCAGCCGGGTCATGCCGGGCGGAAGGAGGCGCGCAGGCTCTCGAGCAGCGTGGCCGCGGTCGCCGCCGACTGCGACGACGAGCGGGCGATCAGGACGTAGACCGCTTCCCCGGCCGGCACCGCCCGCATCACATAGGTGACCCGCTGCCCCTCGCGCAGGTACGAGCCAACCCACTCCTGGGCCTGCCCGCCGCCGGGATCCGCCACCGTCCGGGTGGTCTCCCTGGTCACGCCGGGCTGGATGGCGAACTCCGAGCCCTGGACGGCGGTGAGCGCGGCCGCCTGGTCCGTCCCGGCGACCCGGGCGACACCGACCATCTGCGGGCCGCCGGACCGCGCGTTCCCCACCGGCGGCTCGACGAAGAAGACCGCGGTGTTGTCCCGGCGCTGCTGCCAGGCCGCCGGGTGGGAGAACGTCGCCTTCTGCTGCGCGTCGGTGACGGCGGCCCAGTCCGGCGGGACGGCCGCCGTGGCCGGCGGCTGGCTCGCGGGCGCCCCGGGCCCCGCGGTGGCGCCGGCCTGGTCGTCAGGCGCCCCGGACGGCCGGGCCGTGACGGCGGCGGCACCGTCCCCACGAGCGCCGATCTTCTGCCACACGAACCCGGCCCCGCCCCCGACGGCGAAGGCGACACCGAGGATCACCACCGCGTACACCAGTCGGCGCAGCAGCCAGGGGAGCCCGCCGGCATCGCGGGAACGACCGCGGCGCGTTCCCGCGTCCGCCGTGGACCCGTCCGCGGATCGGCTCGCGGACCGGCTCGCGGACCGGCTCGCGGATCGGCTCGCGGACCGGCCTGGTGGCCGGGAGTCGCTCCGGTCCCGGTCGTCCCGGTCGTCCCGGTCGTCCCGGTCGTCCCGGTCGTCCCGGTCGTCCCGGTCGTCCCGGCGCCGGCCCGACTCGGCTCGGAGCGTAACGGCCTGCTCGCCAGTGGTGCTCTGCTCGGCGGCCGACGGGCCCGCTCGACGGTCGGCGCGGTCGGCGCGGTCCGGCCTGGGCCGGCGGGAGGTCGATGCCGACGTGTCGGCGCCGGCCTGCCTGGTCCGGGGCGGGGGGACACCGTCCGGGCGTCCGGGACGGTCGCTGCCCTTCCTGGACCGCAGATCCGTGAAGACCGTCATGGCGCCGGGCGCCGGCTCGTCGAGCGGCAGCGGATCCGGCGGGTACCGGGCCGGCTGCGCCGCGGCCGGCTGTGCCGCGGATGGCTGCGGTGCGGATGGCGTGGCCACCGCCGCCGCGGCGTCCTGGATGGCGGACGCCTCCCCGCCAGCGGCGTAGCCCGTCCCGAAACCGGCCGCCGGCGGCTGGTAGGCGCCGGGCCCGGGCTGATTCGCCGGATACCCGGCACCATCCGGCGGGTAGGGCGCGCCGGGCTGGTAACGGCCTGCCGGCCGCGAGCCGGGCGCCCCCGGCTGGGAGCCGCCGGAACCGCCGGGGGGTGCCTGCGGACGGGGTGCCTCCCGGTATGGATCCCCAGCGCGTGGGGCGGGGTCGACCGGTGGCGGCCCGAACGGCCTGGCCCCCGGCGCGAGCCTGGTCTGCTCCCCGTAGGGGTCGGGGGCGCCGGCCTGGGGAGCACCCGGCAGCGGATATCCGCCCGCCGGCGGGTAGCCACCGGGAACGGGCCCGGCACGGTAGCCCGCCGCGGCCCCGTAGCCGGCGTCCGGTTCGTCCCGGACGTAGCCGGCCCGCGGCGGTACGCCTGGCCGCTGGGACGGGCCGGGTGACCGCGAATCCGGATACGCTCCCGGCCCCGGCGGGGGATATCCCCCGGCCGCCGGCTGAGGGCCCGCGGGCATCTGAGGGGAGATCTGAGGGGAGAAAGGCCCCTGGCGAGAATCAGGATCTCGATATGAGCCAGAATCCTGATACTGGCGGGCGTTGTAGTAGCGCTCAGCATCCTGGTTCTGGTAGGAACTCGGAGGGTAGTCACTACGGCCGGTGGGGACCGGCCCCGCGTCGGGGCGGTCCGCCGCCGCTGGCGCACCGTCCGCGATCATGGCTCGACGTGGGTTCGATGCGTCAGATCGTCGCATATCGTCCGCCATCGACCGGCCTCCTCACGATCCGCGCCCACGTCATGTGTCCCCCCATCGGTGTACCACGGCGTTGCGCTGGCGTTGCGTGCGCCCAGTTGACAAACGCCGGATCGCGGGATCCTCATCGTGTCCAGACGCCGGGCGGACACTCCGGGTTGTGGGCACCGCGGAAACCACGACCGCATACTCCTCGATCAGCTGGGTTCTTCGCGGCCAACCGGGGCTTTCGATCGCCTGGCAGCGCTGGCCACGCAAGGCGGACACCAGTCGCGAACGCCCATCCAGAGCATGATCCAGACAGGCGTGCCGCCGGGCCCGCCTCCCGGCGGGACGAGCGTACCCGACGGCGCACCCGCGCCGATCTTCCCGGCGGCCGGCGACGGACACCACCGCCGATATGACTACACATGATCATACAGTCGGCACGTCACGGCTTCGGGACCCGGCACACCCGCTCGAGCAGGAGGGCACTGACAAGGAGCACCAGCGCCGCCGCGACCCCGAGACCGGCGGTGACCGCGTCGGTGTCAGCGGTACCGAACTCCTCCAGGCGTGGCAGCGTGTAACCGAGCAGCGCCGCCCAGGCTCCCATGAGCGCGGCCCCGGTCAGGCTGCTCGCCTTCGCCAGCGCCGCCAGCCGGGCGACGGTCAACGGCAGGATCGGCCGCGTGCCCGGACGCCCCTGCAACCGGCGCCGGGTGATGGCGGCGGTCTGCGCCTCCGCCAGCCCGACGATCAGCAGCGACAGCGGTGCCGTCCGCGGGAACCGTGGCAGATCCCGGTAGGTGAAGGCCAGCAACACGTACGCCAGCACGCCGACCACCACGGCCGCCGCCACCAGTTCCCGCGCCCGCGTCGGCCTCACCCGGCCAGGCTCCACGGCGTCCGGCGGACCCCGGAGGTGTCCAGCGCGGCCACCAGCTCCTCGACCCGGCCGTGCCCGGGCAGCGCCGCGTCCGGGTCGACGTCCAGCCACGGCACGCAGACGAACGCGCGCAGGTGGGCGCGCGGATGCGGGATCAGGATGTCCGGGTCGTCGCTGGTCAGGTCACCGCAGGCGATCACGTCGACGTCCAGGGTGCGGGGGCCCCAGCGGACGGCCCGTGCCCGGTGGGCCGCATCCTCGGCCGACCGGGCCGCGGCGAGCAGGTCCCGCGGCGGTGCCGCCGGGACCAGCAGCACTGCGTTGAGGTAGTCGGCCTGCGCGGGCCCGCCGACGGGCGCGGTCTCGTACACCGGCGAGACCGCCACGGGCTCCAGCAGGCGGGTGGCGGCACGCAGCTGGGCAAGGCGGTCGCCGAGGTTCGAGCCCAGCGCCAGCACCGCCGGCGCCGGGCCTGCCGGTGCCGGCCGCCGCGGGCCCGTGGCCCCGCTCACGCCCACCGGCCCCGGGTGACGGTGACCGCGACGTCGGTGAACGGCAGCGGGACCGGCGCGGCCGGCTTGTGCACGGTCACCTCCGCCCGCAGGACCCGGTCGTCGGCCAGGCACGCGTCGGCCAGCCGGTGGGCGAGCGTCTCGATCAGGTTGACGGGCTCCCCGGCGACGATCCCGGCCAGTGTCTGGGCGAGCGTCCCGTAGTCGACGGTGGCGGTGACGTCGTCGCTGGCGGCGGCCGGCCAGGTGTCCAGCCACACCGCGGCGTCCACCACGAACTCCTGGCCGAGCTCGCGCTCCGCCGGTAACACACCGTGATAGCCCCGGACTCGCAGCCCGGTCACGGCAATCCGGCTGGACGCGACAGGCGCCCTGGCGGGGGTCGCGGCGGTCGTGACGAAGGACGTCGTGGGAGACGCACTGGAAGACGTGCCGGATGACACGCCGGGTGACGGAGAAGTGCCGGGCACCACGGCGCCGGACACGGACGCCGGCGCGTCGGCGTCCGGTGACGCGCCGGTCATACCGCACCCGTGGGCGGGAGCCGGAACGCGCCACGGGCCGGCGCGCCAGGATCCGTGACGCCAGGATCCAGTGCCCCGGAATCCGGCGCTCCAGGATCCGGCGTCCCAGGATCCGGCGCGGCGGAATCCGGCCTGGCGGGCGCCTGCTCCGCCGGCGCGGGCCCGCCATCAGCCGGCCGGGCCTGCCGTTCGCGGGCCTGCCGCCATGCCTGGACGACCCGCACCGCGTCGGCCGCGGCCCGCAC
>NZ_CAKKTM010000019.1 GCF_920888515.1 Protofrankia sp. CiP1_Cm_nod1 | reverse complement strand
GGCCCGCACCGCGTGCACCCGGACCGCCCACACCCCGTCGGCCGCCAGCAGGGCGGTCGTCGCCTGGGTCGCGCCGTCGCGCTCCCCGGCCGGGCGGGGACGCCCGTCGGCGTCCGCGAGCAGGCTGCCCAGGAAGGACTTGCGCGACGTGCCGACCAGCAGCGGATGCCCCAGCGCGGCAACGGCGTCGAGGCGGGCCAACAACGCCCAGGTGTGCCCGCTCTCCTTCGCGAAACCGATCCCCGGGTCGACGATCACCCGTTCGGGCGCGATCCCGGCGGCGAACACGACGTCGAGGCGCTCGCGCAGCTCGGCGACGACCTCGGACACGACATCACCGTAGACCGCGCGGGAGGCCATGTCCGCGCTCACACCTCTGGTGTGCATCAGAACGTAGGGCACCGCCCGCTCGGCGGCCACCGCCAGCAGGTCACGGTCGGCGGCACCCGACACGTCGTTGATGACCGCGGCGCCCGCGGCCAGCGCGGCCTCGGCGACGGCCGGACGGGTCGTGTCGACGCTCACCGCGACACCCGCCGCGGCCAGCTCCGTCACCACCGGCAGCACCCGGCGCAGCTCCTCGGCCGGATCGACCCGCCCCGCGCCGGGCCGGGTCGACTCGCCCCCGACATCGACGATGTCGGCGCCCTCGGCGGCCATCGCCAGACCGGCCCGGACCGCGTCGACCGCGGTCGGATAGGCACCCCCGTCGGAGAACGAGTCCGGCGTCACATTGACCACACCCATCACGCGGGTACGGCCCAGCGGCTCCAGAAGACCACGGCTGGCCTGCATGGACGTCATGCCCCCTACGCTAGGCCGTGTCCGCTGGATACCGGTCGACGCGGGCGGTGCCCCGGACGGCCGGCCGCGGGACAGGGGGGCCGCCGGCCCCTCGCGCACGGCGGCCGGACGACCGTGCCGACGATGCCGCACGGCCGATGACGCCGGTCGTTCACCTGGGGGCGCCGGTGGCGGTGGTGTGCAGCCGGCGGTAGGAGTAGCGGTAGACGGGGCGGAACCCGAGGGCGGCGTACAGCCGGCGGGCCGCCGTACTCGTCTGTTCGACCTGCAGGTAGGCACGGGACGCGCCCGTCTCGGCCGCCCAGTCCGCCAGCCCGGCGAGCACCGCGCGGGCGGCTCCCCGGCCGCGCGCGGCCGGCACGGTCGCCATGCTGTAGATCCCCAGCCAGTCGCCGTCCACGGTGCCGCGGCCCACGGCCACCGGCACGCCGTCCAGCACGCACAGGACGTACGCCGCGGGCACGGTGAGGTTCGCCAGCACCCCCAGCGTGCCGGCCCGCTGGCCGGCGAAGGTCGCCAGCACCTGGCCGGCGACGTCCAGCCAGACATCACCGACAGTGTCGAGCAGGATCATCCGGTGGCCGTCAGCGCTGGTGGACCCGTCAGCGCTGGTGGACGGGGAGCCGACGGCGCCGAGGGGGACGTACCCGGCGGGCCCGGCGGCCAGCCGTTCGCGGATCTCCTCGAGGCCGGCGACGCAGACGTCGGTCGGCCCGGTGTCGTCGAAACCGGCCGCGTCCAGCGCCTCGTGGATGTCCGAGGGCAGGGACACCGGTGTGATCTGGAGCGTCGGTGGCAGACCGGCGGTAGCGTAAAAATCACCGACCGCGTTCAGGGCGTCGGCGACGTCACCGACGTCGCCGCGGGCCCACACGGAGTTACCGCGCCGGGAGGAGCCGGCCGACTCCCGCAGCACCCAGCCACCCAGCCGCCGCTCGCGCAGGGGCGGCCACGCGCGATGCGCCAGATCCTCGAGCTCACGGCTGAGGTCACCGTCAACCGGTTCGCCCACCGTGGGCGCCACCAGCGCGTCCGGGACAGCCGGGCCCTGGCCGGGGTCGCCGACCGGTTCAGCAGCCATGCCGTGATCGCCACCTGCCGCCCGGGAACAAACCCGTACTGACCACCCGTCCGAGGCTACCGGGTGAAGCACGCGAGCGGACCGGGTTCCGGCCTCCGACGGCCTTCCCCAGCCCGGTCTCCAACCGGTCCCCGGCCCGGCTCCGGACGGGCTCCGGACGGTCGCGCCGGCCCGGTGCGCGTCCCGCCACGGCGACAACCGCGGATGGCAACCGGCAGGCGACAACCGGCAGGCGTGTCCGGCCCCGCCATCACCATGCGCGGCCGTGCCGGATACGCAGCGCCGGGATATCGACACGCCCGGGGTACATACCGGTCACCCGACCGGCTATTCAACGCATTAGCGTGACAGCATTGCCGTGACGGCATTAGCGTGACAGCGTGCGGCCTACCGGGACGGCCGGCGGAAGAGCAGACTTTGTTACTTCGCCGTAACGGAAGCTCAACCCGCCGGGAACACCGAGGTTCTACGTTTCTTACAGTAAGATCGGACGTATCGCTGCCCGACAAAGGGGCCGGGCTCCTCCGCAGGGGCCCTTCACAGGGGGCATGGAGTCGGAAATGTTGGTGAACCCGCCACGCAACGCCGTTCTGGCAGGTGCATCACGTGATGCGATCCCGCCGCACAGCGCGCTGACTGAGTGGAAATCGCTTCACGACCAAGAGTCGTTGGAGGTCTACTCATGAGCAGACTGGTCACCCTTGTCGCCGCGGTCGACGCTCAGCCGACCCTGGAACAGACGGATTCGATGCTGACCGAGCTCGGTCAGATGCCTCGAAACGCCGTCGTTCTGGGGCTGATCGATGCCCTACTCGAGTACCGGACGCTCCTGGTGAGCCTTACCCCCTGATCGCCCGCTCCGCGCACGGGGGCCGCGCCGGCCCCCGATTCCTCGCGGACCAGGATTCCTCGAACGCGTGAAGAACCACGGTCACGCGGGCTTTCGTCCAGCCAGTCAGGTGGCCTCCTGTTACCTGGCGACGAGACCACCTGACTGGTTGGAACAACTACCACCGGGAGATCCCGAGCAGCTGCTTTCAGCGACCGGACACCAGCACGACACGGTCACCGTACGCCCCGTGCCATGGAAAACTCCGCGACACGTATCTCAGCCATGTCACGGAGCTCCGCGGCACACAGCGGTGTCCGACCGCCGGGATACCACCGTGTTACGCGGTTCCTACCGGCCGAAGCGCTGGCCCTGCTGCTGCTGCTGGCCCTGCTGCTGGCCGAAGCCGCCCTGCTGCTGGCCGCGCTGCCCGGCACCCGCACCGACGAGCTCCTGGAGACGGGTCTCCACGTAGCGCTCGCTGTGGTGGGTCTTGTCCGCGATCCGCTGCACGAGGTCGTTGACGTCGCGGGCGGCGTCCAGGTCCGCGGTGCCGACCTGGCCGAATTCGTCGAGCAGGCGGTAGCGGATCTGCTGCCAGTTCTGGCGAAGCTCCTGCTCGATCTGCTCCTGCTGCTGCTGCTGTGCCATTACGTTTTTCCTCTCGTCGTATACCGACCGAACGAGAAGTGACACTACCCCACCGGGTACTCACCCGGTCAACCCCAACAGCCAACTTCGCAGGTTGTAATTCCGCGGGTTTCCCGAGGGCGAAATGGCGGCATACCATCAAAAGAAGAAAAATAGCCAGGGAAAAGACCCTGGCCGTCCGCCACCGCAAGCGGGAGGCCCTCCGCCAAAAGTCGGGCAAATATCGGGCGGCGACCCGGCCGCGCGCGGCCACCGCGGGCCGGGAATCTGTCACGCCAGGCAGCCACGCGGCACCGGTACCGGTCACTCCCACAGTGCGCGCCAAGTGCCGACCGTACCATAAGAATCCATCCGACCCAGGTGTCCGGCCATCATTTGGCGAACTTTCCGCAAGCAGGTCACGGCGGATACTTCATGGTCTGCTGAAAGCTTCTCGAATTTCCTTCCTTCCCAGTCCCGGAAGCATTACCAAAAAATGCCCAGGAAGACGGATCAACAGATACGGAAGCCGGTGGCGGAGCAGCGCGCCCACAGCGCTGATCCGCCCCGCCGGCAATCGGTCACACGCAGCCGGACGGGTCCGTCCGGCCCAGCCGGCGACCGCCCGGGCAGCAGCCGGCCACGGATATTTCGACCCATCGCGGACCACTACCCCACGGATGACGCGGACACCGTCCCGCGCCAGTGGGCAGCATGATCCCGTGATCTCCGCGGGCGAAGGCCCCCCTCGAGCAACGGACGGGCCCCGCGCAAGGCCCCCGCGCAAGGCCCCCACGGACGGACCCTCCTCGGACGACGATGTGACGGCCGCGGCGGGAACGGCGCACGGGCCGGGCGAGGCGGTCGACGAACCGGTCCGGGCAGGCCCCACGGGCACCCCGCGAACGGCGGGCACCCATCCGGCGCGACGGTGCTCTCTCGGGCCGTGGGGGCCGAGGCGACGCGCCCCTTGCCGCCGCTGACATCGCCACCCGGCGCCACTCGGCGCCGCCTGGCTCCGCAGAGCCCTCCTGGCCCCGCAACCCGCGCTGGCGGGCGGCCCGTCAGGACGGCAACCGGCGGGCGGCGACGAATCCGGACGGCCGGACGCACGGACGGCCAGAGCCGTCCGTTGCTCCGCCGACCAGGGCGTTGTGCCCGGGCCGGCCGCCGGATGGTGGGCACAATCACGACACTTCCCAGGAACACCCACCAACAGCCGTCCGATAACATGGCGACATCGAACGGTGGATTCGTCGACGTACCCGCACCGGAGGCAAACCCGGAGGATGCGGTCCCGAGGGAGCCGCGGCCGACAGCGGACGAATGCCGCTGCGAAGACGACGTCTTCGCAGCAGGGCGACGTTCCCTGCGAGAACGGCATTCCCAGACCGGTCCCAGTGTCCTGATATTTCGCCAGAACCATGACGGCAGTCAGGATCCTGACGTTTTCTCAGGGCTGGTCATGCTCTCAGGAATAGGGCATCCAACGGACGGTCTCGTCCTGGTAACGCAGGCTGGCGAGACGGACGGCGAACTGCGCGGCCACTCTCGGGCTGCTCGCGAGGACCGGTACCACGCTCGTCGTCAGCTTCAGCTCCCGCACCGCCCGTAACACCTCGAAACCCGGCCAGCGCATGACGTCGAAACCGTACGCGGCGGCGAGCGCCGCATACTGCTCCGGCGGGTAGCCGAACCGCAGCCGCCCGACGGCCAGCGGGATCAGATCCCATTCGGGCGGCCCGTGGCAGGTGGCGTCGAAATCACATATCAGCACCTTGCCGTCACGAGCTCTGACGAGATTTCCCAGATGGGCGTCGCCGTGGACGATCCCGGCCGGCAGGGCGTACACCACGCTTTCAAGAGCGGCCTCGCAGCGGGCGGCCAGTCGTCGCAGGAACGCGAGGTCGGCGGCGGGCAGCCCCTCGGCATCGGCGAGACGTGACCGGACGTCGGCGAGCGGGTCGAAACTGGGCAGGGGAACGTCCGGCAGCGGCAGGGTGTGCAGCTGACGTAACGCAACAGCAAGATCGCCCGCTGTCGGCGGGCCGCCGGCCGTGGCCGCCCGTCCCGCCGCTGGGCCCCTCCTCGCCGCATGCTCCGGCACCGCACGCTCCGGCAGCGCACGCCCGGTGGCGGCCCGTCCGGTCGCGGCCCGCCCGGTCACCGGGAGCATCGCCGTGCCACGC
>NZ_CAKKTM010000018.1:3048-9355 GCF_920888515.1 Protofrankia sp. CiP1_Cm_nod1 | reverse complement strand
CCGCGGGCCCGTGCCCGGCCGCCGGCCCACGAGCCCCGGCAGGCGGCTGGGCCTCCCCGCCGACGGCGGGCAGGGGAGCCCCGGCTGCCGGCTCCAGCGGCCCTCCCGGCTCCAGCGGCTCCAGCGGCTCCCCGCGGCCGGCATCGACCCACAGGGTGGCCACGGTGCCAGCAATCCACAGCGGCGCCGGCAGGCCCGGCGCCAGGCGCACGGCCGGGACACCGTGGCAGGCCAGCCAGCGAGCGACCTGGACGACCTTGTCCGCCCGGTGCGCCATCGCCCGCGACCCGGATATCCGGACGACCACCCCGGCCCGGGGCAGCCGGAAAACCGCGTTCGCTGCGACTTTGATGATTTCCGCGTCCTGGCCGTCCAGGCCGGCCTCCGCGCAGATCTCCCGAAGAACTTCCCAGGCCCGGGCGACGGTGAAACGCCCGTCACCGGCGGCCGGGCCACTCACCGGCCTTCGTGCGCCGTTCAAGTGATTCACGTGATATGCACCGTCCGTTATCATGATGCTACGGAGGTTGTACGGGGTCAGCGCCGGCCATGACTCACCGCTCGCTTCCCGCGGGGGCCGTTGTCCTGGCAGCCGTCACTCCGGCGGCCTGCTTGACGGCAGCCCGCGACCCGGCGGCGCCCGCTCCGGCGGCAGCCTCGTCCGGGCCGGCCGGCTGACGTCGGCCCTCCCGCTGCCATCCCCGGACGTACGCGGCGAGCTCCCGGACCTCCCGGACATCCCCGTGCGCCCGGGTCATCGCGAGCAGCTGGTCGGCCCGGTTCGACGCCGACGCCACCGTGCGCCCCCAGGAGATCGAAATCGCCTCGGTGGCCAGCGCGCACACCCGGTCGAGCTCAAGGCGGCCCTGGCGGGCCAGCGCCAACGCCAGATCAAGACGGATCACCGACCGGAACCCCGGCGCGTTCATCGCGTCCAGCCGTGGGATGGCGAGCTGCGCGTGTTCCTCGGCGGCGCGGGACCGCCCGAGCAGGCACAGCGCCGTGGTCGCGTTGTAGGCGACCTCGACCGGGTGAAAGGTGTCGAAGCCCGGCCCCGGAGATCCCCAATGTTCCACGGGAATCATGTCGGCGAGGTCATAGGCCAGGTCGAGCGCGCGCGCAGCGCCCCGGACGTCACCGAGCGCGGCCAGCGCGCGGGCTTCCTGACAGACCAGCCGAGCCCGCACCGGGCCCGCGCTGACATACCGCAGCCCGTCCTGGGCGAGCCGCAGGGCCACGTCCGGACGGCCGCCGTAGAACTCGGCGACCGCCCCGATCTCACGCGCGGACCCCCGCAACGGGCCGTCCCCGGCCCACTCCCCGGCCGCGAAACCGGCGGCGGCCAGGGCCCCGGCCACCTCGGGCTGGCCAAGCTTGAAAGCGGCGTCAGCATGCAGGACAGTGGCCCGGCCAGCGGTGACGCGCAGCCGGCGGGCATCGGAGCCGGTCAGCTGGCGCTGGGCGAGCTGGTCCAGGTAGTGCCGCAGCCGGACCGTCTCGGTGACCATCTGGGCGGGCGGGGTGTGCTCGTGGGTGGCGAGCAGGCCGGCCAGCCATCCCTCGGCATGGGCGATCGCGGCCTGCGCGGTCGTGCCGTGCGCGTCGAGAAGATCCGCAAGCTGCGTGTCGGGGAGGAGCGCGCCCACCATGGCGGCACCGGCATACAGGTGGAACTGCCTGCGGTCGGACATCGGCGGGCCCGCGTCCACCGTCGGCTCTGACGGCGGGGGCTGCCCGTCCGAGGAGGAGCCCGCGGGAAACCCGGCAGCCACCCGCCCCGGCCGGATCACAGGCCCTGGCGGGAGCGCGTGGCCTGGCGGGAGCGCGTGGCCTGGCGGCGCCGGTGCCGCGCGGACATCCAAGCGATCATCCGGAGGGGTACGGGCCGCCGGGATCGCGACCGGCATGACCGGCGCGGTGGACGGAACGGGCCGTTGCGCACCCGGCAGCGCCGGCCAGATGCCGGCCGAGCCGGCCGACGGGCCGGAAGCGGTGTGACCGGGCCCCTTCCGCCGTTCCTCCCACGGCGGCTCTTCACACGGCTGTTCGCGCGGCCCCCGGCGCGACGGGGATTCCCGCTGGACCGGCTCCACCGGTCCCGCTGGTCCGGGCTCCCGGGGCACTGGCAGGGACAGCTCGCCAGTATCGATCATGACTACCGCACTCCCTGGCCTCCCTGTCGGCGAGGCAACTCGTCCGCCCACCCGGGCGAACCCTCTTGGTAGCGAGAATGTAACTCAAGGTAACACAAAAAAATGCCGAAGTGTCGCGACCTGACAGAGAAGCGGGAGAGAACACGTGCGGACCACGACACAAGCGATCACTATCTGGACCAACCGGACGTGACGCACAGTAATCATCCGCGGCTCCGATCGCCCCTTCCAACCTCGGACGACCCACCACGACGATCCGGGGGCATCGCGTCCGCCTCGGATCCGCAAGCCCCCAGAGAGCTGGTCAAAAAGTGTATATCCGTCCCAGAGCGGTCAGAAATGCATGACCGAATACTGTCGAATCACGCGGGTGAAGGAGCCGACGGCCGCCACCACGGCCATACCGGCCCCCGTCCTCCCGGTCAGGGCCCCCGTCCTCCCGGTCAGGGCCCCCGTCCTCCCGGTCAGGGCAGTGCGCGCACCCGGCAGGCCGTCACTGCTGGCAGGCCGCGGATCCGTCAGCGGCCTCGGCCGCGGGTGTCCCCGCGCAGGCCGGACAGCCAGACCGCGGCCTCGTGGAAGGCATCGTCGGACGTGCTCGGCCGCACCGCCCCGGCCCGTCCGTCCGCCCGCGGATAGCTGCCCAGGAAACGCACCTCGGCGCAGAGGCGGTGCAGCGCCGACAGCGCCTCCCCGACCCGCGCCTCGGCCACATGCCCCTCGCAGTCGATCGAGAAGGAGTACCGGCCCAGCCCCGCGCCGGTCGGCCGGGACTCCAGCCGGGTCAGGTTGACCCCCCGGACGGCGAACTCGGTCAGGATCTCCAGCAGCGCGCCGGGATGATCGTCCCGCTCGAACAGCACCACCGTGGTGCGGTCGGCCCCGGTGGGCGGCGGCGGCGGGGCCGGGCGGGTGACCAGCACGAACCGGGTCTGCGCACCGTCGACGTCCTGGACGTCGTCGGCCAGCACCGACAGGCCGTAGCGGGGGGCCGCGAAGGCGCCGGCGAGCGCGGCGTCGACCTCCCCGGCCTGGACCCGGCGGGCCGCCTCGGAGTTGCTGAACGACGGCTCCCACCGCGCGTCGGGCAGGTTCTTGGCCAGCCACCGGCGGCACTGCGGCTGGGCGTGCGGATGGCTGGAAACCGTGCGCACCGCGTCGAGCACGGTCCCGGGCCGGGCCAGCAGAGCGAACCGGATCAGGAGCACGACCTCGGCGGTGACCTGGAGCAGATCACCGGCGGCCAGTTCGTCCAGGGTCGTCGACACCGAGCCCTCGACCGAGTTCTCGAACGGGACGAGCGCACCGTCGGCGTCCCCCTGGCGGACCGCGTCCAGTGCCGCCGCCACGTTCGGCAGCGGGTCGAGCCGGGCCCCGTCGGCGATCGGCAGGGTCATCAGCGCCGCTTCGGAGAACGTGCCGGGCGGCCCCAGATAGACCAGACGCGTCGTTGACGTCATACCGACGACCTTCCGGATGTCATGCCGACAGCCTTCCACGTGGACGGGGCGGGACCGCCGGGGCGGGCGGCGCCCCCATGGCGGAGCCGGTCACCGGGGCAACGGACATCGCGGCAGCCCCCGACCGTGCCCCGACAGTGCCCAGGAGGAGAAGAGCCCGGACGCGTCCCAAGCGGATCTCTCAACGGTACGAGGTGCTGGATACCGGGCGAACGGGCACCCGGCATCCAGCACCGGGCCCGTCGTCAGCTCTGCCGGCTCCGCGTCTCCCACCTCGACGATCCTACGGTCCGGTGACGGATCGCATCCGTGGGCCCCGCCCGGCCGCCCCGGCTATCCCCCGCCGCCCCGGTCACCCCGCCGCCCGGCCGTTCCGGCGCCCGGCCGTTCCGGCGGGCCGGACAGCGGCGGCGCGGGCGGGCCGTCGGCACGAACAGGCGGCAGAGATCCAGGCGGCGGACCCATAGGGTCGGCGGTATGGACACGGAGGATGTGCGGCTCCTGCTGGATGCCGTGGCCTCCGGCACGGTCGGGCCGGACGACGCCCTGGCACGCCTGGCCGCGGGCCCGCTCGGCGACGGCGGCGGCTGGAGCGACCTCGGGTACGCCCGTGTCGACACCCACCGCGGGCTTCGCACCGGCGACCCGGAAGTCGTCTACGCCGCCGGCAAGACCCCGGCGCAGACGGTCGGCATCGTCGCCGAACTGCGGCGGACTGCCGGCCCCGGCCGTCCGACGCTGGTCACGCGGGCCGACGCCGCCACCGTCGCGGCGCTGCGGGCGCGCTGGCCGGACGAGCTCACGATGTCCGCGCGGACAGCGGCCTGGGCGTCCGGCGACGCTGTCAGCACACCCTCCGCGGCGGCCGGCCGCACCGCCGAGCATGCCGATACCACCGGCCGTACCGGCACCGCCGGCCGCTCCATCTTCGCCGGTCATGAGGCCTTTGCCAGTCATGCGGCCGGTGTGTCACAGGGTGCGGTCACGGTTGCCGTCGGCCCGTTGCCCCCGGCTCGCGGCCGGGTTGTCGTCGTCTGCGCCGGGACGTCGGACGCCCCGGTCGCCGCGGAGGCCGCGCTGACCGCCCGCGCGTCCGGGGCGGGCGTTGAGACGATCATGGATGTGGGGGTCGCCGGGCTGCATCGGGTCCTCGCCGTCCGTGACCAGCTGGCTGGGGCCGACTGCCTGATCGTCATCGCCGGCATGGAGGGAGCCCTACCGAGCGTGATCGGCGGGCTGGTCGGCACACCGGTCGTTGCCGTCCCGACCAGCGTCGGTTACGGCGCGTCCCTCGGCGGGCTTACCGCACTGCTCGCCATGCTCACCTCGTGCGCTCCCGGCATCGCGGTGTGCAACATAGACAACGGTTTCGGCGCGGGCGTCTTCGCGGCCCGTGTCGTCCGCCGTTCGGCGTCCGACGCCCGCCAGTCGTAACCCCACAGTCGTAGGTGGAAACCGCTGTCATGACAGCTCTTTTCCACCTACGGCTTCGATGCCCGTAGGTGGAAAACGTCGTCCGGACAGCCCTTTCCACCTACGCACGACGGGCACTGGTTGTGGTTGTGGCTGGTTTCAGTGGTTTCCGCTGTCGTCCAGGTCCACTGGGTCCAGGTCCGCTGGCGTGTCCGGGCCCGCTGTCGGCCCGGACAGGCGTCCTGCCCACGTCGCGGCCGTGCGCCGGTCAACGCTCCCGGCGGTGGGAGTCCCGATGGGCGGGGATGCGGCGGCCACCGGTACCGGCACCGGCACCGGCACCGGTACCGGCACCACCACGGCGCAGGCCGGTCCCCCGGTCGACCCGGCGCACCGCGTCGCCGCCCTCGGCCCGGTGGCGTTCCTGGCTGATCCGGTCCCTGATCAGATCCAGCGCCCGGTCACGGTCGCCCTCGTCGAGTCCGTGCATGAGACTGTCGAAAACACTCAAGAGTTCTCCCCGGAACAAAGATCGCGGAAAATGTTCCACTTTTTCTCGCTGTAAGAACCTCTTTTCGTCGCGCCGGTTCTCGTCGCACCGCCCACGCGGCGGCGCCGGCCGCCGACACCGGACGCCGGCGGATCGCCGGCACCCATGACCGGTCAGGCGGCCGGGCCGAGCGCCACCTTCGTCCGCTGGTCGACGATCCCGCGGGCCGCCGCCACGGCCGGCACCGGCCGCCGTCGGCGGGGCCGGGCCCGGCGGTGCGCCAGACCCGGCATCCGGACCGAGCGGGACAGGCGCATACTGGCTCCGCACCGTGCGAACATGCTGGGGAATCCTTCCCCGGGCAACGCCGTCGAAAACCGCAGCATCGCCGAAAACCGTCACCGAAAACCGTTGCCGAAGACGTCGGGACCAGCGAGAATCGCCGGTCGGGCAGTGGCCGGCGCACACCGCTCCGCGCCTCCTCCGTGACCCGTTTCGACCGGTGTACACACAACCGCGAGGAATCCGACATCAACAGAAAGAGCGACGAACTGAACGAGAGATCGCTTTCGCCCAGTTCCGGACGGGGTGATACCCCAAAAGATCGGCACTCTGAGTAGTAATAGTTTCCCTTGCCGTTCTCGAGGAAATTCCGGACGCATGGCCGTGTCACTATGCGAACCAGTCGCGACTCTGAGTAAAAATCAGCGCGCTCCTGGCCCTGGGCACCCCGGGCAGGCCCCGACAGGGACGCTTCCCGATCGGGACAGGACCGGTCGGGACAGGACCGG
>NZ_CAKKTM010000018.1:0-2476 GCF_920888515.1 Protofrankia sp. CiP1_Cm_nod1 | reverse complement strand
TCGGGACAGGACCAATCGGGACGGAGCGTCGTGCGTCCCACCATCCCCCTCACTGGAGAATCCCTACCTGTGACCAGTCGTGACAGCGGTCGTTACCGGCTCTCCCGCCGCAGCCCGGCCGGAACGGTCGTCGCGCTGCGCGCCCTCGGCCTCAGTGACCTGCTGACCGCCCTGCCCGCGCTGCGCGGCCTGCGCCGGGCCCGGCCGGACGCGCGGATCCTGCTGGCCACGCCACAGTGGCTGGAACCGGTGGCGCTGCTGTCCGGGGCGGTCGACGGTGTCGTGGACACGCCGAAGCTGGGCCCGGTGGCTGTCCAGCGGCCGGCGCTGGCGGTGAACCTGCACGGCCGGGGACCGGCCTCGACGATGGCGCTGCGCGCGACGGCGCCCGCGGAGCTGTGGGCCTTCGACCTGCCGGGCGGGGTGTCCTGGGACCTGGACACCCCGCCCGGCAACAGGCGGCACGCCCCGCGGGAGCACCGCGGCGGCCTCTGGGAACGCCAGGCCGGCGAGGAACGCGAGGTGGCGCGATGGTGCCGGCTGATGGAGGCACACGGAGTCGCCTGCGACCCGGACGACCTCTTCCTGCCCCGGCCGGCCGTCCCCCCGGTCGTCGGCGGCGCGACGATCGTGCATCCAGGTGGCGCGCACCCGGTCCGCCGCTGGCCGGCACGGCAGTGGGCGCTGGTGGCGCGGGCACTCGCCACCAACAGTCACCAGGTGGTCGTGACGGGAAGCCCGCAGGAGACGGAACTGGCGCGGACGGTCGCGCGGGAGGCCGGGCTGCCTCCCGCGGCCGTGCTCGCCGGATCGACCAGCCTGCCCGAGCTGTGCGCGCTGGTGGCCGCCGGGTCGCTGCTGCTCGCGGCCAACACCGGGGTAGGCCATCTCGCGACCGCCTACGGGACGCCGTCCGTACTGCTGTTCGGGCCGGTGCCACCGGCCCGGTGGGGACCACCACCGGGCCGTGGTCAACATGTCGCGCTGTGGTCCGGAGAGCGGGGATCCGCGGACCGGAACGGTTCCGCCGCGGCCAGCACCGATCAGGTCGTGGACCCGATAACGCCAGCGGACGTCCTGCGGGCGGTGGCCGCGCTGCCCACGGGCCATCCTCCAACCGGTGAGGAATCCGGTCGGTGAAGGACACCGGCCAGTTAGGACGTCCGCGGGGCTCGGGAGTGTCGGTGGCGTGCCCGGCGAGTCGCCAGCCGGCCTGGGATCCCCGATCGCGCAGGTCAGTGCCCGGACGGCCGCCCGTGCCGGACCGGCGTCCACCGGGCGGTGGCCCGGACGAACGGCCCGAGCGAGTGATCCGGACGGGCGATCCGGCGATAATCCGGAAATGATCAGTCCAGAAATGATCAGAGGATGATTCGGGAAACCGTCCGGACGATATACGGACGGGTTTGCCGGCGTGCCGGCGTGCCGGCGGGACGGCCTTGTCCCTCTTGCGTCATCCTGCATGTTCTTGCATGTTCTTGCATGTTCCTGTGCGTTCCCGCACCGTCTTTCTCGCGTCCTACCCGTACCGTTCGTACCGTTCGATGATCATTCCGTGTGGCTCGAGTGTCCCGCTCGGGCCCGACCCGCCGTTCGGGGCCGACCTGCTGATGACCGACGCCAGACCGCCGTCCACCGGCCCCCGGCCCGCCCGGCCGGCCGGGCCGGATCCCGCCGCCGGGCAGCTCCGGATCGGATGGCTCGACCTGTCCAGCGGGGTGAGCGGGGACATGCTGCTCGGCGCCCTGACCGGCGCGCTCGCCGGAACGGGCCGGCCCACCGGGGTGATCGGCGATGCCGTCGAGGCGCTGGGTCTCCCCGTCCGGCTGGATGTCGGCACCGCGTCCAGAGCGGGGCTGGCGGCCACCCGCGTCCGTGTGATCACCGGTAGCGATATCGCTGAAACCGGTGGCGACGACAGGAGCGACGCTGACGGGAACGTCGACAAGGGCGTCGGAGGCACCGCGGCCGCCTCCGGCACCAGACCTGGCACACACAACGATCATCATGGGCACCGCCATCATCACGGCCATGGCGACGACGGCCGGTTCGACGGGCCGGCCGGTGGGCATCCCCGCCGTACCTGGCCGGACGTCCGCCGGCTGCTGGCCCGGGCAGCGCTGGCCGACACGGTCCGTGAACGCGCGCTGGCCACCTTCGCCGCGCTGGCCGAGGCCGAGGCGGCCGTCCACGGCATCCCCGCCGACGAGGTGCACTTCCACGAGGTCGGGGCGCTCGACGCGCTCGCCGACGTGGTCGGCGTCTGCGCCGGGATCGCCGCGCTCGGCCTCGACCAGCTCGTCGTGTCCACGGTGGCGCTCGGTGGTGGATCGGCCCGTACCGAGCACGGCGTCCTGCCGGTACCCGGCCCGGCCGTGCTGGAGCTGCTGCGGGCCGCCGGGCTGCCGGGCCGCGGCGGGCCGGTGGACGTGGAACTGTGCACGCCGACCGGGGCGGCGCTCGTGGCGGCCCACGC
>NZ_CAKKTM010000017.1:10233-14327 GCF_920888515.1 Protofrankia sp. CiP1_Cm_nod1 | reverse complement strand
CGGCAGGTGCGGCCGGTTTCGGCACGCCCGAAGCGGCCGGCGCACCCGCCGCGCCCACGGCCGCGGCCAGGGGCGTCGGCGTGCCGGATGCCGCTGGGAGCGTTGGTGCCGCCTCGCCGGTCACGGAAGGCCGCGGCCGTGGATGGTCGCTGGTCGGCGATGCCGTACCGGCGGCCAGCTCCGTCAGATCGGACTTGGCCGGGTTGCACGCGGTGAGCCCGCCGGCCAGGAGAACAGCAGCGGAAAGCGCGAGAGCCACCGGTAGCCGGCCGGTGACCAGGCGGAGTGCGGTCCCGTCCCTCTCAGAACGGCCGGCCGTGCCAGCCGTGCCGGCCGTCCGGCGGCGGGGCGGAAGAGCTGCGTCTGTTACTGACGATCGTGCTGGAACACTCCACCGTGAGCCATTTCTGGGCGTCATTGGCCCTGCTGCTCCTTCCACAGGTTCCGATCTTCATGAACCCCCCCTAGAAGGACAAAGCGGAGTATAGAGCCGACTTCGGTGCTTTCGGTCGTGGGTCTGGCGCACGTTGGCATACCGCGGGCCCGCCGCGGCCCCACGCGCCGCCCCGGCACGGTCTCGGCACGCTGTCACAGCCGTCGTCGCCGGTCCGGCGCCACGTCCGATACCACGTCCGGGGTGACCTCCCGGACACGGACCGGTTGGTGCAAGACTTGCCCACATGCCGAACAGACCCCGAACCCGTACAACCCGGATCGTCGTGGCGGGGGCTGGGCTACTGTTTGTCACCGGTGCCACCGCCTGTGGCTCCGGCGGCGGGACACCGGCACCCGCGACGCCGTCGCCGGCCGCCGCCCCGCTCGGCGCGGAGGCCGGCGCCAGGGCGCAGACCGGCAGCGACGCTTCCTCCCCACGTCCGCCGGCCGGCCCCGGCGGCCAGTTGAGCCCGGCGCCCGGATCGCCACCGCTGTGTACCGAGGCGGGCCTGCGGGTGGCCGCGGGTGCGTCCGCGGGTGCTCCGTCCGGGGAGCGCCAGGGGTTCGTCGTCGTTCTCACCAGTTCCTCAGACCAGCCGTGTTCGCTGATCGGCTATCCGTCCGTGGCCGCCACGGACGACAACGGGCGGCAGGAACGGCCGGCGGCCCGCTCCGAGGGCGGCAACCTGTTCCGGGTGGGCCCGCCCGAGACGGTGGTCCTCCAGCCGCGGGGCACCGCGTCGTTCGGTGTCGAGTGGACGGCCGTACGGTCCGGCGACGAATCCGCCTGCCTGCCCTACGAGCAGTTCGTGGTCATTCCGCCGCACCAGACCCGGGTCCAGGTGGTGGAGCGGCAGACAACCATCTGCGACGCGTTCCAGGTGCACCCTGTCGTGGCCGGAACGGCCGGCACACGGCCCCGGTAGCCGGAATTCGCACCTGTCGACACGGCCAGCCAGCCCAACCGGTGCTGGCGAACGCGTGAATCCTGGGTGAACTCGGGGCGGTACGGCGGTAGGCCGTCTGGCGCTATGACGGTGTTGTAGAGCTCTGGCGGTGCCAGAGCTCTACAACACCACCCCGTTCGTCAGGCCGTGGTTTTTCGTGCCACAATTTTGTTACACGACGGTTTCGTCATGCCATGGTGTCCTCCTCTTACGAGGACGCCCGTGCACCCGAGATAGCCCGTAGCCGGGGCACCGCACACAGCTGTTGCGGGTTCCATCCGAGCTCTGAATACACGTCGTTGTCCTGCCAGCGGGCCAACGCTTCCCGGTCGAGAGCCGCCAGGGATTCCGGCAGTGCGTTCAGGTGGTGCCACTGCAGACGGCTTGCCCGGGGGTCTGCGCCCGGTGTGGGTATCCCGCTCCAGTGGGTCAGCCGGAAGAACAGCCCCAGCCGTTCACCGCCGCCGATGAACCGATGATGGGCTACATGCGCGAGCCACACATGGGTCGCCATTGTCATCACCGACAGGGTCTCGTCGGCTATCCGCAGCACGGCCTCGATCGCGGGTTCCCCACTGCCAAGTTCGGACCACGGTAACTGCCATGGTGAATCCGACTCGGCGCCACGACAGAGCAGCACCGATCCGTCCACGCGCCACATCAGCACATGAACGTCGACCGGCAACCCCGTGCCCGGGCCGGCATTGTCGACCATCACCACTCCCACCCTCGGCGGGTGTCGCCAGCAGTGGCACCAGGCCACGGATGTGCCCACACCCTGTTCCAGAGGAGCCGCCCCGCGACCGCCCTGCCATCTCCTTGCAGCCGGCTGGCCATCCCGCCGGCACAGTCGTCCGTCCGTCCGTCCCGAAGGCCGACGATCATCCGCTGTCCGGATTCACTTCCCGCAGCGGGGAGGCATTCCGCGCCTGAGCCGGTGATTCGGAAAAATGACGGCGTATGCCTCATTGGCATGTCCGTGAACCGCTCTGTCGACCGGCACCCGATCACATTGCCGTGCTGCCGGTGGTGAACCGCCGTGACTCCGGATCGTCGGATGACCATGACGACGGGCACTGTTCCGGTGATCGGTGACGGCGTCATCGGCGTCGTCGAACACCGGGTGTGTCCGTGGGTTGTCATCACGGCCTCCCGGAACCCCTGCGTGCGTGACATCAGCATGGCTGCCTGCACATCATGGCGTTCGTTGCGTGCAAATGCAAGACACGGGTGCACGTGCAGAAGGTGTCGGAACCGGTGAGGTCGTGAAGATCGGGTGTCATACTCTTGTGCTCAGACGATGGTGAAGGGGGTGGGTTGTGACGGCGCTTGAGTCCGGTGGGGGGCCCACCGTGCGCCGGATTCTCCTCGGCTCCCTGTTGCGGCGGCTACGTGAGGAGAAGGGCATCAGCCGCGAGGAGGCCGGGTATAGTATCCGGGGCTCCGAATCCAAGATCAGTCGCCTGGAGCTGGGGCGGGTCAGCTTCAAGGAACGGGACGTAGCCGATCTGCTCACCCTCTATGACGTCACGGACGACGCCGAGAGAGCGCCGCTGATGGAGCTGGTCCGGGAAGCCAACACACCGGGCTGGTGGCAGAATTTCACCGACGTCCTCCCGAGCTGGTTTCAGTCGTATCTGGGCCTGGAAGAGGCCGCGACTCTGATCCGGACCTACGAGGTCCAGTTCATCCCGGGCCTGCTCCAGACCGAGGACTACGCGCGCGCTGTCATCACACTCGGCAACAGCGGTGCCCGGCCCCAGGACATCGAGCGCCGGATCAGCGTGCGGATGAACCGCCAGAAACTGCTCGCCAGACCATCGCACCCCAGATTGTGGGTTGTGATCGACGAGGCCGCGCTGCGGCGTCCACTTGGCGGCCCCGCGGTGATGCGCGCTCAACTGGAACATCTGATCGAGCTTGCGAGCCGGCCCAATCTCAGCCTGCAGATCATGCCTTTCCGCTTCGGCGGACACGCGGCCGAGGGCGGCGCCTTCTCCATCCTGCGTTTCCCCGAAGCGGACCTGCCGGACATCGTCTACATCGAACAGCTCGCCGGCGCGGTCTACCTGGACAAGCGGGAGGACGTGGACCGCTACATGGAGGCGATGGACCGTCTCTGCGTCGACAGTGTGCCTCCCGCCGCCAGCATCGAGGTACTGAACAGGATCATAAGGGAGAGCTCTGCTTGAGAGGGCCCGTACCGGGCGGGCTGAAGCAGGCAGGCTGCCTCAGCCTCCGCGCACACGGGCCCGGGCCCCGGCGGACCAGCGCTACCGCAGGAATTCGTCGAAGTCGCCGTCCCTGGCTCCGAGGATGAGCGCCTCGATCTCGGCCTGGGTGTAGATCAGAGCTGGGCCGTTCGGGTCCCTGGAGTTACGGACCGCGATGGTCTCCGGCGACAGCCTTGCCAGTTCGACGCAGTTTCCCTGGGAGTTGCTGCGCCGGCTTTTCTTCCAGGTGACCTCTGGTAACGCGGTTGTGGAAATCCCGTTGTAGATCTCGGGCAAGTCGGCCTCCTTCGTGTGACAGGAACGAAACAATATGATCATGAATTCCGGCGTCCAGGATGCCGCCCGAATCCGGGGTCCGGAAGCGGGTCTGGAAGGCTCGGTTCCTACGGGGCCGTTGCCGGGAGCCGGTCTCGGACGCCCGGTAGGTATCTCGGGCCCGACCGCGGGGCCATAGTGATCGTGGCATGGAATGCGGCCC
>NZ_CAKKTM010000017.1:0-9630 GCF_920888515.1 Protofrankia sp. CiP1_Cm_nod1 | reverse complement strand
GAGCCCTGCGTGGACCACGTTCCCTCCCCGCCTGCCGATGAGCAACTGGACGGTCAATCATCAGCGCGTGCATATGCACGTACTTCGTGGGAAGGATACAGCACGGTCATTCGCACGTGCATATGCGAGACCGGCCCCAGGGTGTGGTTACTGGCCGTGCGCTTCGGCCGACTTGCCGGCCGGCATCTCCCCGTCCGCTCCGGATGCGCCGAGGTGGACGAAAAACAAGATCGTTATTGCTGTTCGGGTGGTGGCCGTTTTCCGATCACCGTTATCACGAAGCGTATCGGTTGACGCCGAGCGCTCCCCCCCGTCGTTCGGGCGTGGACGTCTGGAGCGTCGAGCTCGGGGTGTGGGGGCTGGAGCGTGGAGGGCTGCCCGGGATGTGGCGGTTTTTGCTGGCCGCATGCGTTGCACATGGTCCCGGTGCGCTAGTATTCTTACTATCTGTAATTTTGTTAATTCTCGTCGTTATCGCCGCGTACGGTTCGTCCGCTGCGGGGCACCACCGCTTGGCCAACCTGGGGGACGGTCATGGTGCTGGGACGGGTTGAGCGGCTCGTCGAGCGGGTCGCGGTGGTTGAGCAGGTCGCGGCCGAAGTCAGCCTGCGTACGTTGCGCAATCAGTGGGACGAGGTTGGGCAGCAGCTTCTCGACCTGCTAAGAACCCCCGAGCTGCTGCGGATCACCGAACTGGACCGCCGGCTCGCCGGTTTCGACATCGCCGCCTTCCGTTCCGCCAGCACACGTGTCGAGCGGGACCGACGTGTCGAGGAGCTCGTCGCCGTCCACGACGGTGCCAACCGCCGGCTGTGGGAGGCCGAACGGGCCCGTGACAGCTGCCGGTCGGCCGCCAGCGACGCGGCCACCGCCCTCGCGGCGGTCGAGCGGGCACGTTCTGATCTTGCTGAGGCCATCCGGTTACGCGCCGAGGTCCAGCGGTTGGAAGCCAGAGCCGCTCACACCGCTTCCATGGTGCTTTTCGCCGAGAGACGGTTACGGGATGCTCGCAGACAGCGAGACAGGCTTGCCAACGACTGGCGGAGTGACCGGTTCGGCAACCGCAACGAGCGATCGCGTCTTGGGGGCCTCGTGTCGCGACGGCAGAGCGAGTTCGGCGCAGCCGTGGCGGCAGCCGCCGAGGCGGACCGTCGGCTCTGTCAGCACCGCGCGCGTGTCGAGCCGCTGATCACCGCTCACGAACGGGCCGCCGCGTCGGTGACTGCCGAGGAGATCGCCCGTCGGGACGCCGCCGCGGGCCGGGCGTGGTCGGCGCTTGCGGAGGCGAACCGGGTCTGCCGTGCCATCGCCGAGGAAATCGATCATTGTGAGGCTGCCCTGGCCGAGGTGGCCCGACAGCCAGGCGCGACCGACGAGGACCGGCAAACGGTCGAGGACGCGGAACGCGATGGCTGTTCGGCGCTCATCCGTGAGCGGGAACGCCTGGTGGAGCTCGTGGCCCCGCTGCTCGCCCGCCGCAGGGATCTGGAGCGGCGCTACGAGCAACTGTTCGCCGACGCGGCGGGATATCCGTCGGAGGAAGCCTGCTGACCGGCCGACGAGCTGGCGCGGACCGGCGGGAGGATAGAGACGGCCAGGAAGAGAACGCGGGATACAAGCCAGAGGTATCCGAGAAAGAACGTCAGGGCGCGCCGACGGGCCTGCCCACCGTACCGCTGGCCAGGACCTGGCGTCGCGTCAGCCGGGGAGGAGAGTTCCGCATGACCCGCGCCGGTGACGTCGTGGCGTTGTCGTGTCGTTCCGGCTCCGACAACGCCACGGACGAGACCTCTGCCGTATCTGCCCTCCTGCTTTCCTAGTTGTTCCGCCAGGGGCCGGTGATCGCGATGGTCAGGCCGTCGACCTGGGCGTTGGCGTACAGCCACGTGCCGTCCGGGGAGAACGTCACGCCGGCCCACTCACCGTCGGAAGCGACGTTGCGTGCCAGCGGATAGACGGTGCCGTCGTCACCCACGACGGTCAGGTAGTTCTCACCGTCGCCGTCCTCGGCGAGCACGATACGGCTGCCGTAGGGAGAGATGGTGATGTTGTCAGGGCCGTCGAAACGCCCGCCCGGGGCGATCCTGACCACCAGTTCGATGGTCGACTTCCGCGGGTTGAACTCCCAGACCTGCCCCTCGTGCACACCTGCCAGCCTGGAGCTGGCCTTGGCATAGCTGGAGACGATGTAGGCGCTCGTCCGCTCCCAGAAGATTCCCTCGGCCTTGGACACGCGGGTGACCGCGTTGTCGGCGAACTGCTTGCGGACCGGTGTGGTCGTCGCGTCCGGGTCGGGCACGTCGACCCAGGTGACCGGCAGTGTGGTGCCGAGCTCGGTGAACACGGAGAGATCGGGTACGTCGGCCACCGCGAGTGCCTGCAGCTTCCCGCCCGCCCGCAGGCTGCCCGGGCCGCCCAGCGGCTTCGCCGGCAGGAACCGGTAGATCAGCCCGAGCGGCGAGCCCGCGTCCTCGGTGAGGTACAGGACCCCGGTCTTGGGGTCGACCGCAACCGCCTCGTGCGCATAGCGCCCGAGCGCTTTCAGCGGGACGGCCTCGGTGTCGTTCAGGCGGCCCTGGGGATCCACCTCGAAAACGTAACCGTGCTTCTTGGTCAGGCGGGCATCCGAGGCCGGGGTCAGTTCGGTCTCCTCGCACGACAGCCATGTTCCCCACGGGGTGTGGCCGCCGGCGCAGTTGCGGATCGTTCCGGCGAGGCTCGCCACCTGCGAGAGCAGTTGGCCGCCCTCGACCGTGACGGTGGTGGTGCCGCCCGCGGCACCCGGGTCGTAGACGAGCCCGGGCAGGTGCGGAACCGGGTTCGCCGCGCCGGGGGAAAGCTCATGGTTACGTACCAGTACCGCATTGTTGCGCTTGCGTCCGGGGAAGGCGAACATGCCGTCCGGGAGCCCCGGAAGTTTCTCGCCCGTCAGCACCGTGTCCACACCGGCCCGGGAGAGAACCTTGTACTGGAAGCCCTTGGGGAGGTCGGCGATTTTTGCGGGGTCGGGGATGAGCTCCCCATAGCCGTGGAACCCGTTCGGCGTCGCGGCCGAGGCAGTCCCACCGAAGATCGAACCAACCGCTCCTGACAACACGAATCCCAGACCCGCCGTTCCGGTGCCGGCGATGACCTGGCGACGACTCACAGACATGGGTAATTGTCCCCTCTTTGAAATACCGGGTCAGCACGTTTGCAGACCTACGTGGACGCGAGGCAACACCCAGTCGAACGGCAGTCGACCATCTGATCTATGTATTCCGCCGGATACTGATCACGGGGCCGGATTCATTGAAAATTCATCGGAAGTTCCGTTTTTCGGAAATGCTGGATTCGGCTCGCGGCAAGCCGGGAGTCACTGCTCCCGGCACCCTCGCGGGCAATGCCCGTAACGAGCCCGCCACGGGGCCCTGCTCGGATCCGTCCAGCTTCTGCGTGCGCGGCCGCCGGGGCTCAGGCCCTCGCGGCCGCCGCACCGGTCGTCATGTGGTCTCCCGGGCCTCGCGGTCGAACAGGGCTTTCAGGCCTGCCAGGGTGATGATGGCGCTGATGGTCGCCCCGTTCGCCAGGATGATCGTTATTTCGTTGGTGAGCAGACCATAGCTCAGCCACAGAGTCACCCCCAGCCCGAGGATGCCCAGATAGGTCCAGGAGATGTCCCTGGCGGACCGTGTCCGCCAGGACCGCAGGAGCTGTGGCAGCCAGCATCCCGTCGTCAACGCGCCTGCCAGCAGGCCCAGTATCGTCATCCGCGTCCCCTCCCGTTGTTCCGGTCGAGGATATAGCCGAAGATATAGAGGTCTGCCGGAAGCGTTCCGAAAGATCCGAAAGAAAGGTGTTCACTGGCTGGCTGCCCCCTTGACCGTGCCGGTCGTGCCATGGCCTGACCTGCGGCTGTATTGTTTGCGTGCTCGAGGGGCGGGCGACGTCCTGTGATGCTTGTCATAGCGCGTCATGCGCGCTCCTGGGCCGGTGCACGGACGAATCCGCGTACCCACGGTAGCCGGTATGCCAGTGCCGTCGACGCCGAATACCCGCGAATACCCGCTGCGCGGGATGCTGTCGTTGAGTGTACCCGAGCGGCTTCGCCCTGGCCATTCGATGGAGCTCTGAACATTTGGCGGGGGTCGCCGGATGTTCTGGCATGAAATCCTTGGCGGAGGGGTGCGTCCGGCCGGTTCTCGCGTTACCGTCAACATGTCCACGTTGGTTGCCTGGCTTCGCCCCTGAGCCGTCGGAGTGATGGGCATGTACGTGCAGGTCGGCTGGCTGTCCGCGGGCTGTCGTAACCGGCCCGCATATTCTTCTGGTCGTGGGCCGCAATGAGCCGGCCCGTGGGCTGGGACGTTCTCGGCCTGGATGCCGATCCGACGCCTGGCGACCCCTCTGCCGTGCGGGATCTCGCGCGCCGGCTCCTGGAGTTCGCCGCGGACGTGGAACGCGCCCGCGGCCAGGTCGCCGCGCTGACCGCCGACGGGGCCGCGCGGTCCTGGCTGGGGCGGGCCGGCGACGGCTACCGGGACGAGCTCGGCGAGTTCCCCGGGCAGTTGCGTGCACTCGAGACGTCCCACCGCATGGCCGGGGACGCGCTGAACGCCTACGGGCCGGTCCTGGAGACGGCGCAGGCGCAGGCGGATGCCGCGCTCGCGAGCGGCCTGGACGCGTGTGCCCGCCGCGATCAGGCCCATGCGCTGGCCGCCCTGGCGCGGACCGCGCTGATTTCCGCGTCGCCCGCGGTGGCCATACCCGTTGCTGTACCTGCCACCGCCGTACCGGGCGTGTCGGCCTCAGGCCTCTTCGCCGGCCCGGTCGAGGCGCCTCCACCTGATCCGGCCCAGGTCACGTGGGCGATCCACGACCGTGACACGGCCATGGCCCGTCTCGAGCGGGCGAGAAGAACCTTCCAGGACGCGCAGGCCGACCTGGACACGGCCCGTCGCCTCGCCTCGTCCGCGCGGCAGATGCGGGAGGATGCCGCGACGATCTGCGCGGCCGCGATCCGTGCCGCTTCCCGGGCGGGAATCCGGAACAGGTCCCGCCATTTCTGGGAGGTCGTGACAGAACACGCCGGGCGATTCTGGAACGCGGCTGTCCGGGCCGCGAAAACCACCGTCGCCGTCCTGGGCGTGGTCGCGCCCGTCATCGGTGGGCCGGTCGCGTGGGTGGTGTTTGCCGCCGCGCTCGTGGTCCTTGCCGACACCCTCGCCCGGTATGGCGCCGGCCGCGCCTCCCTGGGGGATGTCGGGCTTGCGCTGCTCGGCTGCGTTCCCGGCGGCGGCGGGCTCGTCACGCTCGGCGAACTCGCTCGCGACGCACATGGCGCCGGCCAGGTCCTGACCGGGGGGCGGCTCCGTTCCGCGCCGGCAACCGGCGGCACCCGCCTTACGTCGCTGGCCGCCGACATCCGGAGCCTGCGGGTACGCACCAGCACACTGTCGCGGAACTTCCCGGGCCGGCACCCGCCGACGGGCGAGGGGGCCGTGAACGCCGACGGTGCGCCGCCCATCGCCGATGGCGCGACCGCCGGCTCGGCGGGTGCGACGGGGTAGGCCGGTGACGGAGGGCTCACGCCCACCGCTGAACAGAATGCCGCCGTGGACCGTTTCCTGGCGCAGGCCGCCGGGGCGGAACCAGATATTCGCGCAGCAACGTTATCACTGACGGTGGCACGTCGGCCAGACGCTGATGACAGCTTCGACGCGAAAACGATCGGGCACGCGCTGTACGAGCAGGCTCGGTTACCCGGTGCCAGCGCGGCGCGTCGAAGCGAACCCGACGCGGAACAGGACGCGGTCCTCGTCCGGGTACCTGTTTCGGCCGGCGCCGTGGATCTGACGCAGGGAGTGGATCCGACGTAGGGAGTGGAGACACACGGAACGCAGGCGGCGGATCCGACGTAAGGAGTCATGATGAGCCGGACGACGTACTACTTCGCGACCAATCCGTTGATTCCGGAAAAAGGGTGATAAGCGTTTTCCGTCACCGGAACGGTACGCGGCCCGTGGACGAGGTTTTCTCCCGGGACGGACGATGGCACACGACCGGCTACAGGGCTCCGCGCACCTTCTCCCATCCCCGATGACCCGCCCATCCCCGATGGCCTGTCCGTTCCCGTCGACTGTCGGATGCGGAGTGTCACCTGATTACGATCAGCGCTGTGCTTCCCGACCCCGGGTGGCCTGGCCTCGACCGGGCACATGCGCTGGCCGAGCAGGCGCTCACCTCATATGATCTTGGAGTTGCTCCCGTCGTCGGTCTGCTGGGAGTTTCGGAGAACATCACATACCAGGTGGACGACCTGGCCGGGGGGTGCCGGTGGGCATTACGGCTGTACCGGCCCGGCTACCACCCGCCTGAGGAGATCGTTTCGGAGCTGGCCTGGATCCAGGCGCTGCGTCATGACGGCGTCATCCGTACGCCGCGGGTGGTTCCGAGCCGTGACGGGGAACTGGTAACCGCGATCGCGCATGACCCACCCGTCCCGGGGGCGCGGTCGGCTGGTTCCGGTGGGCCGCGCTATGCGGCGCTCTTCGAGTGGGTGCGGGGATCCTCGCCGCATCCGTCGGACGCCGCGGGCCTCCTGCGTGGGTTCGGTGCGCTGGGTGAGATCACGGCGCGGCTGCACCAGCATGCCCGTGCCTGGCAGCCACCGGCTGGCTTCACCCGGTTCGCCTGGACGTGGCGGACGACCCTCGGATCGGAGGGCCGGTGGGGGAGGTGGCAGGACGGGATTCGCATCGCAGCCAACGGCGACCGGAACGGGCCGAAGATGATCGACAGTGACGGGATCGCCGTCCTGGCGCGGGCGGCCGAGGAGATCCGCCGCAGGATCGAGCGGTTCGGCACCGGGCCGGACCGGTTCGGTCTCGTCCACGCGGACATGCGCCTGGCGAACCTGCTGGTCGACGGGCGGTCGGAGGAGCCAACGGTCATCGACTTCGACGACTGCGGGTTCAGCTGGTACCTCTTCGACCTGGCCGCGTCCCTGTCCTTCATCGAGCATCGGCCCGAGGTGGGCGGCCTCGTCGATGCCTGGCTCACCTCCTACCGACAGCACATGCCCGTGTCGGCCGAGGAGGAGGGCATGATCGCGACGTTCGTCCTGTTGCGCAGGCTGTTGCTGGTGGCATGGCTGGGCTCCCGCCCGGAGGCGGACGCGGTTGCCAGCGTCGCCGAGTACGCGACGACATCCTGCGATCTTGCGGATGACTATCTCAGCGGATCATGTTCGCTGACTCTTCGGTCGTGAACATGTGATCTTCGCGTGTGTCCTGGGCTGTTGTGACGCAGTCGTTTCCCCCTGTAGTAGCTGGACGGTAGCGTCAGGGCGCGTGGAGGGCGTTACCCGATATGCAAGGATGAGCTCCCCGCTGGGGCCGTTGCTGCTCGCTGGTGATGATGTTGGCCTGTGCGCGGTCCACATGGGGGAGCGGGCGGCGGGCTCCGGGTGGCCGGAGGTCATCGAGCCGGATCCGGCGTCCCTGCGGGACGTGATCGAACAGCTCGAGGCGTATTTCATCGGTGATCTGCTTACTTTCGACGTCCCGCTGCATCCGGTCGGCACGCAGTTCCAGCGCGCGGTGTGGGAGGCGGTGGCGGCCATCCCCTACGGTGCGACCAGCAGCTACGCGGAGATCGCCAGAGCTGTCGGGCGGCCGTCGGCCTTCCGCGCGGTGGGGCTCGCCAACGGTCGTAATCCGCTTCCGATCATCATTCCGTGTCATCGTGTGATCGGCTCCAGCGGCTCTCTGACGGGGTACGCCGGTGGTCTCGGCCGTAAGCGGCACCTTCTTGATCTCGAGCGTCGCACCCTTGGCCGCGGCTATCAGGATGATCTCGGGCTCGCTACTCTCGATTCCGCCGATCTCGGGCCGCGTCGGTTGGCTCCGGAAGAACCGATCATGGCTGTTCCGTCGCCTCGGACCGTGACATAAGCGGTTGCTCGTCCGGACTGGGGGCAGGGCTCGACGACCACTGGTTCGATCATGTTTTCGTTGCGTAGCGTTTTGTTTTGTCTTTCTACAGGATGCGGTTGAGGCGCCGTGTGGCCCGTCCCGGTCCCTGTCGTGCCCGATTTGTTGATCTTTTGGATTCGTGACCCGGTCGTTCGATGTGTTATTTTGGGTATCCGATGATTTTGTGGTGGTTGGGGCGCTTCGTCGCCGGTGATGGATCATCTGGGCGGGCTCTGCTGTCCGCCTCTCTCCTTGCGTGGACGGTTGAGATGACCGCCAAAAGAAATGAATCAGTTACCCAATTCTGACACAACGACTTCGTGAAGTTGTGTTGTCCTCGTGTGGCGATGGTGGTCGGCGGGCGCCTCGTCGTTCTTGCTGACGGAGTACCTTGCTTGAACGCGGATCGAACGATGTCGGCGCATCCGACAATAGGATCTTGGATTGAGGAATGAGGGTGGGGGCGTGCACCCGGGCCCACCGGATCAACTTCCGGGCCTGCCGGATCAGCGTGACTGATCCGGCAGGCATCCCGGAATCGGTGGGAGCCCCGGGAGCACCGGCAAATATGATCGTGTCACTTCTGACCCGACGGTGACGGAGGAATCCGGGCCGTCGGTGACGCGCCGGGAACGCGGTCGTTCCGTCTTTGGTCCAGAGTGTGTCCGATGGATGTTGGTCGTCCGGGCGGTCGCCCGCGCGACCGAACATCCATCAGATACGCCATAGGCCAAGGCATCCGCCGTCATGTCGGACGCTGTCCCTGGCGATGTGGCACGACGTGATGTGACGTGGCGTCTCCGGTGATGTGGAGTTCCCGACGGGAAGCCCTCCGCCGTCAGCGGGACGCGCTGTTTGGTCGATACCAACTGGCCGGAAGGAGGAATGTGGCCGACAACACACAGGTGTCGGATGCGAAGGCCGCGGCCGGTAGGCAGCTTGCCATCCCTGGCGTGCTGGTGCTCATGCCCACGCCCGATTCCGGTACACCAGTGGCGGATCCCTCGGCCTGGCAACGCGCGGTGCTGCGCTCGCGCCTCCCGCGCGCCGCCAAGCTGGTCGCGCTCGCGCTCGCCAGCCACTGTGGCCTCCGCGTCGGCGAGCTGGTGGTCCCGGGCCTGGACGGATCCGTGGCGGTCTGCTCTCCGGGGCTTGTGACGCTGGCCTCCGAGACCGGCTACAGCCGTACCCACGTGCAGCGGCAGATCCGGCTGTTGCGGAATCTGGGCTGGCTGCTCGGGCTGAGCAGGCCCGCCGTTCGCCGGCCCGCGAGCTTCGCGCTGACCATGTCCGGTCAGGTCCGCACGGGCGGACCAGCCCCGGTGGTGACTGATACTCCGGTAGCGGCTGGCCCGGCTGGCCCGGCTGCTCCGGCTGCTCCGGCTGCTCCGGCTGGCCCGGCTGGCCCGGCTGGCCCGGCTGGCCCGGCTGGCCCGGCTGCTCCGGCTGGCCCGGCTGGCCCGGCTGGCCCGGCTGGCCCGGCTAGCCCGGCTAGCCCGGTTAGCCCGGTTGCTCCGGTTGCTCCGGTTGCTCCGGTTGCTCCGGCTGGCCCGGCTGCTCCGGCTGCCACGGCTGCCACGGCTGCTCCGGTTGGCCCGGCTGCTCCGGCTGCCGCGGCCAGCATGGCCGCGGCGTATCCGAGGAGCCAGCGAGCCGACGCCACGCCGGCCACCGT
>NZ_CAKKTM010000016.1 GCF_920888515.1 Protofrankia sp. CiP1_Cm_nod1 | reverse complement strand
ACGCCACGCCGGCCACCGTGGCGTCCCGTCGCCGGGCCGGCCCGCGGCCCGCCTCGGACCGACCGAGCGCCGCCGCCCGACGCCGCGCCCGCATCACGGGCGCCGCGATGGCCAAGGCGCTGATGGTGGTCGGGGACAACTCCGTGGTCACCGCGTCCGTCCCCGCTGACTCCTTCTCCACGGCCGTGCCTCCGGTGGGCCCTGCCACGAACATGATGACGTCGCCTTCCGTTCCGCGATCCGGTGCTGCCCCGGCCGCGGACACCTCGTCCGTGCCTGGTGCGGGGGCAGCCGGAAGCGCACAGCCCGAATTCCCCGAAAGCGCTCAGCCCGAAAGCGCTCAGCCCGGAAACGCCCGCTCCGCAACCGAGCAGCCGCCCAGGAGCGACCAGACCGGGGGCGCACCGGGCACGACGACCACCTCGGACGCGGCGGTCGTCCAGGACCGGGTCATTCCGGTGATCGGGAGCCAGCCGGGCGGAACCGTGCCGGGCGGAACCGTGCCGGGCGGAACCGTGCCGGGCGGGAGCGTGCGGGCTGGGGCGGCGCCGGCGGACGGGAGCGGGCCGGCTTCCGCGGGGAACAGCCAGGCCTGGCCTGCCTCCCCGCAGCGGCTGGTCGCCGAGGCGGCCGGGCAGGTCGTCGTCACGCTTGCCCGGGCCATCCGACGTGACCCGCAGACCCTTGCCGCCGCCCGGGACCGGATCGTCCGCATCCTTGTCGCCGGCTCGTGGAACGCGGCGGAACTGGCCATGCACCTGGTGGACACCATGGGTGCCGGCGCCGGAGCCGGCCGGGTGGACGATCCCGTCGATCATGTGTTGCGACGGCTGGACCATCTGCCGGCGTCGTCCGCGGAATGCCTGTGCCGGTCGTGCCGGTCGTGGGCCCCGGCACCTGCCGCCACTGATCATCGTGCCGGCCCGGCCACCGCGGCCGCGCCGGCGGCGGCCCCGTCGCCCGTGGCGGTACCACTGCGGGTCCCGTCCGGCCTGCCGGAACTTGCCGCGATAGAGCAGGCGGCGGCCGCCGGAGCCGCGCAGGCTCGCGCCCGTCCACCTCGCGCCACCGGTGCTGCCTGAGCGCCGGTCATGTTACCGTACGTATCCGTCATGACCGGCGGCGCGCGTCGATGGCCGCCGGTCACCGGAGAAGATCGGCACGAGTGTGTTGCTGTGTACGTTGACGTACGTTGACGCGGCCAAAAAGCGTGCACAACAACAAACTTGCCTGGATCGTGGCCTGTACGGGCGGTTGTGGACGGGATGCGCGCTGCTTGACCGGCGCTCCAGGCTCGACCGCCACTGACGGCTGTCTGGAACGTCGGCCGGTCTGCCGCTGGGCAGGCGTGTTGCCTTCGTGGCCGATGCGGTGATGATGGGAGACCGCGGGCCCACAGGTCGGGGCTTCCGCGTAGGCCTGAGCAGGCTCCCGCCGAACAGGGCCCGCGCGGGACGGCGATCTCCTGGGCGCGGGATACACGTGGTGGGGGTGAGCGTATGTCCGGTGGCGGTGCGCGCGACAGTGCGACCGATGGGACGACCGCCCGGGGTGCGGCGCGCCAGGGCCGGTTCCCTCGTCGCGAGAAGGCTCGCGACGGTGCGGGGAAGTGCGCGCCCGCCGTGACGACCGGGCCTTGGACGGCTGGGCGCTGGACGGCTGGGCGCTGGCGGCTGCCGGTCCTTTCTCGTGCCGGGGCGGAAGAGTCTCGTGCCGGATCGGAAGAGTCTCGTGCCGGATCGGAAGAGTCTCGTGCCGGATCGGAGGAGTCTCGCGCCGGGGCGGGTGAGCCGGTCGAGAGGGCGTCCGCGGCTATGGATGCCGACGTGATCGTGATCGGTTCCGGGTTCGGTGGCAGCGTCGCCGCGCTCCGGCTCGCGGAAAAGGGGTACCGGGTCATCGTTCTGGAGGCCGGCCGCCGGTTTCCTCCCGACGCGCTGCCCCGGACCAGCTGGAACATCCGCCGTTATCTGTGGGCACCCCGGCTGGGCTGCCACGGGTTCCAGAAGTTCACCATGCTCGGCCGTGTGCTCGTACTGTCCGGAGCTGCTGTCGGCGGCGGCTCGGTGGTGTACGCGAACACGCTCTACCGTCCGCTGGAGGCGTTCTACACTGACCCGCAGTGGCGGCATGTCACCGACTGGCGCGAGGAACTGGCGCCTTATTACGATCAGGCCGAACGCATGCTCGGAGTGGTGACGAACCCGACGGTCACCTACGCCGACGAGGTGTACCGGGCGGTCGCCGAAGAAATGGGTGCCGGACATACCTTCAAGCTGTCGGACGTGGGTGTCTTCTTCGGCCGGGACGGCCGGAAGGAACCCGGTGTGGAAACCGAGGACCCCTATTTCGGGGGTGCCGGGCCGACCCGCACCGGATGCCGTGAGTGCGGCGAGTGCATGACCGGCTGTCGCTGGAACGCCAAGAACACCCTTGACCGCAACTACCTCTACCTGGCCGAGAAGATCGGCGCCCAGGTCTTTCCCGGCACCGAGGCCACCACCGTGCGCCCGCTGACCGACGGTCGCTACCCCGCCGGTCGCTACCCCGACGGTGGCTACGAGGTGGAGACGGTACGTACCGGATCCTGGGTGCGCCGTGGGCGGCGGACGTGGCGGGCGCGCCAGGTGGTGTTCGCCGGCGGGACGCTCGGTACCGTGCGGCTCCTGCTCACGATGCGGGACACCGGAGTGCTGCCGGCGCTTTCGGCGCGGGTCGGCACGCTGACCCGGACGAACTCGGAATCCATCATCGGCGCCACCAGGTTCCGCCCGGACGAGCGGATCACCAGGGGCGTGGCGATAACGTCCTCCTTCTACCCGGCCGCGGACACCCATATCGAGCCCGTCCGATACGGCCGGGGCAGCAACGCGCTGGCTCTGTTGGCCACCCTCATGACGGACGGCGGCCGGCGGGTACCACGATGGCTCACATTCGTCGGTCAAGCGTTGCGTCATCCGTTTCTGTTCCTCTACGCACCGCTGCCGTGGCGCTGGTCGGAACGCACCATGATTTCGCTGGTCATGCAGTCCCGGGACAACTCGCTCACGGTTGCCCGTCGACGGGGCCTGTTCGGCGGGCACGGGCTGACCAGCAGGCCGGGCCACGGCGAGCCGAACCCGACCTGGATTCCGGCCGGAAACGACGCGACCCGGCGGGTCGCCCGGCGCATCGACGGTTTTCCCGGCGGTACGCTGACGGAAATCTTCGACATTCCGCTGACGGCGCACATACTCGGTGGCGCCGTGATCGGGGATTCCCCGTCCAACGGGGTCGTCGACCCCTATCAGCGGGTGTTCGGACATGACGGCCTGCATGTCGTCGACGGCGCGGCGATATCGGCCAACCTCGGCGTCAACCCGTCACTGACCATTGTCGCGCAGGCTGAGCGGGCGATGGCGATGTGGCCCAACAACGGCGAACCGGACAGGCGTCCGCCGCTCGGGTCGTCGTACCGGCGGATCCCTCCGGTACGACCGGTACGTCCGGCCGTACCGGAGAGTGCTCCGGCCGCCTACCGCGTCGGCCTGCCCCTGGCCGCCGTCCGCGACCGTGGATGATGCTGGAGCAAGATCCGGACGGGCGCCGTGCCCGGTGTTTCCCGAGGCGCTGAGCTATCCGCTCACACTGTCGGACGGGTGCTCTCCGGGTCGTTCCACCCGATGTCGGGTGATTCGGCGCCAGGGCCCGCCGTCGCCGTCGTGGCCGTGTCCTCGGGCCCGGTTGGCCGTGGCTGTCGGACGCCGCCGCGGGCCGCCGCCGCGGCACTTGCCGCGCCCGCGCCGACCAGCAGGATCGCCGTCATGCCGCGCCGCCGGCGGCGGTGTATCCGTTGGAGCTTGTGCTCGGCTCTGGCCAGCTGCTGCTCGAGGAGGTGCTGTGTCTTCTCCGCGTGGGCACGCGCTTTTTCCTCCCGGTGGACGGCGCGCTGGGAGCGGGTTCTGTCGATCTGTTGCCCGGCGCGTCCGGACATCGTGCTGGCCAGGGTGGCGGCCTGCGTCGCCGCTTTGCCAGCACGGTCGGTGACAGCGCTGGACGCGGCCGGGATCTTCTCGGTGGGCACCTGCTCGGCCGCGCGGGAGATCTTCTCCGTCAGCGACCGGGCAGCCTGGGCCTGCTGGGCCCACGGGGCCTGCTGGGCTCGCGGAGCATGCGGGGCCGGCCTCGCGGGCGTCTCACCTGGGGAAGGCTCGTGGCCGCGCCGGGCCCGGCCTGCCAGCGCGCCGAAACGGTGCTCCGCGGGCACCTCGGTCGGGGAGGAATCGCGGCCACCGCGGGCCCGGTTCACTACCAGCGGCCCGAAACGGAGCCCTGCGGGCGTCTCGGTCACGGAAGAATCGTGACCACGCCACCGTCTGCTCTCTCGCTTGTTGCTCATCGGCTTCCCTTCGCGCAACTCGCGTTACGGTCTGCTGAATCTTCCTCTACCCACAATTGGGCTAAGCACAACCAGTATGCTAATCGTGACAAAATATTCGCTCCTGGTGTATCGCTGGATATCGCCAGGGCGGACTCGCCGCTGCCCGACGGCGGGCGTCTGAGCCCGGCTCCGCCGGCAGGGCTGTCAGCCATGCCAGCTCGTGCCGCGGCTCGTGCCGGCCCTTGCCAGCTCGTGCTGGCCCTGGCTGGTCCTTGCCGGCTCGTGCCGGTCCTTGCCAGCTCGTGCCGGCCCTGGCCAGCCCTGGCCGGTTCTGGCCGGAACGCGGCGTACACGGCCCGGTCCCATATGGACGGTCCCGCGCGACCGGTCGCGTACGGCCGGACGCATACGATCGGCGGAGCATTACCAGCATGGCGATCGTTGGACCTGCGACGCGACATTCGGCGTCACCGGCGATCAGCCGCTACCGGTACGACGGAAGAGAGGCTCATGGCCGAGGCGCTGTACGCTACATTGAAGACTACGCAGGGTGACATCGAGATCCTGCTGCTCAAGAACCACGCGCCGAAGACGGTGGCGAACTTCGTCGGTCTCGCCACGGGTACACGGGAGTGGACCGACCCCCGGACGGGTGAGAAGACGAAGGCGCCGTTGTACGACGGTACGATCTTCCACCGGGTGATCCCGAGTTTCATGATCCAGGGCGGTGACCCGCTGGGTACCGGCCGCGGCGGCCCGGGGTACAAGTTCGCCGACGAGTTCCACCCGGAGCTGAGCTTCTCCCGTCCGTACCTGCTGGCGATGGCGAACGCGGGCCCGGGGACGAACGGCTCCCAGTTCTTCATCACCGTGGCCCCGACGAACTGGCTGGACCGCAAGCACACCATCTTCGGTGAGGTCACCAGCGGCACCGACATCGTCGACGCGATCAGCAAGGCGCCGGCCGGGCCGCAGGACCGCCCGGCCGACGACATCGTCATCACGCAGGTCGTCGTCGAACGCCGGCAGGCGTAGCGGCCGGCGGGAACGGGAAGGCGGACGGGGAAGCGAAGGTGTCGGGACCGCTGCGATGAACCCACCCTGGTCGAGACCAGGGGATCCGGGTGTCCCGGATCCCCGCCGGGCGGTGGGCGCCGGCACCGCCTGGGCAGCCGGCCCGCGCCGGCATCAGGTGCCCGGGTACCACCACGCGTCCGGGCAGCCACCGGAGCCAGCCGGCTGGCGGCCCGCGGGCGGGTCCTCGGACCCCTCTGACGGCTGGACGCCGGACGCCCCCTCCGCCACCGGCTCCCGGCCCACGGGCCAGCCGGAGCGGGGGCCGGCGGCGCATCCCCGTCCCGTCCCCTACTGCTACCGGCACACCGACCGGGAAACCTACGTCTCCTGCCAGCGGTGCGGGCGTCCGATCTGCCCGGAGTGCATGCGTCCGGCGGCTGTGGGGTTCCACTGTCCGCAGGAGGGCGCCGCGGCGCCACACCGTGGCGCCGCCTCCCGGCGGCCGGTCACCTCGCTGGGCGGGCGGGCCATGGCCAGGCGTCCCGGGCTGCTCACCCAGGTGCTCATCGGGCTCTGCGTGGCCGCGTACGTCCTGCAGGGGCTGCCGGGCCTGGCCAGCGGGAATCTCGACAACGCCTTCACGGGGGACTACTCCCTGGACGGCCAGGGCATAGCGCTCAACGACGAGTACTACCGGCTGCTGACCGCGGCCTTCCTGCACGCGGGCATCCTGCACATCCTGTTCAACATGTACGCGCTGTACCTGCTCGGCACCCAGCTCGAACAGATCCTCGGCCGGGTGCGCTATCTCGCCCTGTTCGTCGTCTGTGCCGTCGGCGGAAATACGCTCAGTTATCTGATCAACGGACGGGACGTGTTCTCGGTCGGGGCGTCCACCGCGGTGTTCGGGTTCTTCGCGGCGTACTACGTGATCGCCAGACGGCTGCGTGTCGACACCTCGGCGATCCTCATCATCGTCGGCATCAATCTGGTCATCACGTTCACCATTCCGAACATCGACAAATGGGGCCATATCGGTGGTCTCGCGGCCGGGCTCGCGGTGGGGGCGATCTACGCCTATGTGCCGGCACGCCGCGGATGGGCGCAGGCGGCCGCGGTGGGTGCTGTTCTCGCCGCATTGCTGCTCATCGCGGTCGCCCGGACTTCCACGGTGACGTAACCGCCACCGATATTCGTTCAGGAGCGGCCCGGCGGCTTCCGGCCCCTGGCCGTGGCGGCCGGATGCTTCTGACGTGAGGATTCCCCGTCCGGTTGTCCTGGTGTGGACGTGGTTCCCCGGGCCCGCGGGCCAGTACCTCGGATGCTTTCGGTATCACCCCGAATAGGGGAAGCCGGGCGGCTTGCGTATCGGGTCAGCGCAGGCGGAGGCGGATCTCCTCCACCGTCTCGGCGACCCGTTCGGGCTCGGCACCGAGCTGACGGCGGCTGAGCATGAGCGGGCCGTCGATCGTCTCGACCGTGAGGACGCGGACGTGCACGGCGCGACGGCTGCGCGTCAGGGTGCCCGCGCGTACCCGCAGCACGGCGGCCCATGGCAGGTGCCGCCGGTGGATGCCGTCCACCAGGTCGACTCCGCCCTGATCCACATGCAGCGCCGGTCGGGCCAGGGCGTCCCGGCCGGCCAGCAGCAACAGCCCGGCCCCGACGATCCCGACCAGCAGCCGGCCGGGGCCGTCCAGCGGCCCCAGACGGGCGGCGAGCGCGCCCACGGCACCGGCCGCGAGCAGGAACGCGCCGGCGAGGGCGCACCCGGCCACCCGCCACCAGGACGGCGACCAGGTGTGCGC
>NZ_CAKKTM010000015.1 GCF_920888515.1 Protofrankia sp. CiP1_Cm_nod1 | reverse complement strand
CGAGCAGGAACGCGCCGGCGAGGGCGCACCCGGCCACCCGCCACCAGGACGGCGACCAGGTGTGCGCGCCGGCCCCACCGGCGCGGCCGGCACCGGTACCGCCCGCGCCGTCCGCCCCCGTGCCACTCGCACGCGCGTCGCCCACATCGGCGCCGGTATGGCCGCCGTCGGTGCCGTCGGAGCGTCCGGCGCCGGCGATGTCCCGGTCGGCGAAGTCCTCATCCCGCATGTCGCCCAGCACAGCACATCCGGCGGCCCGGGCAGCATCGCCGTCGGCCCGCGGGCCGACGGGCCCCGTCCGGGCAGCGTGGCCGTTGGTCTGGGGGCCGACGGCCGTCCGGGCAGCGCCGCCGTTGGCCCGCGCGGGCCGTGCCGCTGCCCGGCCTGCGCATGGTCGATCTTCATGGCGATTACTATCCGCTTTCTCAACGTCACGTCAGATGACGGCCTGGCCCTGTGTACCGCACCCCGCCGCCGGGGCCTGCGGCCGGAGAAGGAGAAGAGCGGACGTGGCTTCGTTCCAGACAGCGTTCCAGACCGTGTCGCCGCCCACCCGGCGTGGCAGCGTCAGCCCGTTCCCGCCCATCGCCGAATACGGCTTCCTCTCCGACTGTGAGACCACATGTCTGGTCGCCCCGAGCGGCAACATCGAGTGGATGTGCCTGCCGCGTCCGGACGATCCGTCGGTGTTCGGCGCGGTCATCGACCGGTCGGCGGGCGGCTTCCGGTTCGGCCCGGAGCGGACGATGATCCCGGCCGGGCGCCGGTACCTGCCGGGCACGAACATCCTCGAGACCACCTGGCAGACACCCAACGGCTGGCTCATCGTCACCGACTGTCTCATTGTCGGACGTTGGCACCGCACCCAACAGCGGTCCAACACCCATCGGCGTACCCCGACGGACTGGGACGCCGAACACGTCCTGCTCCGGCTCGCGCGCTGTGAGCACGGCACCGTCGATCTCGCCCTGCTGTGCGAGCCCAACTTCGACTACGGCCGCCGGCCAGCGAGCTGGGCGTACGAGGACGCCGGTTACGGCAGCGCGGTCACCGTCCGTGGCGGCACAGGAGTGTGGGCCGATGGCGCCGTGCCACCGAGCGGCAAGCCGGACGACGGCCGGCGCGGCCCGTCGGAGCGGCCCGGCCCACGGATCCGTTCGCATCCCGAGCTGACCCTGCGGCTGCGGACGGATCTCCGGCTGGGCTTCGACGGCCGCCGGGCACACGCGAGGACCACCCTGGCCGAAGGCGGGACGGCCTTCGTGGCCCTGACCTGGCGGGCCAGCGACCCCTTCCTGCCCACCAGCTACGCGGAGGCGATCGCGGCGGTGACGCGGACGACCGCGTTCTGGCGGCAGTGGCTCTCCCGCGGGGTCTTCCCGGACCACCCGTGGCGTGGGCATCTGCAGCGCAGCGCGCTGGCGCTCAAGGGCCTGACCTACGCCCCGACCGGGGCGCTGCTCGCGGCGTCCACCACGTCCCTGCCGGAGACGCCGCGAGGGGAGCGTAACTGGGACTACCGGTACAGCTGGATCCGTGACTCCACATTCGCGCTGTGGGGCCTGTACACCCTGGGGCTCGACTACGAGGCGAACGACTTCTTCTCGTTCATCGCGGACGTCTGCGAGAACGGCGACGACCTACAGATCATGTACGGGGTCGGTGGCGAGAGCCGGCTGGACGAGCAGATCCTCGGGCATCTGTCCGGCTACGACGGGGCGTTCCCGGTCCGGGTCGGCAACGCGGCGTTCTCCCAGCGCCAGCACGATCTGTGGGGCGCGATCCTCGACTCGGTCTACCTGCACACCCGCTCGCGCGACTATCTGTCGGAGCGGTTGTGGCCGGTGCTGGTCAGGCTGGTGGAGACCGCCGCCGAGCACTGGCGGGAGCCGGACTGCGGCATCTGGGAGGTGCGGGGGGAACTACGGCACTTCACCTCGTCGAAGGTGATGTGCTGGGTCGCCGCCGACCGGGGCCGGCGGCTGGCCGCGATGCGCGGGGACGCCAAGACCGCGGCCCGTTGGGCGGCTGTCGCCGACGAGATACACACCGACGTGTGTACGAACGGTCTCGACGAGCGCGGAGTCTTCACCCAGTGTTACGGCTCGAAGGCGTTGGACGCGTCGCTGCTGCTCATGCCGCTGTTGGGATTCCTGCCCCCGACCGATCCACGGGTACGCGCGACTGTCCTCGCGATCGCCGACGAGCTGACGGTCGACGGCCTGGTGCTGCGCTACCGCGTGGAGGAGACCGACGACGGCCTGACCGGGGCTGAGGGCGCCTTCCTCATGTGCTCGTTCTGGCTGATCTCCGCCCTGGTGGAGATCGGTGAGGTGGTCCGCGCCAGGCAGCACTGCGAGCGCCTGCTGAGCTTCGCCAGCCCGCTGGACCTCTACGCGGAGGAGCTCGACCCGAGCACCGGCCGGCACCTGGGGAACTTCCCGCAGGCGTTCACCCATCTGGCTCTCATCAACGCGGTCATGCACGTGATCCGGGCCGAGGAGGCCGCGGGCGAGCCCGGGCCCGCCCCGGCGTCCTGACCTGTTGCGCCCCGCGCGTCACGGTCGCGGCCCGTATTTCCATAAATGTTCCGGTATATCCCCGTGTGTCATGGAGCGCCGTGGCGTCGCCTGCAGCGGTGCGTCCGCGGGTGCTCACCCATAACGATGCTCACCCGCGACGATATCCACACTGTGGACAACCGTTGGGGATGAATAACACCGGTGGAAGTTCCGTCCATCCCGCGGCGCGGCCGCCCGGCGATCAACCCGGTCCCCAGCCGGATCCGCCCGGCGGACACCCGCCGACCCGGGTACCCGCCGACCCGGGTACCCGCCGACCCGGGTACCCGCCGACCCGGGTACCCGCCGACCCGGGTACCCGCCGACCCGGGTACCCGCCGACCCGGGTACCCGCCGACCCGGGCGCCCGCCGACCCGGGCGCCCGCGGATCTGCGGGAGACCGGTGGATCTGCGGGAGATCGAGGACCCGCCGGGGAAAGGCCCGCTGGCGAAGGCCTGGAGTGCCGGCCAAGTGGTGCGAATCCCATCCACGACCACCCGCACAGGCCATGATCCAGGCGAGTTTGTCGTTGTGTACGCTTTTTGGCCGCAAAAGCGTACACAACGACAAAATTACGCCGATCTTCTCCGGTGGCCGGCGTCCATCGAGGTGCGCCACCGTTCGCGGGGATACGTATGGTTACCTGACCGGCGCTCCTAGCGCCACTGGGTGGAGACGCCGAGGCCGATCACGACGAAGCCGAAGCCGATGAGGATGTTCCAGGCGCCGAGGCCGCCCATTCCGGGGATGTCCCCGTTGGAGAAGTAGTAGACGAGCAGCCAGGTGATACCGATCAGGAAGAGCGCGAGGATCAGCGCACCCACCCAGGGCGGCGACGGTGGCTTGCGCTTGCGCGGCTGGGTGGCCTGGGGTGGTGCGCTGGTCGACTTCTTCTTGCGACGCCGGGAAACGGGCACTTCAGAGCTCCTCGGTGCACTGTATGATCACCATGGGCGAAGTGCCGCCCGTGCCGCCGGTGGGCCGGTAGGCCGCACGGGTACGGATCGCCCATTTCACAGGGTAGACATCCACTGTGCCGGGACGCGTCGGGGCACCCGGAAGGGCGGAAGCAGATGCTCCTGATTTCCCGCGCCCGCCTTCGGGAGCCGGGAATCCGGGCGGTCCCGGCAGGCCCAGGGCTCCGGCGCCGTGGGCGTCCCGGGACGCGCCCGACGGGCTCCCCGGCTCCGGCTCCGGCTCTGGCCCCGACCCCGGCTCTGGCCCCGACCTCGGCTCCGACCCTGGCCCCGGCCTCGGCTCTGGCCGGCCCCTGTTCCGATGCTGGCGTGGTGGTTCGTGGCCGGAGCGTGCGCGCCGTGTCAACGCCGGGGCGGGAAGAGCGCATGGGCGTGCCGGGGTGGGAGGGGGCGGGGCACGAGCCGTCCGGCGGGGTGCCGGGTCGGTGGCAAAACGTGACAATATTGTCGATACGTTGTGGACTGCTGCCGTGGATACGGCGGTGGATACCGTCATGGGCGCCGAGGCGACGGCCACGGGGGCCGTGCGTGACGGTGATCGGGAAATCGCCCCTCCCGGGAGCTGTTTCCCTGCCACTTCCTTGCCAGAATGACGCCCAACCGCAGTCCGACAAGGGAAGGTGTCCGCGATGCCAGGTGGATCGACAACCGAGCGGGAGACCGGCACGCTCGAGACCGGCACCTATGCTGACCGGCCGTGGCAGTCGTCGTACGCTGACGGCGTCCCCATCGCGGTCGAGATCCCCGATATCACGCTGGGCCAGATGTTCGAGAACGCCGTCGCGGAGTTTCCCGCGAACCCGGCGATCTCCTTCTTCGGGACGACGCTGACCTATAGTCGGCTTCGCGAGTATGTCGACGCGTTCGCCGGTGGCCTGGCGAGGCTCGGCGTCGTCGCGGGTGACCGGGTGGCGCTCATTCTGCCGAACTGTCCGCAGCACGTGATTGCTTTCTACGCCGTCCTGCGGCTGGGCGCGGTCGTGGCCGAGGCCAACCCGCTCTACACCGAGACCGAGCTGACCCACCAGCTTGCCGACTGCGGGGCCGAGTACGTGGTGTGTCTGGACCGTGCCTACGCGGTGGTGGAGGCGGCCCGCCGCTCCGGCCGGACCATGGTCCGCGAGGTGATCTCCACATCGATTCCCGACTTTCTGCCGAAAAAAGACCAGTTGCTGCTGCGGCTGCCCATTCCGCCGGCCCGCCGGAAACGCGCCGAAATCGTGACGGAGCTGCCCGCCGGCGCCCGCGCCCACGCTTTCCTCGACGTGTACCGCAGTGGCCGGGCCGCACCGGTACGGACGTCGGCGCCGGTGGCCATGTCCGATGTCGCGGTCCTGCTCTACACGACGGGGACGACCGGTCCGGCCAAAGGCGCGATGCTGACCCACCGTAATCTCGTCGCCAATGCCGTGCAGTGCCGGGCGTGGTTCGCCGACGCGCAGGCCGGGCGGGAGGTCGTCCTCGCCCTCCTGCCGATGTTCCACGCGTACGGGCTGACATTGTGCATGACAGTGGGAATGCTGATCGGCGCACACGTTGTGCTCGTACCGAAATTCGACGTGGCTCTGGTGCTCGACGCCATCGCCAGGCATCGTCCGACCATTTTCCCGGGAGTGCCGCCGATCTACCGGGCGCTGCTGGACGATCCCCGGTCGAAGAACGTCGACCTGACCTCGATCCGCGGGTGCATCTCCGGCGCGATGAAGCTGCCCGGTGAGCTGCAGCGGCAGTGGGAGGGCGCGACCGGCACCCCGGTCGTCGAGGGCTACGGCATGACGGAGGCATCCCCGGTGACCCATGCCGGTCCGTTGCGCGGCGAGCTCCGCCCCGGCTGGATCGGCCTGCCCTTCCCGTCCACCGAAGCGAAGATCGTCGACTTGGAGGACCACACGCGGGAAGTGCCGTTGGGGGAGCCCGGGGAACTGCTCATCCGGGGCCCGCAGGTGTTCGCCGGGTACTGGGGGAACCCGGAGGCCACCAGGACCGTGCTGAGCGACGACGGATGGCTGTTCACCGGCGACGTCGCCCAGATGGACGCCGCCGGCTGGTTCGAGATCGTCGACCGGAAGAAGGAGCTCATCATCGCGGGCGGGTTCAACATCTCGCCCAACGAGATCGAGGATGTGCTCGCCGGGATTCCCGAGGTCGCCGAGAGCGCGGTGATCGGCGTCCCGGACGCGTACCGTGGCGAGACGGTGAAGGCCTTCCTGGTGCTGCGGCCCGACGCGTCGCTCACCGTCGACGAGGTGCGGGCGTACTGTTCCGAACGGCTCTCCGCCTACAAGGTCCCGAAGATCATCGAATTCCGGTCGGAGCCGCTGCCGAAGATCGGGATCGGCAAGGTGCTGCGCCGCGCGCTGCGTGACGAGGAGCGGGCAAAGGCCCAGCGGCCGGCCGCCGCCGAGCCGACTGCCGCCGCCGAGCCGACTGCCGCCGCCGAGCCGACTGCCGCCGCCGAGCCGACTGCCGCCGCCGGGCCAAACGCCACCGACGGCAACTGACCGACCGTGGCCCGGCTGGACGCTCCCGGGCCGGCCACCGTCGCGTCCCGCGCCAGGGATCCGCCGGATTCCGCGGCTGGCCCGGTGGCGGGGCGGGTTCGGTGGTAAGAGGAGGAACATGCGAATCCTGGTGGTCGACAACTACGACTCGTTTGTGTTCAACCTGGTGCAGTACCTGGGCCAGCTCGGCGCGGACAGCGTCGTCCGCCGCAACGACGAGGTCGACGTCGACGAGCTGACGACCCTCGGCGTCGCCGGGGTGCTGGTGTCGCCCGGCCCGGGCACGCCGGAGGCGGCCGGGGTCAGTGTGCCGATGATCCGGGCGTGTGCGGCGGCCGGCATCCCCATGCTCGGGGTGTGCCTGGGGCATCAGGCTCTCGGGGTCGCCTTCGGCGCGACGGTCGGCCGGGCGCCCGAACTGCTGCACGGCAAGACGTCCGTGGTGCGCCACCAGGGGGCCGGGGTGCTCGCGGACCTGCCGTCACCGTTCATCGGGACCCGCTACCACTCGCTCGCGGTGGACTGGGCGACCCTCCCGGCGGAGATCGAGGTGACCGCCTGGACCGACAGCGGTGTGGTGATGGCGATGCGGCACCGGGCCCTTCCGCTGGAGGGTGTCCAGTTCCACCCGGAATCGGTGCTTACGCAGGGTGGTCATCTGCTGCTGGCTCGCTGGCTGTCGGTCTGCGGGGACGACACCGCGCTATCGGTCGCGCCGACGCTGTCGGCCGAGGTCGAGACCCTCCGTCAGGCAGCTTTCGCCTGACGGAGGGTGCCGCCCGGCGGGGTCCACCAGATGATCCCTGTCGGGGCTCCGGTGGGTGCCTCGAACGGGACGGCCGTGGGGGCAGCGCCGCTACACCCTGCCAGGGGGGTTGAGCACGTCATCGAGGCCCCGCTTGGAGGGGGTCGGGCTTGGCGACGGTGTCTGGCTCGGTGTCGTGGTGGCGGTCGGTGTCGACGTCGGTATCTCGGTGGCGGCGGGCTGCTGCTGGGCGATGTAGAGCGTCACGGTCGACCCACGGGTCGCCAGGCCGCCGCCGGGGCTCTGGGAGACGACGGTGCCCGTCGGCTTGCTGCTCGCGACAGCCTGCTGGACGACCTTGAAACCGAAGCGCTCCAGCTCGCCCTTGGCGGGGTCGACGGGCTGGTCCGTCACGTTCGGGACGGTCGCCTGCGCGCTCACCACGTAGATGATCACTTGTTCGCCGGGGGTGATCGACGTCCCCGCCGCCGGGTCGCTGGACTCGACCAGCCCGGCCCGGCGGGTTGTCGCGTCGGTAAAGGCGGAGGTCTTCACCACCAGCCCGGCCGCCTTCAGCTTGGCGGTGGCCGCGGCCTGCGTCAGCCCCGCCACGTCCGGAACGGTGAGGTCACCCGGCCCCTTCGAGATGATGAGGGTGATCTGCGCGCTCTTCGACACGGCGGTGCCCGGGGCCGGCTCGACGTTGAGCACCTGGTCCTTCGGCTCGTTGTTGTCGGTGGGCTTCGAGATGACGTTGGTGAAGCCCGCGGAGCTCAGGCTGTTCTTGGCCGTCTCGTACTTCTGCCCGATGAGGTTCGTCGGGATCGTCGCGGTGTCGGCGGCGGTGTCGTGGCCGTTCCCGCCCCCGCCGCCGAGCATGTTGGTCGCGATGATGGTGACGACAACGAACACCGCCACCACGGACAGGCCGGCGAGGATGTACTTCCAGGCGTCCGAACGTCTTTTCTCCGGCGGTGGCCCGCCGTCGCCCCCCCCGGGGCCGCCGAAGCCGGCCCGGTCGTAGCCGCCGGTGCGGCCGTAGGGGTCGTCCGGGACGTTGTCGTAGGGGCCGCCGCGGCCGCGGGAGATCAGGTGCGTCCCCGCCGTGGCCGTGGGCGAGACGCCCAGCCGGGTGGTGAGCTGGTCGTTGTCGAGCTGGGGGGGAGGGGCGTAGATGGGCCGGCCGGCCAGCGCCCGCTCGAGATCGTCCCGCATCTGCCCGGCGGTGGAGTAGCGGTCGTCGGGATCCTTCTCCATCGCCTTGAGCACGATCGCGTCGGCGTTGGGCGTGATGGTGCGGTCGTGGCTGGACGGCGGCTGCGGGCTCTCCCGTACGTGCTGGTAGGCGACGGCCACCGGCGAGTCGCCGCGGAACGGCGGCTGCCCGGTCAGCAGCTCGTAGAACAGCACACCCGTCGAGTAGACGTCGCTGCGCGCGTCCACCCGGACGCCGCGGGCCTGCTCCGGCGACAGGTACTGGGCGGTGCCGATCACCGCGGCGGTCTGCGTCATGTTGGACGTGGTCGCGGTGGTCGCCCGGGCGATGCCGAAGTCCATCACCTTGACCGAGCCGTCCTGGCACAGCATGACGTTGGCGGGCTTGATGTCCCGGTGGATGATCCCCATCCGGTGGCTGTAGTCCAGGGCGGCGCACACGTCGGAGGTGATCTCCATGGCCCGGCGCTCGGTGAACCGGCCCTCCTGCTGGAGCACGTCCCGCAGGGTGCGGCCTTCCACGTACTCCATCACGATGTACGGGACGGTCGTGCCGTTGATCAGATCTTCGCCGGTGTCGTAGACCGAGACGATCGCCGGGTGGTTCAGGGCGGCCGAGGACTGCGCCTCGCGGCGGAAGCGGGCCAGGAAGGTGGGGTCCCGGGCGAGGTCGGCCCGCAGCGCCTTGACCGCGACCTCGCGGCCGAGCCGGACGTCCCGGCCGCGGTAGACCTCGGCCATGCCGCCGTACCCGAGGACCTCGCCCAGCTCATAGCGCCCGCCCACCAGGCGAGGTTCGGTCCCGAACACCTCAGTCACGACTGCCACCCGTGCTCGCCTTTCCGCTTCCCGGGCCGGTACCCGCGGACGCTTCCCGGACATCTGGTCCGGCCGCGTCCGTGCGGCCGGCCGGGCCGCCGGTGATCCGGCTGCCGTCCGTGACACCGCTGGTCCCGGTCGTACTGTCACCGGTGACGATGCCATCTTCGGATCCGGGCCCGTGCACCGCCCGGGTCAGGGCCGGCGCGCCTTCGGAGGATCCGCTGGACCCGGCGATCGACCGGGTGACCAGCGCGGTGATCGCAACTGTGGCGATCAGTAGTGCTATCAGTACTGGAAGTGGCAGCCGTCGCCTGCCCGCGGACGTCGTGCCCTCCGCGGCCCGGCCGCGGGGCCGCCGTCGCCGGGCC
>NZ_CAKKTM010000014.1 GCF_920888515.1 Protofrankia sp. CiP1_Cm_nod1 | reverse complement strand
GGGCGTGCCCCAGGCGGCCGGGGGCGTGCCCGTCGGCGTCCCCGGCGGTTCCTGGTCGGGCTGGCGGCCGTCGTGGGCGGCGCCGGCGTCCCAGGACGGCCGGGCATCCCGGTACGGCTGATCCCCTTCGGAGAAGCTGTCGGCCCGGGTGTGCCGGCGGGTCCAGGACGGTGGCCGGTCCCCGCTGGGCCCCGCCCCGCCCGCGGCCGGCCCGGGTGCTCCCGTCGGCCCGGGCCAGCGTCCGGTGGGATCCCCGGCGGGGTCCGGCCGGGGCGCGGGCGGCGGGCTGGTGGCCCGGCGGGTCATGTCCGCGTTCCACAGGTTGCGACGGATCGTGGCGGCGGTGCGGGCGAACGAGCCGGCCGACGACGGCCGTTGGGCCGGGTCCTTGGCCATCGCCGCCTGGACGAGGCTGCGCACCGGCTCGGGGATGTCGGGCGACAGCGGCGGCGGGTCGTCCTGCTGGTGCGCCATCACGACCACGATCGGGTTGCGGTCGTCGAAGGGCCGCCGGCCGGCCAGGCACTCGTAGGCCACCACGCCGAGGGAGTACACGTCGCTGGCCGGGGTCACCGTCCGGCCGGAGGCCTGCTCGGGGGAGACGTAGTAGGCGGTGCCCATCATGATTCCGGTGGCGGTCAGCGGCGCGGCGTCCACCGCGCGCGCGATCCCGAAGTCGGTGACCTTGACCGCGCCGTCGGTCCGCAGCAACAGGTTGCCGGGCTTGACGTCCCGGTGCACGACGCCAAGGGTGTGCGCGGCCTGCAGGGCGTCCGCGGCCTGCCCGAGCACGTCCAGGGTCTTCTCCGGGGACAGGCGCTTCTCCCGGTGCAGCAACGCCGACAGGGGCTCGCCCTCGACCAGCTCCATCACCAGGTAGGCGGTCGGGCGGTCACCATCGGTGACGACCTCGCCGTAGTCGTAGACGGACGCCACACCCGGATGCGACACCCGGGCGGCGTGCCGGGCCTCGCCGCGGAAGCGGACCAGGAACAGCTCGTCGCTGGCGTACTCCGGGCGCAGCAGCTTCACGGCGACGGGACGCCCGAGGGTGCGGTCGAGACCCCGCCACACCTCGCCCATCCCACCGGTGGCGATGCGTCCTTCCAGGAGGTAGCGGCCGTCGAGAACGGTGCCTTTCGGCGAGGCGCCGAAAGGCTGCGCGGCGGCCGGTGAGGCCGCTCCCGCGAACGGCGGCAACGCGTCCCGCCCGTCCGCGGCCGGGACGCCTGGTGCCGGGACGCCCGGTGCCGGGGGGATCCGCGGTGCCGGGACGCCTGATTCCGGCAGGCCCGGGCCCGGCCCCGGGACGCCTGGCGGCGGTGGGCCGGTCACTGCCGGACATCCAATGCGGCCTTCATGACCTGTTGGGCCACGGGCGCGGCGACCGCGCCGCCGGTGCCGAACTCCCCGCCGCCGTCCTCGACCACGACCGCGACGGCCACGCTCGGGCTGGCGGCGGGCGCGAAGCCGATGAACCAGGCGTGCGGGGGCTCGTTGTCACCGTGCTCGGCGGTGCCGGTCTTGCCGGCGACGGCGACGCCGGGGATCCGCGCCTTGGTACCGGTGCCGCTGCTGACCACGCTCTGCATCATCGTGTTCAGGGCGGCGGCGACGTCCGGGCTCACGGGGCGTTTGTAGACCTCCGGCTCGGTGCGGCTGAGCGCCTTGAGGTCCGGGCCGAGCAGCTCGGAGACGATGTACGGCCGCATCATCACCCCGTTGTTGCCGATGGCGGCGGCGACCTGGGCCATCTGCAGCGGGGTGACCCGGTCGTCGAACTGCCCGATGGCGGACTGCGCGGTCTGGGCCTTGTCGAGCTGCTGGGGCGGGTACACGCTGGGCACCAGCGGCAGCGGGAAGCCGGGGATGGTGGAGTTGAAACCGAAGGCCTCGGCCTGGGCGCGCAGGGTGTCGTCGGTGAGATCCATACCGAGCTGGGCGAACGCCGTGTTGCAGGAGATCGTCAGAGCGTGGATGAGAGTGTCCGTGTCGCCGTCCCCGCAGCGTTCGCCGCCGAAGTTCGGCAGCACGGTCCTGCTCTGCGGCAGCCGGAGCTGGTCGGGGGCGGCGATGCGTTCCTCGAGCTGGTGCCCGGCGTTGAGCGCGGCCGCCGCGGTGATCACCTTGAAGGTGGAGCCGGGCGGGTAGGTCTCCTGGGTCGCGCGGTTGAGCAGCGGCTTGTCCGGGTCGGTGTTCAGTGCCCGGGCGGCTCTGCCGGCCTCGGCATCGTCGTGGCTGGCCAGCGGTGTCGGGTCGTATGTCGGACTGGTCACCATCGCGAGGATCTCGCCGGTCTTCGGGTCGAGCGCCACGACCGCCCCCTTACGGTTGCCGAGCGCGGTGGTCGCGATTTGTTGGATCCGGGGTACCAGCGTGGTGACGATACTGCCACCCCGTTGTTTGCGTCCGGTCACCAGGTCGGAAACCTTGGAAACGAACAGGCGGTCGTCCTCCCCGGAGAGGATGTCGTTCTGGGAGTTCTCCAGGCCGGCGGAGGTGTACAGGCCGTAGTAGCCGGCGACGGCGGCATACAGTTTCCCGGCCGGGTACTGCCGCTGGTATTTGTACTCGTCGTCGGACGGCACCGAGCTCGCGACCGCCTGCCCGCCGGCCACGCCGATCCAGCCGCGTTCCCGTTCGAACCGTTCGGTGATCTGGCGGGCGTTGTTCGGTTCGTGACGCAGTTCGCCAGCCTGCTTCGCCTGTAGCCAGTTGGCGTTGACCAGCAGGGCGGTGAACAGCACCAGGCAGGCGACGGCGACCTTGCGGATGGGCGCGTTCACGTCGTCCGCACCGCCTGGGTGGGGCTGTCGGCGACGGCGTTCGGGTCGAACAGCGGCGCGGCCGGGGTGGCCGGGCCGGGCCGGCGGTAGGAGTCGCTGATCCGCAGCAGCAGCGCGATGATGGCCGCGTTCGAGACGATCGAAGAGCCTCCGTAGGAGATGAAGGGCAGCGTCAGGCCGGTCAGCGGGATGAGTCGCATGACACCGCCGACCTGCACGAACACCTGGAGGGCGAACGAGGCGGCCAGGCCGGTCGCGAGCATCTTGCCGAACGGGTCACGGGCGCCGAGCGCGGCCCGCAGGCCACGGGTGACAACCAGCCCGTAGATGACGAGGATGGCCATGATCCCGGCGAGGCCGAGTTCCTCACCGATGCTCGCGACGATGAAGTCGGTGTTGGCGAAGGGGACCCGCTGTGGGCTGCCCTGCCCGAGCCCGGTGCCGGTGATCTCGCCGGCGGCGAACCCGAACAGGCCCTGCACCAGCTGATACGAGGTGCTGGTGGGGTTGTCGCCGTCGAACGCGTGCAACCAGCCGTCCACCCGGACCTGGACGTGCCCGAACAGGTGGTAGGAGATGACCGCGCCGAGCGAGAACAGGGCGAGCCCGATAAGCACCCAGGACGCCCGTTCGGTCGCGACGTAGAGGATCACCAGGAACATGCCGAAGAAGAGCAGGGACGAGCCGAGGTCCTTCTCGACGACGAGGACGCCGAGGCTCGCGAGCCAGGCGACGAGCACCGGCCCGAGGTCCCGGGCGCGCGGGAAGTGGATCCCGAGGAAGGACCGGGAGGCCACCGAGAGCACCTCGCGTTTGTTCACCAGGTAGCCGGCGAAGAAGACCATAAGAATGATCTTCGAGATCTCGCTGGGCTGGAAGGTGAACGGCCCGACCCGCAGCCACAGCCGGGCGCCGTTGATGGTCGCGCCGAACACCGGCATCGCGGGCAGCACCAGGAAGACCAGGCCGACCAGCCCCGCCGTGTAGGCGTAGCGCGACAGCGTCTTGTGGTCCCGGATGACCGCCAGCACCAGCACGAAGACGACGAGCGCGAGCAGCGTCCATATCATTTGTAACGGTGCGACGCCGGACGGTATCTTTCTGCCGGCCTTCTCGGCGGCTTCCACCTTGGCCAGGTCCAGCCGGTAGATCATGACGAGGCCGAGGCCGTTGAGGGCCGCGACCAGCGGGAGCAGTACCGGGTCGGCGGCCGGCGCGAACCGGCGCACGGCCAGGTGGGCCACCCCCCACAGCGCGCTGAAGCCCAGGCCGTAGACGAACACCGACGTGGTGATCTTTCCGTCGACGGCGAGCACGACGGCCGCCAGGGCGGCGGTGGCGAGCAGGCCGGCGAACAGCAGCAGGGAGAGTTCTCGCCGACGGTACGGCGGCAGATGGACATCGGCCGGTATCGGGAACCGGGCGAAGGTTCCCGTGAGATCGACCGCCTTGCCGCGAAGCGGAGGGAGAACAGTCATCCTGTCGGCGTCATCCAGGCGTCGAGACCGGCGGGGCCGCTGGGATGGCCGGGTTACAGTTCGAGACAGGAGTGGTGGCGCAGAGTGCCGATGGGCTGGTGACAGCGCCCAGGGAGCCCTGAGCGTCCCCGGCGTTCTTCTCCCCGTCGCTGCCCGCTGGCGTCGGCGCCACCGTCGGTGCTGTGCTGGCGTCGGCCGGGTGCGTGGCGGGGAACTGGGCCCGCAGGTTGGCGACATAGCGCTGGATCTCGCTGAGACTACTGGCAGAGTAGCCCTTCTCCACCTGCAGCTTCCCCTCGTCGTTGAGATCGCTCAGCGGTATGGAGGGCTCCTTGAACCGGTGCAGAGAGAAGCCGGCGATGCTCCCCTCGACACCCTCGAAGATCGCTACCTGGTCGCCGTCGACCCCGACGTAGTACCGGTTGTGCAGGTAGAACCAGCCGCAGACGGTCACGATGGCCAGGACGATCACCACGCACAGGATGATGAAGGCCGGCCGGGGCGGCGACCGCCGGGCGAGCGGCTGCGTGTCCTCGTCCACCACGCTGTCGGAGCTCTCGGCACGCGGCGCGGGGCCGTGCCGACCGATTCGCGCGCCTCTGGCGGCCGGGGAGTCCTGGTCGCCGTACCGGGGGTTCGGCCCGGTACGGGCGGCCAAGGCTCCCGGCACGGCCTGCTTCTCCGCGGCGGCACCGGCTACGAGCGGGCTGGTGTCCTCGCCGTCGTCCTCGACGACGTCGGCGACGACAACGGTGATGTTGTCCGGCCCGCCGCCCTTGAGCGCGAGCTCGACCAGCCGGTCGACGGCCTCCTGCGGCGTCGGCAGCAGCAGCGCCTCACGGATGGTGGTTTCCGTCACAACGCCGGACAGCCCGTCGGTGCACAGCAGATAGCGGTCGTCCGGGATCGCCTCCCGGATGGACAGGTCCGGCTCGACGTCGCGGCCGTCGAGCGCACGCATCAGTAACGACCGTTGGGGATGCGTGTCCGCCTGCTCGGCCGTGATCCGGCCCTGGTCGACGAGATCCTGCACCAGGGTGTGATCGTGGGTCACCTGGTTGAGCACCTCGTGCCGCAGCAGGTACGCCCGGGAGTCGCCGACGTGCAGCACCCCGAGATGGGTCCCAGCGAGCAGCAGGGCGGTGACCGTGGTGCCCATGCCCTCCAGCGCCCCGTCCTGGACGGACATCTCGCGCAACTGGTTGTTGGCCTGGTGCACCGAGTCGGCCAGCACCTCCAGGACCGCGCCGCTGGTGATGTCGTCGTCCAGGCCGGCCAGCTGGGAGATCACGGTGGAGGAGGCGACCTCCCCGGCCGCGTGGCCGCCCATTCCGTCGGCCACGGCCAGTAGCCGAGTGCCCGCGTAGGCGGAATCTTCGTTGCCTTCCCGGACGTGGCCGACGTCCGAGCGAACGGCGTAGTGAAGCCTAAGGCTCACCGGTGAAGCTCCAGGACGGTTTTCCCGATCCTGACCGGCGCGCCGAGAGGAACCGGCATGGGACTGGTCACTTTCGTGCGGTCGAGGTAAGTACCGTTGGTCGAGCCCAGATCTTCGACGAACCACTGGCCGTCGTGGGGGACGAGTCTTGCATGTCTCGCGGATGCGAAGTCGTCCTCCAGCACCAGAGTCGAGTCCTGTGCACGTCCGATGGTGACAGGCGCCGGTCCGAGCGGAAGAATCGTCCCCGCGAGATGTCCCTTCGTGACGACCAGCTTGCTCGGTGTGCGCGCCCGCCGGCTGGCGGGCGCGTTCTGCGGGCCGGCCGGCGGCGGTGCCGGACGGGCCGGGTGCGCGGGCACGGGCGCCGGCTGGGCCGCCGCTCCGTGGCCCAGCCCCTGGACGTTCTGCCGTTGCCGTTTCGTCGGCCCGAACATGTCCGCGCGCACCGCGCGGACGGCAGCCAGGACGAACAACCACAACAGCGCCAGGAAGCTGATTTTCACGACCAGGAGGACCAGGTCGCTGGGCTGGGATCCGCTCACGGCGTCCTACCAGGCGTGCTCGTTCGGATCCGCCGCCCCCGGCCCAGCGGGACGATCACCGTAGGGATCCCGGTCCTGCGGACGCCGGCCCTCCCCAGGGGGGACCCGGCCCGGACGCTGGGTGTCCTGCTCGTACAGGTCGGCGTCGTCCGGCCGCACCGGCGCGACACCGTGCCGTGGGTCGCCGCCGCGCCGTGGGTCGCCGCCGCGCCGTGGGTCGCCGTAGCCGGGCTGGCCGCCACGACTGGGCGCACCCGGAGGCGCACCCGGGCCGTAGCCGCTCGGCGGAGTACCGGGAGGCCGGCCGCCGGACTGGTCGTACGGGTTGCCGCCACGGTACTGGCCCTCCCTCTCCCCGTACGGGTCGTCGTAGCGGGAACCGCCACCATACGGATCCCCCGGCCGGCCTCCCGCGGGCTGGCCCCTGACCGGACGTCCGCCACCCTGGTACGGCGGTTCCGCGGGCGGGGGCGGATAGCCGCCGGGGGAGCCACCTCTACGCGGGTCATCACGATACGGGTCGTCACGGTACGGGCCCGCCGGCGCGGGCGGGTAGCCGCCGGGCGGGCCGCCACGCCGCGGCTCACCCCGATAGGGATCGCCACCACGGTACGGGTCGCCCCGGTAGGGATCCGCCGGCGGGGGGGCAGGCGGGTAACCACCAGGGGGGACACCCTGGCGCGGGTCACCACGGCGGGGATCGGCAGGCCGTGCCCGCGGGTCGCCAGAAGGAGCAGGCGGCGCCGAGGCGGGGGGATACCCACCCGCCGGGCCCGGTGGCGCGCCCGCGGGGACCGGCGCGCCCGCCGGGACG
>NZ_CAKKTM010000013.1:4971-20857 GCF_920888515.1 Protofrankia sp. CiP1_Cm_nod1 | reverse complement strand
TACCCACCCGCCGGGCCCGGTGGCGCGCCCGCGGGGACCGGCGCGCCCGCCGGGACGCGCCCGGCGGCCCGGCCCCTGTCGGCGCCCCGTGGATCGTCCCGCCGGAAGGTCAGGATCGTCGCGCCCAGTTCGATCTGATCACCGCTGGCGAGCTTCACCTGGCTGGCGGCCCGGCCGTTGACGATGCTCCCGTTGGTCGAACCATGATCAACGTAGACGAACTGCCCGTCGGGCATCCGACGCACCTCGCCGTGCCGGCGGGATACCCCGGTGTCATTGAGACGGATATCACATTCCACGCTGCGGCCGATGACCGTGACCTCGACGTCCAGCGGGTACTCACGCTCCTCCCCGCCGACCCGGCCATCAGGCCCCGGCCTGGTCGAGACGACAAGCCGAGGAGCCCCCGGCGGCATCGGCCGCGACCGCCCCGCCGCACGCCTGCCAGCCACCGCGCCCGGATCGGCCGCGGCGACACTGCTACGGATACGGAACACCCCGACATCGAGATCGCCAGCCTCGGCCAGCCGCACCCCCACCGGCCCCACGAACGTGTACCGCTGCTCGGCGGCATGCTCCCGAACCATCTCGGCCAGCTCGTCACAAAGCGCTCGCGTATAAGGAGCGAGCCGGGCGAAGTCGCTGGTGGCAAGCTCGACCGCGAACTCGTTCGGGACGAGCACCCGGTTCGCACTGGTGGCACGCCGGTCATCGGTCTCACGAGCCAGCGCGCTTGCGATCTCGACCGGCTCGACACCGCCCTTGAAGACCTTGGCGAAGGCGCCCTCGACGAGGCCGCCCAGGCGACGCTCGAAGCGCTGCAGCACGCCCATCTCGGCCTCCCCTCCTCCCCCGGCCTGCTACCGGCACTGAGATCGTATGCTTCCGGTTGAGCACCGCCCACGTCTCGGGCGGCTCGGATCGCGTGATAGCGTGATAGTCGCACTCGGGCGAGTGGCGGAATGGCAGACGCGCACGGTTCAGGTCCGTGTGTCCTGACGGACGTGGGGGTTCAACTCCCCCCTCGCCCACGAGCTGGCTCATGCTGGTCGCCCCCTGGGGGGGGCTTCCCCGGGGGCCGAGATGTCTGCCGGGGGGCCGAGCCCCCCGGCACCCCCCACGGTTCTGGGGTTGGGGTTGGGGTTGGCGTCGGCGAGCGTGATCGGTAGTAGTCGACGCTGACGCCGGCTAGCAAGCGCGAGCTCCTCACGGCGAAGTTCTGGCGCGCGCCGCCCTACGCAGATCGCCGACTGGGCCGGCGCGGCGGACCTGACGCTCGACGACGACGAGCTTGCGACCGTCGCCGCCGCGATCGAGTGCTCGGGCGCCGGCGAAGGCCCCAGCCAGCCGCTGTTGCCCATCCGTCCCTGAAAGACCTTTCATGTATACCGTCGCGGTTGCGTTCGGTGTCCCCACGGCATCGGCAAGTTCGAACAGCGCGTCGCTCCGCCGGGCCGGGCAGCGGTAGAACTCCCCTCGGAGCCGACCCACCACATTCGGGTATTCGACCGCAGGGACGTTGTGGGCCGAACTGTCGCGCCGCGGCCTTCTGTTTGATCATGGTGTCCTTGGCGGGAAGCAACGGTCAACAGGAGGTCGTTTCATGCCATGACGACACGCCGGAACATCCCTGATCATCATCACCTATCACGAAATGTGACCGAAAGAGGTCAAAGTGACAAGTTGAAGGTAAGAGTCCGGTAGCCTGGAGTGCCGGTTATCGTGGCGCTGACTAAGATGAGGGGAGTGGCACCTTCTGGAACGGCCGATTTACGGGAGCTGCTGACGGCGGTGGAACGCGCCGCTCCCGCCGACGCGGTGCACGCGGTGGCGGGTGAGCTGGCCCGGATGATCGGCGCGTTTGGGGTCTCCTTCCTGATCGCGGACTATGCGGGCGGTTATCTGGCGCGGTTTCCCGATGGGGACGGGGCGGGCGGAAACACGATGGAACGGGTGTCGGTGGACGACACCGTCCACGGGCGGGTGTTGCGGACACAGCGGATGCGGGTGTACCGGTCCTCGGCCCGGACGAGTGTGTATGTGCCGGTCACGGCCCGCGGTGAGGCGATCGGGGTGCTCGAGGCACACCTGCCTGCCGGTGCCACCGAGGATGCTGTCGAGACCGTCGCCGCCACGGGGCACGCCCTGGCCTACATCGTGATCACGAACCGGCGGTACACGGATCTGTTCGAGTGGGGCCAGCGTTCCGTCCCGCTCGGGCTGGCGGCGGAGATCCAACGGCGGTTGCTGCCGGAGTCGTTCACCTGTGAGGGTGCGCAGGCGACGGTGGCCGGCTGGGTGGAGCCCGCGGGATCCGTGGCCGGGGACACCTTCGACTACAGCTTCGGGCGTTCCCAGCTGTATGTGTCACTCACCGACGCGATGGGACACGAGCTGGCGGCGGCGCTGCTGGCGACCCTGCTGGTGGGCAGCCTGCGCAACGTCCGCCGTGGCGGTGGGGATCTCGCCGAGCAGAGCGTGCGGGCGAACACGATGATGGCGGCGCACATTCGGCCCGACCAGTTCGTCACCGGTCTGCGGCAGCGCACCCTCCTCACGATCGAGTTCGTTCTCTAGCAGCCGGAGGCTGCTGTCGGGCAGGTTCCCGGTGTCCCGCCAGAGCAGCAGTTCGTCCCGCTCCGCCTCGATCATGGTTCTGCGGACGTGACCGAACACGGCGCTGGCGCTCTCGGCTGCGAGGCTGGCCGTGGTGTCCACAGCCAGCGCCGCGAGGATGTCCTCGCTCCGTCTCCTGCGGATGTCCGCGATGTTCCGCAGCCGTTCGACGATGTCCTCGGGGACCGACTCGCGGTTCTGGAGCGACTCCAGCGCTCGCAGCCCCGCGTCCGCCGCCGCGATCCGTGCCCGTGCGCGCAGGCGCTGGTCCTCGTCCAGGTCGGGTCGTACCCCCAGCCACCGCAGCAGCGGCCCGAAGGTGAGTCCCTGACCGACGAGTGTGACCAGCACCGTGACGTACGCGCAGAACAGCAGCAGGTCGTGCTGCGGGAAGGGGACGCTGCCGGCGGACGGTGGCAGCGCGAAGACGGCGGCGAGGGAGATCACTCCGCGCATGCCCGTCCAGGACAGAGCGGTCAGTTCACGGCCGGTGAGGTTCGGGTGCGGCGAGAGGATCCGCAGCCGCACGGGCAGCAGGGTGGGCAGCAGCAGCCACAGGGGGCGTAGCAGCACGATCGAGGCGGTCGTGACCGTCGTCGCGGCGATCACCGTGCTGACCGGATACTTCTGGATGTTGTGGAGGACGGCCGGCAGCTGCTGGCCGATGAGGAGGAAGACGAATCCCTCCAGCAGGAGGTCGACGAGGTGCCAGACGGCCACGGCGTGCAGGCGCGCGGGCCCGGACTGCAGCCGCCGTGACCGGTGGCCCAGGACCAGGCCCGCGACCACCGCGGCGAGGACGCCGGAGCTGTGGGCGGCCTCCGCCGGCAGGTAGGCCAGGAACGGGGTTGCCAGCGAAAGGGTGGTCTCCACCACCGGTTCCTCCAGCCGGCGACGGACCAGCCCGACGATCCAGGCGACGGCGAGGCCGAATGTGATCCCCCCGGCGAGGGCCAGGACGAACCGTCCCACCGCGGACGGCACGTCGAAACCCCCGCCGACCAGCGAGGCCACCGCCACCGTGTACACGGTCAGAGCCGTCGCGTCGTTGAGGAGGCTCTCCCCTTCGATCACGGTACGCAGCCGTTCGGGCAGGCCCACCCGCCGTCCGATGGACAGCGCCGAGACCGGGTCCATCGGAGCCAGCGCGGCGCCGAGAGCGCAGGCGGCCGCGAATGACAGACCGGGCACGACCACTGCCAGCAGGTAGCCCGTGAGAAGAGCGGTCGCTATGATCAACAGGACGGACAGTGAGATCACGGTCCGGAGGTTCGCGCGGATCCCCGTCAGGCTCGAGTTCAGTGCCGCGGAGTACAGCAGCGGCGGCAGGACCAGGACGAGGACGACCTCGGAGTCCAGTGCGATGTTCGGACCGGGCAGCAGGGCGTACAGGATGCTGGCGGCGACGAGCAGGACCGGCGCCGGCAGGCCGACCCTCTGCGCGGCCAGGGCTGCGAAGATAATCATTCCCGCGCCCAGCAGCCCGTAGGCGACGTCGACCAGCACTGTCCACTCCACCCTCCGGCATCCGCCGTGTCCGTCGTCTACCTGGACGTCCGGATGAATTCGTCACGGGTCCGTGTGAGATCGACGAGTTCGGGACCGGCGTAGGCCCGCTCGCCGGTCGTCCGGCACGGCGCGCGTCCCCGGTTACGACGCGGACGCGGCGGATCGCGGATCCGTCATGCGGAAGGAATTCCCCTGGGAGCGGGTGGGGGCCGGCCGGTGGCACACCAACGCCGACTACGTTTCGCCGTCGGCCGCGCCGTTCACGAGCCAGGACTCCACGTCGCAGGCACGCCACAGGCTGAAGTGGGGGACTTCCTGGACGGGATCGGGAAAGTCCGGTCGACGGGAGAGGAGCCGGGCCCGTTGCACGGAGATGCCCAGCCTCTGGGCGATGTCCCCGGTCGTCCACAGTTGTTTGCCGCCCATTCCACCACCGTACGGCAATACGGCCGGCTCACTCCCGCGGATGCGCGGCATGGGCACGGGCCGGCCGATCCCGATATAGAAATAAATGGAATGAATTCTTGCGGAATGCATCCATCCGCACTCCTCGGTCTCGCCGGTGGCCATGATAAGCAAGATCCATGTTGCTTGAAGTGATTGAACTTTCTACCATGAGTAATAGCCAGCTTGTCCGCTGTCGGATGAGGTCCCGGTCGGGAAGATCCGTTTCTCTGGCCGTGCACCGGGCAGCGCCCGCACCATTCCCGACCTCCGACAACCGGGAGGAAGCACACGGTGGCAGTCGGGAGGTTCCTGCGCGAGGCTGCGACCTCGTTGACGACGCCCCTTCTACCTGACGACTATCTGGGCCTGATCGATCCGCTCTGGTCCCACCGGAGGCTACGCGGGCGGGTCGAAGCCCTCCGGCCGGAGACCGCCGACGCCGCGACCATCGTGATCCGCCCTGGCGCGGGCTGGAAGGAACATCGTGCGGGCCAGTACGTCCGGGTCGGCGTGGATGTCGACGGCGTGTGGCAATGGCGTCCCTACTCGGTGTCCTCACCGCCTGGACGTCCCGGCGGCACATTCTCGATCACCGTCAAGATCCTGGTGAACGGGCGGCTGTCCCCCTACCTCGTCGAGCGGATCCGACCCGGTGCGATCGTTCGCCTGGAACATCCCCAGGGGCAGTTCGTGCTGCCCCGGGCCTTGCCGGAGCGGTTGCTGTTCGTGACGGCCGGCAGCGGTATCACACCGGTCATGTCGATACTGCGCGGACTTGCGCTCGGCGACGAGATGCCGGACGTGGTTCTCGTGCACTCGGCTCCGACACGGGACGCCGTCATCTTCGGTGAAGAGCTACGGGAGCTGGCCCGCCGCTTCCCGGGCCTGCGGCTGCACGAACGGCACACCCGGACCCGGGCGGGACGGCTCACCATGACCGAGCTGGCCACGGTCTGCCCCGACTGGGCCGAACGGGCGGCCTGGGCCTGCGGACCTCCGGGGCTGCTCGCGGACGCCGAGGCCCGGTGGCGCCGGGCGGGGATCGCCGACCGGTTGCGGGTGGAGCGTTTCCGCCCTGTCACGGCTTCGGAGGGTGGTGCCGGGGGCCGGGTCCGGTTCGCCAGGAGCGGTCGGGAGGTGGACGCCGACGGCGACGCCCCGCTGTTGGTGGTGGGGGAGAGCGCCGGTGTCCTCATGCCCAGTGGCTGCCGTACGGGCGTCTGTCGTAGCTGTGTGGCACGGCTCCTGTCCGGCCGGGTGCGGGACCTGCGCACCGGCCGGGAACACGGCGACACGGATGATCATATCCAGACGTGCGTGTCGGCCACGGCCGGCGACATCGAGATCGATCTGTAGGAGGGATGAGTATGGCAGGCACGACACAGCTCACCGCTGTGGATGTCGAGGAGTTCGGTCGTGCGCTCGACCGGCTCCGCGAGGAGATCCTGGCGAGTCTGGGGGAGGGCGACGCCCGCTACATCCGCCGGGTGATTACCGTTCAGCGGAGCCTGGAGGCGGGGGGACGGGCGGTCATGTTCGCCTCCCTGCTGCCCCCGGCGTGGCTGGCGGGCACTGCGATGCTGGCCACCGCCAAGATCCTGGAGAACATGGAGATCGGGCACAACGTTCTGCACGGGCAGTGGGACTGGATGCGCGACCCTGAGATCCACTCCACCGTCTGGGAGTGGGACTCCGGGTCTTCCGCCGAGCAGTGGAAACATTCCCACAACTATGTGCACCACACCTACACGAACGTTCTCGGCAAGGACCGGGACATTGGCTACAGCGCGCTGCGGGTCCACCCGGAGCAGCCCTGGCATCCCCTCTATCTCGCCCAGCCGCTGTACAACCTGATGCTTGCAGTGGTCTTCGAGTGGGGAATAGCGATCTACGACTCCGAGCTCGAACGCGCCTGGCGGGGCGAGAAGAACTGGGCCGAGACCCTGACCCAGCTGTCGACAGCGCTGCGGAAGGGAGGACGTCAGGTGCTCAAGGACTACGTGGCCTTCCCGCTGCTCGCCGGCCCGGCTTTCCTGCCCGTTCTGTTCGGTAACCTCACCGCCAACACCATCCGCAACGTCTGGGCTCATATGATCATATTCTGTGGTCATTTCCCGGAAGGAGCCGAGGTTTTCACCGAGGAGCAGATCGAGGGGGAGACCCGCGGCGAGTGGTACCTGCGGCAGATGTTGGGCTCGGCCAACATCGAGGGCTCCGCGTTGTTCCACATCCTGACCGGGAACCTGAGTTTTCAGATCGAACACCACCTTTTTCCCGACCTGCCCAGCAACCGGTACGCCCAGATCGCGCCGGAGGTACGCGCCCTGTGCGCACGTTTCGGCATTCCCTACAACACCGGCTCGTTGCCGCGGCAGACGTCCAGCGTGTGGAAGCGCATTCTGCGGCTGGCGCTCCCAGGCCCTGCTCGATGGCCTGTCGATCTCGGTGATGACCGCGCCCACCGGTCCGAGCACGCACACGCCCACCGCATCCCCGCCGAGAGTGTGGTGTGAGATCCGCGCCCGGGAGCGCTCGAGCTCCTCGAAGTCGAGCCTCCTCGAAGTGGGCATCGCCAACCCGACCGGCGGGCACGTGGCGCGGATCGGCGGGCGTGGCAGTGCACAGCGGTCCGGGCCGGTTGGCGAGTCGGTAGATTCACGGGGGTGACGAGCCTGGAACGTCTTCTCGACGAGCGGTTGGGCGCGGCCTTCACGGCCGTTGCCGGCGAAGAGGCTGCCGGCGAACAGGTCGATCCCGCCATCCGGCGGTCGCAGCGGGCGGACTATCAGGCGGACGCGGCCCTCTCGCTGGCTCGCCGCCTTCGTCGCAGCCCGCGTGACATCGCCGCCGAGGTGGTCAGGACCGCCGAGCTCGACGACCTGTGCGAGACGGTCGAGGTGGCGGGGCCGGGGTTCATCAACCTGCACCTGGCCGCGTCCGCGCTGGAGCGCCTGCTCGGGGAGATGCTCGACGACGAGCGGCTGGGCGTCGCGCCGGTGCCCGAGCCCGAGGTGGTCGTCGTCGACTACTCCGGGCCGAACGCCGCCAAGGAGATGCACGTCGGCCATCTCCGGTCGACGATCATCGGGGACGCCGCGGTGCGGCTGCTGGGCTGGCTGGGCCATCAGGTCGTCCGGCAGAACCACATCGGGGACTGGGGCACGCCGTTCGGCATGCTGGTCGAGCATCTGCTCGACGTCGGCGAGTCCGAGGCCGCCCACGAGCTCTCCGTCGGCGACCTCAACGCCTTCTACAAGGCCGCCCGGGTGAAGTTCGACGCGGACGAGGCGTTCAAGGAACGTTCCCGGCTACGGGTCGTCCAGCTCCAGGCCGGCGACCCGACGACACGCCGGCTCTGGCACGTCCTGGTCGGCGAGTCGAAGACGTACTTCCTGACCGTCTACTCCCAGCTCGGCGTGCTGCTCACCGAGGCGGACTTCCGCGGGGAGAGCTCCTACAACGAGCAGTTGGGCCCGGTCGTCGACGAGCTGGCCGAGCTGGGGCTGCTGCGGCTGAGCGACGGCGCACTGTGCGCCTTCCCGGAAGGGTTCAAGAACCGGGATGGTGAGCCCCTGCCGCTCATCGTGCGCAAACGGGACGGCGGCTACGGGTACGCGACCACCGATCTGGCGACGATTCGTCACCGGATTCGCGACCTGCACGCGACCCGGCTGCTCTACGTGGTGGGGCTGCCGCAGTACCAGCATTTCGAGATGATCTACGAGGTGGCCCGGGAGGCCGGCTGGCTTCGTGAGCCCGTACGGGCCGAGCACATCGGGCACGGGTCGATCCTGGGCGCCGACGGCAAGATGCTGCGGACCAGGGCCGGCGACTCCGTGAAACTCGTCGCCCTGCTGGAGCAGGCCGTTTCCCGGGCGGCCGACGTCATCGCCGTGAAGAATCCCACGCTGGACGCGGAAACCCGTGCGCAGGTCGCCCAGGCGATCGGGACCGGTGCCGTGAAGTACGCGGACCTCTCGACCGACCGGTCGAAGGACTATGTCTTCGACCTGGACCGCATGCTGGCTTTCGACGGCAACACCGCACCCTATCTGCAGTACGCCCACGCGAGGATCTGCTCGGTGTTCCGCAGGGCCGGGCTGACCTATCCGGTCGCCGCCGCCGACATCCGGGTCGACGAGCCCGAGGAACGTCATCTCGCGATTCATCTGCTCAGCTTCGGCGACGTGGTCGAGGGCATTGCCGACTCGCTCGAGTTCCACCGGCTGGCGGGTTATCTCTTCGGCCTGGCGGCCGCTTTCACGAATTTTTACGAGAAATGTCCTATTCTCCGTGCCGAGGAGCCGGTCCGCGTCAGCCGGATCGCCCTGTGCGATCTGACCCGGCGTGCCCTCGCGACCGGCCTTGACCTGCTCGGGATAACCGCGCCCGAGCGGATGTGACCGGATTTTCCGACCACCGGCACCAGCACCGGCACCGGCGATGCCCCTGCCCCCTGCCCTGGCTCCTGGCCGGCCCCTTGCCGCGGTTCGGCCCGGGGCCGGCCATGGGCGCGGGCCTGTCACGGCTGGCCGGCGGCGACCGGCTGCCGGGCGGGCAGGTGCGCTTCGGGGCGGGCGAGGTAGTAGCCCTGCACGAGGTCGCAGCGCAGGCCGACGAGCGCGGCAAGCTGCTCCGGGGTCTCCACCCCGTTCGCTATGGCGGTCATGCCCAGGACGTGGGCCAGCTGGATGACGGCGGCGACGATGGCGTAGGAGGTGGGATCGTCGGTCAGCCCGCCGATGAACCGGCGGTCGATCTTCAGGCCGTCGAGCGGCAGGCCGCGCAGCCGGGTCAGGGACAGATGCCCGGTGCCGAAGTTGTCGACATAGATGGCGACGCCGAGGGCGCGCACGGCCTGTAGGGCCGCGGTGACGGTCTCATCGTCGTCCACCAGGGCGCTCTCGGCGATCTCGAGGCAGAGCTGGTAACGGTGATCGGCGTTGGTGGCCCGCAGGAGCGCCTCGATGCCGGGCAGGAAACCGGGGTCGGTGAACTGGCGGATGGAGACGTTGACGCCGATGCGCGGCGGGGGTGCCGGTGCTGGGCCCGCCATCCAGGTGGCCGCCCAGGCGGCCGCGGCATGACAGGCGGTGTGCAGGGCCCACCGGTCCAGCTGGACGACTATCCCGGTCTCCTCGGCGAGGGAGAGGAACGCCTCGGGGTGCAGCAGGCCGCGTTCGGGATGCTGCCAGCGCAGGAGGGCCTCGGCTCCGGCGGCCTCACCGTCGACGCCGACGACGGGCTGGTAGTGCAACCGGAGATCGTCCGTGCCAGGGGCGTTGCGCAGGTCGTTCTCGATGGTGAGCCTGTCCAGGGACGCGTGCCGCATGCTCTCCTCGAAGAGCAGGTAGCGGCCGCGGCCCTGGTGCTTGGCGCCGTACATGGCGATGTCGGCGGCCTGTAGCAGGCCGCCGGGGCCGGGGATGTCCGGCCCGGACAGGGCGACGCCGACGCTGGCGCTGACACTCACCTGACATCCGTCGAGGATCATGGGCTCGGAGAGGGCGGTCACGACCCGTTCGGCGATGGCGCACAGGACGGTTTCCGTCGTGATCTTTTCGCAGACGACGGCGAACTCGTCGCCGGAGAGGCGAGCGACGGTGTCCCCGGGCCGGACAGCGCCCCGCAGGCGGGTGGCGACCTCGCACAGCAGCCGGTCGCCGATGTGATGCCCCAGTGAGTCGTTGACGCCCTTGAACCCGTCGAGGTCGACGAACAGGAGCCCGGTCCGGCGCTGCCGGCCCTGCTTCGACAGGCCCCGCTTCCGCCGGCCCCGGGCGGGCCGGTCCCGCGCCGGCTGGTCCTGCTTCAGGGCCGCACCGAGCCGCTCGAACAGCCCGGTGCGGTTGGCCAGCCCGGTGAGCTCGTCGTGCAGGGCACGGTGGTTGGCGTCGCGTTCGACCTGGTAACGGATGGCCGCCGCGCTCAGCACGGCCGCGGCCGTCCGCACGAACTCGATCTCGTGATCGGTGAACGCACCGGAGCTGGAGCCGGCCGTGCCGGTGGCGTCCGCCGCGGGCACGGCCGGCCCTCCCTGCCGCCCCGGGGCCGGCCGGGCCGAGAGCGGGTCCGGGGCGGCGGCGGTTGGGGGGATGCCAGCCGTGGGGATGCCAGCCGGGGGGATGCCAGCCGGGCGGGGGGAGCCGGGCGTGGCCGGCGGCGCGCCGCGGTGGACCGTGAGGATCGCGGTGGGGCCGTCGGGCCGGCCGATCGGGATCACCAGGCCGGGCCGTCCGCCGGAGAGCGTCCCCTGGCTGTCGTCCCGCCGCCGCGGTGGGCCCTGCCCGTTGTGCGGGCCCCGCTCCTCCGGGAGGCCCTGCTGGTCCTGGGGGCTCTGCTGGTCCTGGGGGCTCCGCTCCTTCTGGGGGCCCTGCTCCTTCTGGGGGCCCTGCTGGTCCTGGTCCTGGGGGTCCCGCCGGTTGTGCGGGCCCGCGGGCCGTGGCGGGTCCTGCCGGTCGGGGGCGGGGATGCCGTCGGAGTGGAGGGGGCCGCGGGTCGCGAGGGCCGACGTGACCAGGATGCCGGCTTCCGGTGGTGTCCCGACGGCTGTGGCCAGGCACGGCCCGGTGCGCCCGGGCGGCAGCTCGTGCACGGTGACGGCGTCCGCGCGCAGATGGTCGGCGATCATCCGCGCGGCGGCGCGCCACAGCGGCCGCGGCTCGGCGCTGTGCAGGCAGCGCTGGGCCAGGTCCGCCACGATCGCCTGTTCGGCCGCGCGGATGCGCAGCTTCGCCCGTGCCTGCTCGCGTTCGGTGACGTCGGTGGCGACCAACGCCACCGACGTCACCGTGCCGTCCGCGGCGGCCAGCGGCACCGCGTGGGTGTCGTAACAGCGTCCACCCGCCTCGACGACACCTGACACTCGTTCGCCGGAGCGCGCCGCCCGGCGGGCCATGCGCCGGATCGTCACGTCCTCGAAGGCCGTCCCTCCGGACGCTCTCCCTCCCGGCGGCCCTCCCGGCGGCATGTCCTTGGACGGCATGTCCTTGGACGGCATGTCCTTGGACGGCATGTCCTTGGACGGCATGTCCTTGGACGGCATGCCCTTGGACGCGTCGGAACCGTTGGACGTGCCGAAGGAGCCGAAGGCCCCGAGAGGCTCGAAGGCCTCGGACGCCGACGACCGCGAGGCGCCGGGATGGTCGACGTCCACCCCGCCCTCGGCGAGCCCGACGCGTCCGATCCGGTCCAGCAGGAACAACGTCACCGGCGCGTTCTCCAGCAGCAGCCGCAGCTGGTGACGGACGGTTACCTCCTGCGTGATGTCCTGGAACTGGACGAGATAGTGGGGCTCCCGGTCGGGGCGCTCCCGCAGGAGCGCGATGATGACCAGGGTGTGGACCACCGAGCCGTCCGGGCGGACGAACCGGGTCACGTCCTGGTGGCCGCCGGGAGGGCCGGGGGCGTGGGGTGACGCGTTGTCCGGCCATCGCGTCCGGTCGTCCGGGTGGATCAGGGCGTCCCAGGTCGTGCGGAGGAGCTCCGCCTCGCCACGGCCGAGGATCCGGCATGCGGCCGTGTTCACCCGCCGCACCAGATGATCGGCCGTACCGACAAGCGCTATCCCGATCTGCAGCCGGTCGAACAGATCGAGGCGGTCCCCCTCCGGTTCCACCGGTTCCTCACCTACTCACCAGTGTCTGTCTCACCCGTGTCCTGTCGCACCCGTGTCGGTCTCGACGGCCTCGGCCTGGTCGAGCCGGCCTGGTCGAGCCGATCGGTATCCGGGGGAAAGACCGAACACCCTTCCGGTAACAGGAAAGTTAACTGTACTTGATTGGTAGCCTGATGTGACGAGTGTGACGTGAACGTGATCGCCTGGGTCGTTATAGTGATCATCTATCTGATGCGCGACCGCCTACCGGGCGCGATGGCTCCACCGGTCGGCCGTGGACGGTCATGACCAGCCGGGGCGGCCGCCTCCGGCCGGGAATCGATCGCTGCCAGCCGGGTCACGCCCACCGCATGCTCGGCATGCTCGGTTGTGTTGCGCTTGTGTTACCTGGTCGTCCGGACGCCGGTTCGCACGGCTGAAGACCCACCCGGTGGGCCTAGGGCGCCGATCAGGTAACTATAAGTATCCTCCCGCACGGTGGCACGCTTCGATTGACGCCAGCCACCGGAGAAGATCGGCGCGAGTTTGTCGTTGTGTACGCTTTTACGGACAAAAAGCGTACACAACGACAAACTCGCCTGGATCATGTCCTGTGCGGGTGGTCGTGGATGGGATCCGCGCTGCTTGACCGGCGCTCTGGTGGGTGGCAGCGGGCTGGCCGGCTGGCGGGCTGACGGCGCTGGGCGGCCGTCAGCGGGTCCGCGCGGCACCGAGTACGGGCTGCTCCGGGCAGCCGCTCAGAATTTTGATCATTGCTTCTCGCTCGGCCATCTCCATCCACAGGCCGTAGCGGGCCTTCACTCCGATCTGTCGGGCCACGTACCGGCAGCGGTACCCCCGGTTCGGGGGCAGCCACCGCGCGGCGTCGTCGTCGCTTTTCTCCTGGTTCGTCGGGCCGTTGACGGCGAGCAGGTTCTCCGGGTCGTTGGCGAACGCCAGCCGCTTGTCCGGCGACCAGAAGGCGGCCCCGGTCCGCCAGGCGTCCGCCAGCGCCACCACATGGTCGATCTGGATGGCACTCGCGGACCGTGAACGGTCGAAGCGGACGATCCGGTTGGTGTACGGATCCCTCAGCTCGCCGGTCAGCACGATGCACAAGTTCCGTCCCACGGTCACCAGCGTCAGGTCGCGGTGCAGGATGTCGTTGCGCGTGTCGCAGCCGTTGTTGTCAACGTCCGACCAGGCGGAGCCGAACTCGTCCCGCCGGTATGGCGGTGATGTTGTGGCCGGGTGCACCGGGACCGACTGGAGGGTGGCAACGGCGGTCCCGACGGTGACGACCTGGCCGCGCCCGCCCGCCCCGGCCGTCCCGCCGGTGCCCGTGGGGGATCCCGTGTCGTCGAGCGTCCCGCAGCCGGTCAGGGCGAGAAACACGCTGAGGCAGAGCGCGACAGCCGTCGGCAGGACCCGCGCCCGGCCGTCGGCGGGAACGCCGCGGACCGCCGTGCTGCTGGGTGCGGTGCCGCGGACCGTGTTGTCTCGGACCGCGTCTCCGCCGACCGTGGCGCTGTGTGCCGCGTTCGCGCGGGCCGTGACGCCGGCACCCGAGGTGCCGCCCCGCCCCCGGCGCCGCCCTGCTCCCTGGTCCGCGCTATGCCTTGGTTCTGTATGGCCTGGTTCTGTATGGCCTTGCTCCGTGGGGCTCCGCTCCGCGGGGCCTTGCTCCGGGAGGCCTCCGTCCGCACGGTGTCGGTCGTGCTCCGCCGGCGGCTGGGAGCACGGCGCTGACGCGGAGGGCACGGCGAGGGTCATAACGCCAGTTTCCCGCTGTCCGGCGTCCATGCGGTGTCATGGCACCGGTTGTGGACGGGTGTCCCGCGGACGCGTCCGCTGATGGATGCGGGCACCGGCCGGACCATGACCGATGGTGACCGCGAACGGTCGTGGGGAGCCGGCCGGTACCGTCAGATCACGGCTGGCGGATGCGGCGCGTTGTTCGCCATCGGACGGCCCGCGGCATCCCAGGCGATCATCCCGCCGTCCAGGTTGCGGGCCTGCCAGCCGGCGCGGTGCAGGTAGGCCGTGACCGCGGCCGAACGCTGCCCGGAGCGGCAGACCACCACCACGTCCCGGTCGCGTGGCACCTCGTCTATACGCTCGAGGAGTTCACCCATGGGGATGTGGACCGCGCCGGCGACATGCCCCGCGTCCCACTCCTCCGCCTCCCGGACGTCGAGGAGCAGCGGCCCGACGCCCGGTGTGACCGTCGCCGGAAGTTGATCTACTGTGACCGAAGGTATCTGATCCGAGCCCACGCGGCCATCCTGCCATCTGCCCGGTATCCCGCGACGTTGCCTACCGGACAGACGACTACCGGACAGGCGGCCATCGTGCGGGCGGCCATCGTGCGGGCGGCTATCGTGCGGGTGGCCATCGCCGCTCAGGCGGCCGGTGAACATTGCGTGGGACATGATCCCGGGGATTTGGGCCTGCCGGCGGTGCGGGAGAGGCATGACCATTCCGTCTTTGGTCCCTCGGCCGGCCGGCTGTGGTCACGAGGGCGCTTTTTCGCCCGCGGCGGCCACGCGTGTGGTGGGACCGTGATTACCGTGGAATCGCTCGATGTCGAATCATCAGGATGCGGAGCGGACGGGCCCTGGCTCACCTGCCCGTGGTGCGGCGGGATCGTGCCGTTGGCGCACCTTGTCCCCGGGGACGACGAACCGTATGCGCGGGTAGCTGTCTGTGACTCGTGCGGACGCCGAGTCATGTTCCTCTCCCCGGCCGACCCCACGGCCTGACCCGCCCACGCCCCGTCACCGTGCTCTCGTCGGGCAGGCGGAGGAGTGCGCGAGCGGAGCGGTGGCGTGGTTCTCGTCCCCTCATCCCACGTTCTCCGCGTCACGGCTTCGCTCGGTGGCGCTGCTGGTCCGTCTGACGGGGCGGCGACCAGTGCGTGGTCGTCCTCGAGGGCTCCTCGAACGCGCCTGCCGCCCGGACGCGTCTCAGGCGGTGGGTTCGGCGCTGGCCGGGGTGGTTCCGGTGGGGGCGGTCCGCGCTGGCTGCGGCGTCTCCACCCGTACGACGTAGTCCTCGATCACCGGGTTGGCGAGCAGGGAGGCGGCGAGCTGGTCGATCCGGGCGAGGACGTCGGCGTCGGCGTCGCCGTCCACCTCCAGCTCGAAACGCTTGCCCTGGCGTACCCCGGCGATGCCGGACACGCCCAGGCGTGGCAGCGCGGTGAGTATCGCCTGCCCCTGCGGGTCGAGGATCTCCGGTTTCAGCATCACGTCCACAACGACCCTGGCCACGTCTGAAGACTGTATCGGTGCGCCGCGCCGGACCGAGCCCGGCCGGCACCGCCGGCTGACCACCAGCCCATCCCAAACCCCCACCAGACGGCCGTGCACCCCGCCTTGATCAAAGAGAGTGAGTAGACAAGTGGCTGCTGTGGCAGCCATTTGTCCCCTCGTTCGCATGATTCAACGCTTGGGGGAAGGGCGGGGGATCGGCGGCGGGGCGGGTGGGGCGGGGGTGGTAACTACCCTCGAGGGGTGTCTACATCCGTGTCAGGGCAGTCCGCATCCGTGCCGAGGCAGTCCGCATCGGGAGCAGCCGGGCCGCCGGGGGTGCCTGGGACGTCTGAGGGGGCCGGGACGCCGAGGGCCGCCGGGGCGCCGGGGGTGGCCGAGGCTTCGGAGACGGTCGGGGTGCCGGGGGTGGCCGAGGATCCGGAGGCGGCTGGGGTGCCGGGGG
>NZ_CAKKTM010000013.1:0-4534 GCF_920888515.1 Protofrankia sp. CiP1_Cm_nod1 | reverse complement strand
TCTGGTCCGGCCGGGCGGCCGGCGTTGCGTCGGCAGTCGCTCCGGTGGCCGGGCCGGTCATCGGATTCGACCTGGACATGACGTTGCTGGACCCTCGGCGTGGCGTGGTGGCCACCTTCGCCGCGCTGGCCGCCGAGACGGGGGTGGCGATCGACGGCGCGGCGGCCGCCGCCCGCCTCGGGCCGCCGCTGGAGGAGGAGATCGCCCGCTGGTTCCCGCCCGAGCGGGTGGCGGAGATGGTGGCCCGCTACCGCGAGCTGTACGCCGTCCACGCGCTGCCGGTGTCGCTGCCGATGCCGGGAGCCGCCGACGCGGTCGCCCAGGTGCGTCGCCACGGTGGGCAGGTGGTCGTCGTCACCGCCAAGAGCGAGCCGCTCGCGCGGGCGAGCCTCACCCACATCGGCATCGCGGTGGACGTGGTCGAGGGCTGGCGGTTCGCCGAGACGAAGGCCGGGGCCATGCTCGACCACGATGTCACGATCTACGTGGGTGACCATGTCGGTGACGTCGTCGGCGCGCACGCGGCCGGGGCGCTGGCCGTCGCGGTGGCCACCGGCCCGTGCCCGGCGGACGAGCTGGCCGCCGCCGGGGCCGACGTCGTCCTGCCCGGCCTGGCCGCGTTCGGCGGCTGGCTGTCGTCCCATCTGCTGCCCGGCCGGCTCGACGACCTGGCCGCGCGGCTGGCCGGGCTCGGCTCGGTGCTGGTGGCCTTCTCCGGCGGTGCGGACTCGGCGTTCCTGCTGGCGGCGGCGGTCCGGGCGCTCGGCGCCGACCGGGTGGTGGCGGCCACGGCGAGCTCGGCGTCCCTGCCGGCCGTCGAGCTCGCCGCCGCCGCCGGTTTCGCCGCCCGGCTCGGCGTCCGTCATCTCACCCCGGCCACGAACGAGATGGGACGCGAGGGCTACCGGGCCAACGGGCCGGACCGGTGCTACTTCTGCAAGGCGGAGCTCACCGAGACGCTGCGGCCGCTCGCGGACTCCCTCGGCCTCGCCCATGTGGTGACCGGGACGAACGCCGACGACGCCGTGGCCGGGTTCCGCCCGGGTATCCGGGCGGCGGCCCAGCGGGGGGCGCGTACCCCGCTGCTGGACGCCGGCCTGACCAAGGCGCAGATCCGGGAGGCGTCCCGGCGGTGGGGCCTGTCGACCTGGGACAAGCCGGCCGCGGCCTGCCTGGCCAGCCGGATCGCCTACGGCATCGAGGTGTCACCGGCCCGGCTGGCCCGGGTCGAGCGCGCGGAGGCCGGGCTGCGGGCGGCGCTGGCCGCCGCCGGGCTCGCCATCCGGGACCTGCGGGTACGCGACCTCGGCGACGTGGCGATGGTCGAGGTGGACGCCGGCCAGGCGGTGGCGCTGGCCGCGCGCCCGGACCTGCTGGCCGTCGTCGAGGGCTTCGAGCGGGTGGAGGTCGACCCCCGTGGGTTCCGGTCGGGCTCCATGAACGAGCTGCTGCCGGCCGTGGCGCGAACGTCCGGGGACAACGGCGCCGGCCGGTGAGCGGCGCCGGCCGGTGAGCGGCGCCGGACGATGAGCGGCGCCGGACGATGAGGGACGCCGGACGATGAGGATGGCCGGGGGACGGCCGGTCAGACCGGGTTTCCCTCGGCGTCGACCGGTTCGGCCTCGTCCACGGGGGCAGGGGAGAGCACGGCCAGGGCTATCCCGGTCAGGGCGAGGGCGAAGCCGATGGTCAGCCCGCCGGCCGCGACCGCGTTGAGCCAGGTGGGACGCTCGGTGACCCCGAAGAAGAACGGGATGATGATGGCCGCGGTGGCGACGAGGCCGATCGCGAACGACACGACCGCGGCCCGGACGAAGAAATCCGTCCGCCGCCAGCGCCCCGAGGGCTCAGCGGGCTCTGGCTCACGGGCCGCTGGATCGTCCACACGTACCAGCCTACGGATCCCGCGGCCCCCCTGGCCAAAGGTGACGCGATCATGGTTGTCGCGTCACCGGCGGCCGGTCTGAGCTACAGGGCCAAAGGTGACGCGATCATGGTTGTCGCGTCACCGGCGGCCGGTCTGAGCTACAGGGCCAAAGGTGACGCGATCATGGTTGTCGCGTCACCGGCGGCCGGCCCGGGTGGTGGGCCAGAAGTGGAGCGATCATGTCTGTCATGTTCGGGAGGCCGTTGGATCGGGGAGGCCGACCGGGAGGCCTGGCTGGCCCGGCTTGCAGGAGAGCCGGGTGACCATCATTCGGGTGCTACTGCTCGGTGATGAAAAAGTACGGACGGCCACTCGTCGGCGCGTCCCCGGATAGCCTTGAGACCCCGGTATCTCACCGGGCAGTCCCCCTTCGCTACTCATAACGAGGTCTTCCGTGCCCACCGGCAGAGTCAAGTGGTTCGACGTCGACAAGGGCTTTGGCTTTCTCAGCCGTGACGACGGCGGTGATGTTTTCGTCCACAAGGCCGCGCTCCCACCCGGTGTGGACGGGCTCAAGCCCGGTGACCGGGTCGAGTTCGGGGTTGCCACGAGCCGCCGTGGCGACCAGGCGTTGTCGGTGCGGCTGCTCGCGGCTCCACCGTCGGTGACGAAGGCCGCCGCGCAGGCGGCGCGGCGCAGCCCGGACGAGCTCCACAGCATGGTCGAAGACATGATCAAACTGTTGGACGAGGTGCAGGGCTCGTTGCGGCGGGGGCGCTATCCGGACCGGCGCACGGCCCAGAAGGTGGCGAAGGTCGTCCACGCGGTCGCCGACGAGTTGGAGGTCTGATCGCCTGACGGCCGCTCCTCGCGGCGGGCCGCCGTCCTTCGCCCCAGAATTCCGAGGCCGGGGCCGGGCTCCGGCCTCGCTGCGGATCGGTTCTGGTGCGGATCGGTTCTGGTGCGGATCGGCTTCGCTACGGATCAGCGCAGGGGGGCAGGCAGGGCCGGGACGAGGCCCGCGGCGGTCGCGCGGCCCAGCAGGGCCTCGGCCGCCGCGTAACCCTCGTCGCCGAGTTGCAGGGTGTAGTCGTTGACGTACAGACCGATGTGGGCGTCCGCCACGTCCGGGTCCATCTCCTGAGCGTGGTCGAGGACGTAGGAGCGCGACGCCTCCGGGTCGGCGAACGCGGCGGCCACGCTCGCCCGTACCACCGCCGACAGCGCGGCGCCGTCGAGGTGACGACGCCCCAGGACGGCCCCGAGCGGGATCGGCAGGCCGGTCTCGGACTCCCACCAGTCGCCGAGGTCGGCGATGGCGGTCAGGCCGAAGGACGGATAGGTGAACCGGGATTCGTGGATCACCAGGCCGGCGTCGTACCGCCCGTCCCGCACCGCCGGCATGATCTTCTCAAAGGAGAGGACGTCGATCTCGCTCACCCCGCGTCCCTGCGCCCACAGGCGGAACAGCAGGTAGGCGGTGGTGCGCATGCCAGGGATCGCGACGCGGGCGCCACGCAGGCCGGCCTGGCCGGCGGTCAGCACGAGCGGCCCGCAGCCGCGTCCGAGCGCGCTGCCGGCCGACAGCAGCTGGTAGGAGCCCAGCAGCCAGGGCAGGGCCGCGTAGGAGACCTTGACGACGTCATCGAGGGCGTCGGCGGCGCGGCTGTTGAGCACGTCGATGTCGGCGAAGGTCACCGTGACCGGGGTGCCGTCCCCGACCAGCCCGTGCGTGAGCGCGTGGAAGGCGAACGTGTCGTTCGGGCACGGAGAGATCGCCAACGACAGCGGGACCGGCAGGGACGGTGGCGACGTCGGGATCACCGTCGGGATCGTCGACGTGCCGGTCCCGGTGTCGGTCCCGCTGCCGGTCACGACGTGCCGCCCGGGGCTGGTCCTGTCGCTCCCGCGGGCCCGGCAGGTCTGACCAGCCCGGCTGGTCTGGCAGGGCCGGCTGGTCTGGCCGGGCCGCCGGAGCCGGAGCCGGTGGCGCGCAGGGCCGCGGTGAGGGTGTCGATGCCGGCGGTGAGGGCAGCCGCCGCGGCGCTCAGCCCGGCCAGGGCACCCGGCACGTCCCAGCTGGCCCGGTCACGGCGCCCGACCGCGTTACTGATCGCGCGGATCTCGGCGAAGGGCGTGCCGTACACCGCCGTCGCGACCGCGACCGCGTACCCCTCCATCGCCTCGGCGGCCGGGCCGAAACGCAGCGCCAGGGCCGCGGCCCGCCGCTCGGTTCCGGTGATCGTCGAGACGGTCAGCACCGGTCCGGTCCGCACCGGGCGCCCGGTGCCGGCGAGGACGCTGGTGAGGGCCTGGCTGATCTCCTCGCGGGGGGTCAGCGTGGAGGCTCCGAGCCCGAGCTGTTCCAGGGTGAGGAAGTCGCCGGACGCCGGCGCGGGTGGCTGTCCCGGTTCGCCGGGCGGGGCGTCGACGCCGGATTCCGCGCCGAGGTCCGCGGCGATCAGTTCGTCCGCGACGACCAGGTCGCCGATGTCCGCGCGGCCGGCGAAACCGCCCGCGATCCCGAAGGAGACGACCAGGTCGAACGGCTCCCCCGTGGCCTGGGCGGTGGCGAGCGCGGTGGCGGTGCCGGCGGCCGCGGCGGGGCCGGCGGCACCGGCGGCGAGGACGGTCACCGGGCCGGAGCGGCGTCCCAGGTAGGGGCCG
>NZ_CAKKTM010000012.1 GCF_920888515.1 Protofrankia sp. CiP1_Cm_nod1 | reverse complement strand
GACGGTCACCGGGCCGGAGCGGCGTCCCAGGTAGGGGCCGATCCGCACGGCGGTCAGGAGCTGGCGGTCCCACGACGGCGGCGAACCGCGCGACAGCCTGCCCGCACCGGCGGCAGCGGCGGGGCCGCTACCCGTGCCGATGGTGGGCCGGGGCCGCCATGGCCCCATCATTCCGGCGCAGACGGCGTCCGCCTCGGCTGCCATCGCGGTGACGAGCAGTATGCGGCTCACGCGGCCGCCTGCGGGGCGGTCGACGGATGGTCGCGGACCGGGCGTGCCACGGCCGGGCCTGTGCCGTCGGGACGTGCCGTGCCGCCGCCCGGGCCGGTGCGGGCGAGGCTGACAGGACTGGGGCTCATCGGGCTACGGCTGGACGACGAGCCGGAACGGCCAGCTTCCGGAGGCCTGCTCGGAGCCGGTGTGCGGGGCCTGGAAGACGGTCAGGTTCACCTCGCCGCGCCCGTCCGGCACGGACAGCCGGTAGTGGGGCTCGGTGATGACGTCGGTGATCCGGGTGTCGTTGGACGCCAGGAAATATCCCTTGTCGGCGATCGACTTCGCGACGTCGATGTTGACGACCGACCCGGGGACGGCGTGCAGGACCGGCGCCTGGTACTTGTCGTTTTTGATCACTGTGCCGTCGCGGTCGTACTGGGCGGCGTGCGCCTGCACGAAGTTGTCGCCGGACTGCAGCGTCACCAGCGGGGTCGGCTTGTCGCAGCCGGTGAGCACCAGGACCAGCGCGCCGAGGAGGCCGAGCACGACGGGGCGTCGCCGCCGGGTGCGGAAAAGTAGCCGAGATGCGGACACGATCGGAGGTTACCGTTCCCGACGGTCGGACGCCGGCCTGCTCGCGATCCTCCGGGTGGGTTGTCGGTCTCAACCCGCCTGCTCAGCGGCCCGGCCTCGGCCATGAGCCGCCGGCGCTCCCGGCCGCCGGTATCGCCTGATCACCTTTCGGGATTATTCCGACCGGCTGGAACCGCGCTCCCACCAGCGCCGGACGGGTGACCGCGGCACGGTGGGGGCGTCGGGCGCGGCGGGTGGGCGCGGCACGGCCGGGGCCTGCGGCAGGGTCGGTGGCAACGTCGGGTGCTGTGGCAGGGCTCGTGGCAGGGCCGGGTGCTGCGGCAGGGCCGGGTGCTGCGGCAGGGTTGGTGGCAGGGGCTGCGCGAGGGGCGGGGCCTGCGGCTGGGTGGGCGCCCCCGGGTCGAAGTGGGCCATGGACGGGGTGGCCGGGCCGTACGGGGCTGCGGCGGCGTGCGGGCCGTGCGGGGCTGCCGGGGCGTACGGGACATTGTGACGTTCCCGGGCCGCGGCCCGGGAACGGTGCAGGGCCCGGGTCTCCACGAACATCGTGCCCAGGACCACCGCGGACGCGGCGGCGAAGCCGAGCGTGCCGGGCATCTCGATCAGGCCGGTCGCGCCGCCGGCGACCCAGGCGAGCTGCATCGCGGTCTCCGAGCGGGCGAACGCCGAGTTGCGGGTGTCCTCGGCGACGTCCCGCTGGATGATGGCGTCCAGCCCGAGCTTGCCGGTCGAGCTGGCCATGGTGACCAGCAGGGCCGCGAGCAGCGAGGTCAGCTTGGTGTAGTTGACGGCAGCGCCCAGGCAGCCGCCGGCGGCCATCAGCAGCGACAGCATCAGCAGCGCTTCCGGCCGTTTACGGCCGAGACGGCCGCCGACGAACACGCCCAGGCCGCTGCCCACCCCGGCGCAGATCGCCAGCCCGGCCAGCCACAGGTTGTTGCCGCCGCTGGTCCGCAGCAGGAACGCCAGGTAGAAGGTGAGGAACCCGACCAGGCCGCGCAGCACCAGCGAGGCGCGCAGGGCCACCGGCAGCCCGCCGAGCGCGCGGCGCAGCCGGCCGGTGATGTCCCGGTGCGGGCGGAAGCGGCCCGCCCCGAGGACGGCGCGTTTCTCACCCGCGGCGGAGTCGACGTGTCCGGGCAGGTTGAAGGCGAGCAGAACACCCGTCATGTAGACGATGGCGCAGATCCGCAGCACCCACGGGTAGCCGATGTAGGGAATGTTGGCGATACCGAGCCCGAGCGGGGCCGCCACCGCCCCGGCCACGATGTTGACCAGGGAGATCCGGGAGTTGACCTTCACCAGGGTCAGTTCCCGGGGGGTCACCCGCGGGATGACCGCGCTGCGGGCCACCCCGAACGACCGGGACAGCATCAGCAGCCCGAGCGCCAGCGGGTAGACCGCCACTCCGTCGAGGGAGCTCGCGAGCTGCCAGGCGAGCATGCCGCGGGCCAGGCAGATCGAGGCCAGGGCGGTCCGGCGGCCATAGGCGAACCTGTCCAGCACCGGGCCGATCACCGGTGCCAGCAGGACGAACGGCACCATCGTGATCAACAGGTACAGGGCGACTTTCGAACGCGCCTCACCGGTGGGTACCGCGAAGAAAAGTGAGCCGGCGAGTGCTACCGTGACCAGCGCGTCCCCGGCCGCGTTGACGAACGAGAGCTCCACCAGGGAGGCGAGCCCGGACTGTTCGGCGCCGCCCCGGCGGGCGGAGGCCCGCAGCCTCCGCACCCTCCTGGCGACACCGGCACCCACGTTCACCATGCTGAGTGTCCTCCCCCCCAGGAGAGCCATCACGACCACGCAGCGCAGTTCCGGAACGTGTAGGCGACAATACGTGCGTGGAGGCTCAGGATGTACAGCTCGGCCCGGCAGCACCCCCGGCACCGGTGAGCGGGGACGCAACGGTGCCCGTCGATCCTGACCGGCCCGTCGACCTGGACCGGCCCGTCGACCCGGACCGGCCTGTTGACCCGGACCGGCCTGTTGACCCGGACCGGCCTGTTGACCCGGACCGGCCTGTTGACCCGGACCGGCCTGTTGACCCGGACCGGCCCGTCGACCCGGCGGAGCCCGTCGACCCGGCGGAGCCCGTCGACCCGGCCCGGGGCGACCGGCCGGCGCGGGCCGCTCGGGCGAGCCGGCCGTCCGCCTCACCC
>NZ_CAKKTM010000011.1 GCF_920888515.1 Protofrankia sp. CiP1_Cm_nod1 | reverse complement strand
GGCCTCACCCCGGACCCCGCGCGCACCCCGGGCGCCGCGCCCACCCGTGCTGGACGCCGTGTGTGCCGCGGCCGTCGAGCAGGCCCGGGCCGCCGCGTTCGCCGAGGCCGGTGATCCCGGTCTGGTCGGTGAGCATCTCGGTGTCGAGGCCGACGGCGAACGGCTTGTCCTGCACCGTTTCGCCTGCCGGTCACGCGCCTACCCGAACTGGGTCTGGACGGTGGTGGTCACGCGCGCCGCGCGTATGCGCAAGGCCACCGTGGACGACGTGGTGCTGCTGCCCGGCGAGGGTGCGCTGACCGCCCCGCAGTGGGTGCCGTGGTCCCAGCGGCTGCGCCCCGGTGACGTCGGCGTCGGCGACCTGCTGCCGACCGCCGTGGACGACCCGCGCCTGACGCTGCGTCTCGGCGACGTCGAGGAGTTCGTCGACACCGACGCGTGGCACGAACTCGGCCTCGGCCGTCCGCGTCTGCTGTCAGTGACGGGTCGTGACGATGCGCTGGCCCGCTGGTATGCCGGTGAGTCCGGCCCGGAGGCGTCCATCGCCCGGGTCGCCCCCGCCGCCTGCCGGACCTGCGGTTTCCACGTGCGTCTCGCCGGCGCACTGGGGCAGGTGTTCGGGGTGTGCGCGAACGAGATGGCGCCGGACGACGGCCGGGTGACCGCGCTCGACCACGGCTGCGGCGCCCACTCGGAGGCGCTGGTGGCGCCGTCCGCGCACCCGGAGTCGATCGTGTACGACGACGACCCGGGCGACGCGGGGTCCGCCGACCTGGAGCTGGTCGGCGTCGCCGCGCATCCGCCGGGCTCGGTCCCGGACGATCCCGCCCAGGCCGCCCCAGCCTGGGACGCCGCCGGCCCGGAGCCCTACGGCCACTCCTGACGCGGCTCCCGGCTCTCCGTTCGGTTCCGCCTCTCTCTTGGCGGCCGATGGCGGTTTAGAAGCCGGAATGAAGCAGCCTGTGCACCTTGAGCCTTCCACGGGCCCGTGGCCTGCGAAGACGCTCCCGAGGATGTATGTGTTACTTTATTATGATTCCTGAGTGCCGAAGTCTGAGCGCCTCTCGAAACAGGAGATTATGAAGATCTCGAGAATGCCGACGAAAGTTGGCCGGAAGTGTTCTCGGAGTAGTTAGCACGTCGCGTGGCCTCTTGGCAAATTCCTTGAGCTGCCCGAGGATCCGATGAGGTGCGATAAGATTGAGCCTTTCCGCGTAACGACTCATGACTGTCCGCGACCGACACTCTCCATAGCTGACACGCCCGGGAACTGACGATTCAACAAGAAGACGCGGGACCCCGCTAAGAAGACTGCTCCGACCAAAGATCAGCCTTAGAAAGGTTCCGCGTCCCGGTGAGTGTGACATATACGGCCGTGTTGCCATCACGCGAGGAAACCGTTGAGTTTCTGGAGGGTTTACTCGCCGCGGAACGCACCCGACGCGGCACCCACACCGATACCCGCGCGCTGATCCGCCACCAGCAAGCAGTCCTGATACTGCGCTGGTTCCTTGACAGCACGCGGTCACCGTCGTGCGTACGGATATATGAGCCGCGATCCATACCGCGCGCCTTCACATGGCATGGCTTGCGATCGGCGGGTATCTCGTCCACCCGTGCTACTACAACGGGTTGACCATCTACCTCGACGATATCGATCTCGGGTCGAATCGGCGGCTCAAGTTGGTCGGTACAAGCTGAGGCGAGATCGTTCGCGAGCTTCGACACGTCGGTCTCCACCGGCCGGAACCCCTTTGACTCGTCGAGTCCGAGGATCAGCAGGCCTCCTTGGGAGTTCGCGAAGGCCGACACGGTCTCGGCAGCCGATCTGGGCAGTCCTCCAGCGGATGCCTTCACTTCTACGGTTTGCAGGTCCGTACCGGCGCGCCGGAGGCGTACGAGTGCCTCGTCGAACTCGCTCTGGAGGCTCGTCATCACACTCCCATCTCACAACTTCAATCAGTCTACATACAAATTTTGGAGTCAAGCTTGGGTGATGGACTTGTGTGATGGAGGGCTGACAGTTGGACCTGTGGAGCGGGTAATGCCAGGAGCGTGGAACGCGGGCTGTGACGACCTGGGGGACTCAGCGCCAGATCTGGATCTGTCTGGAAACGGTGCCAGCGGCTGTCGGCGACGCCGGCCGGCTGGACGCAGTAGTGATCATGTCGGACATGGGCGCAGCCAGGCCCGGCGCCGCTGGAAAGCTGCGGATGGGGGTGACCTACCTTGGTCGAGGCTCACCAGTCAGGGCATCGTTGACCTGGCCCGATCGGGTTCGTCCTGGCGGGATGCCTGGGGCTGGCCGGGCTTGCGGGCGCTGGGCGGCTTCACCGGGAAGCGTCCGGGAAGATGGGTGGCGTGACCGGTACACCGACCGCACCCACCGTCCCGTCCACGCTGCTTTCCGACGCTGTTGTGCCTGGCGCGACCGCGCAGCCCTACCATGAGCTCGGGCTTACTGACGACGAGTATGCCCGTATCGTCAGCACGCTCGGGCGCACGCCGTCCGACGCCGAGCTTGCCATGTACTCGGTGATGTGGAGCGAGCACTGTTCGTACAAGTCGTCCAAGGTGCACCTGCGCCAGTTCCGCGACACGCCCGCGGGTGACCGGCTGCTCGTCGGCATGGGCGAGAACGCCGGGGTGGTCGCGGTCGGCGAGGGGCTCGCCGTCACATTCAAGATCGAGTCGCACAACCACCCGAGCTTCGTCGAGCCGTACCAGGGCGCGGCGACCGGCGTCGGCGGGATCGTCCGCGACATCCTCACCATGGGCGCCCGGCCGGTCGCCGTCCTCGACCCGTTGCGCTTCGGGGACGCCGACGCCCCCGACACCGCCCGGGTGCTGCCCGGGGTGGTCGCGGGCATCGGCGGCTACGGCAACTGCCTCGGCCTGCCCACGATCGGCGGGGAGGTCGTCTTCGACCCGTCCTACCAGGGAAATCCGCTGGTCAACGCGCTGTGCGTCGGCGTGCTGCCGGTCGGCCGGGTGCAGACGTCGGCGGCGACCGGGGTCGGCAACGCGGTCGTCCTGCTCGGCGCCAAGACCGGCCGGGACGGCATCGGCGGCGTGTCCGTGCTGGCGTCGGCGACCTTCGACGAGGGCGGCGGGCCGGCGCGCCGGCCGTCCGTCCAGGTCGGCGACCCGTTCACCGAGAAGATCCTCATCGAGTGCTGCCTGGAGCTGTTCGACCGCGGCTTCGTCGTCGGCATCCAGGACCTCGGCGGGGCCGGGCTGACCTGCGCGCTGACCGAGACGACCGCGGCCGGGCTCGCCGCCGGCGGCCCCGGCGGGATGGCGGTCGACCTCGGTCTCGTCCCGCTGCGCGAGGCGTCGATGGCGCCGCACGAGATCCTCGCCAGCGAGTCCCAGGAGCGGATGCTCGCGATCGTCACCCCGGACGCGCTGCCCGAGGTGCTCGCGCTCGCCGAACGCTGGGGTGTGCTGGCCACCAGGATCGGGACGGTCACCGACAGCGGGCGCCTCGTCGTCCGCTGGCACGGTGAGGTCGTCGTCGACGTCCCGCCCGGCTCGCTCGCCGACGACGGGCCCGTCTACGACCGGCCGGTGCGCCGGCCGGCGGACCTCGACGCCCTGCGGCTGGACGACCCGGCGGCACTGCCGCGCCCGAGCACCGGGGACGAGCTGCGCGCCACCCTGCTGACCATGATCGCCTCGCCGAACCTGTGCTCGAAGGCGTGGGTGACCGACCAGTACGACCGGTACGTGCAGGCGAACACCGTGCTCGCGCAGCCCGAGGACGCCGGGGTGGTCAGGCTCTCGGAGGAGACGGGCCTCGGCATCGCGCTGGCCACGGACGGCAACGGCCGCTACACCCGGCTCGACCCGTTCGCGGGCGCGCAGCTCGCCCTGGCCGAGGCGTGCCGCAACGTGGCCGCGGCCGGGGCCACACCGATCGCGGTGACCAACTGCCTGAACTTCGGCTCCCCCGAGGACCCGGAGGTCATGTGGCAGTTCGCCGAGGCCTGCCGGGGCCTCGCGGACGCCTGCCGCCGGCTCGGTCTGCCGGTCACCGGCGGGAACGTGTCGTTCTACAACCAGACCGGCGCCACGCCGATCAACCCGACGCCGGTCGTCGGCGTCCTCGGCCTGTTCGACGACGTGGCCCGGCGGGTCCCGATCGGCTTCACGGACGAGGGTGACTCGCTGCTGCTGCTCGGGCGGACCCGGGAGGAGTTCGGCGGCTCAGAGTGGGCCTGGGTGACCCACCGTCACCTCGGCGGGCGCCCGCCCGCCGTCGACCTCGCGGCCGAGAAGCTGCTCGCCGAGATCCTGGTCGCCGGCTCCCGCGACGGGATGCTCACCGCGGCGCACGACCTCTCCGACGGCGGGCTGGCGCAGGCACTGGTCGAGTCCTGCCTGCGGGGCGGGCACGGCGCCCGGATCGTCTTCCCCCGGGACGCGGACCTGTTCACCGAGCTGTTCAGCGAGTCGGCGGGCCGCGCGGTGGTGGCCGTGGCCCGCTCCGAGGAACTGCGCTTCACCGACATGTGCGCCGCCCGCGGACTGCCGTGTCGGCGCATCGGCGTGGTCGACGGCGACACCCTCGAGGTCCAGGACGCCTTCACCGTCACCCTGGCCGACCTGCGAACCGCCCACACCTCCACCCTGCCCTCCCTGTTCACCACCCCCACCCCACCGGCCGCCGCGTAATCCCGCCGACAGCGACGTCCGCCGGTGCCGGCTGCCGGCTGCCGGCGGTGAAGATCGGCGTGAGTCTGTCGTTGTGTACGCCCAGCGGCCCGAAAACCGTACACAACGACAAACTCGCCCGGATCATGCTCCATCCGGATGCCCCAGGGCTCCCGGTGAGCGGATGCCGACCGGACGAGAGTTCGGCGAAGGACGACGGCCTGACGGAAAGATCTTGAAAAAGATTCGTTGAAGGGGCCTGGTGAAGGCGGAACAGGAACGTCCGGCCGCGGGGTTATGCGGGCTATGGTGATTCTTGGACCGATCGGTATCGCGGCTTCCGGGCTTTCGGCGGATCATCCCGAAGCCGAGATCGACATCGCGCGGGAGGCGGAAGCCCTCGGCTACTCGACGTTGTGGCTGCCGGGCGGCCAGGGCAACAACCTGCCCGTCATCAGCCGCGTCGTGCGCGCGACGGAGCATATTCAGGTGGCCAGCGGCATTCTCTCGGTGGACGTGGTGCCGGCGCGCGAGGTGGCTCAGGCATATGCGGATCTCGAGAAATCATCGCCCGGCAGGTTCGTCGTCGGCCTCGGTGGCGCGCACGGTGCCCGGCCGCTGCAAACGCTCAATTCCTACCTGGACGACCTCGACACCGAAGCCCCGGTGGTACCCGCGGCCGCACGAGTGCTCGCCGCGCTCGGCCCGGCGGTACTCGCCCTCGCCCGCGACCGTGCCGCAGGCGCCTATCCCTTCCTGGTCACCCCGGAGTACGTCGAGGGGGCGCGGGCGACGCTCGGCGCGGACTCGGCGCTGGCGGTGCTGCTGTCGGTCGTGCCCGAGACGGATCCCACCGCCGCACGGGCCGCGGCCGCCGAACCGCTGCGGTTCCTCGGCACCGTTCCCGGCTACCGGCGCAACCTCCTCCGGCAGGGGTTCACGGAACAACAGATCACGGACGTCGACGACCGGCTCGTCGACGCGGTGACCGCGTGGGGGAGCCTCGACACGATCGTCACCCGCGTCCGCGAGTACCACGCCGCCGGCGCTGACCAGGTCGTCCTGCGCATAACCGCCGGCAACGACCCGTTCGACGTCTGGCTCCGCCGTTTCGCCGAAGCGTTGCTCACCTGACGCGTCGCCGCCCTGGCCCGGCTGGTCCGGCCGGCTGGTCTGACCAGCCCCGGCCTGGCCGCCCGGCCGGTCAGCCGGTCGCGGCGGCGGGCTGGCGCCGGTGGGAGAGGACCGAGCGGAACATGGCCAGGCCGTCCGAGCCGGGGCCGGTCAGGGGCTCGACGGCGTGCTCGGGATGCGGCATCAGCCCGACGACCGTGCGTTGCGCGTTGCAGATGCCGGCGATGTCGGCGACCGATCCGTTCGGGTTCCCGCCGAGGTAGCGGGCGACGACCCGCCCCTCACCCTCGAGCTCGGCGAGCGTTCCCGGGCTTGCCACGTAGCGGCCCTCGCCATGCTTGACGGGGATGACCACCTCGTCGCCGGCGGTGTAGCCGGACGTCCACACGGTGGCGGCGTTCTCCACCCGCAGCGGCTGGTCCCGGCAGACGAAGTGCAGGCCGGCGTTGCGGGTGAGTGCCCCGGGCAGCAGCCCGGCCTCGCACAGCACCTGGAACCCGTTGCAGATGCCGAGGACGGGCAGCCCGTCGCGGGCCGCGTCCACGACCGCGCCGATGATCGGGGAGAAGCGCGCGATCGCGCCGGCGCGGAGATAGTCGCCGTAGGAGAAACCACCTGGCAGGACGACCGCGTCCAGCCCGGACAGGTCGGTGTCGCCGTGCCAGAGCGGGACAGCCTCGCCGCCGCCGAGGCGGACCGCGCGGGCGGCGTCCCGGTCGTCGAGCGAACCCGGGAACGTCACCACGCCGATCCGACGGGTGACCGCCGCCGCGTCGCCGGAGAGCTCGTGCTGGTCGATGCTCATGCAGCCTCTCTCGCCACGCTGTCGCCTTTCGCCGCGCTGTCGCTTCCCATCGCGCTGCCGCTTCGAGCCTATCGGTGATCACCTGGCTGTTCCGTGATCGCGGCCGCTCCTTCGGGAACCATCCGCCGTGTGCCCGGCCCAGTCCGGCCCAGCCCGGGCCTGTCCTGCCCGTCCTTCTCCTGCCCGCTCCTGCCCGGCCCAGCCCAGCCCGGCCTGTCTCGTCCGGGCTGCCCCGTCCAGGCTGGACGGGCGGCCGGTGCTCCGTGCCGATGCCCGGGAGTGTCGGACGCGGGTACTAGCCTTGGCCTGTACCCACTGCCAGAGCGCCATCCGCCGAGCCCGAGGAGTACGTGATCGCCCGCCGACAGACCGCCCGTGTTCCTGTGCCGTCGCCCGCCGCGTCCGGTGCCGCCGTCGGCCTGCCCGCCGGTGGCGCGGCGCCCGGGGCCGGGGCGGGAT
>NZ_CAKKTM010000010.1 GCF_920888515.1 Protofrankia sp. CiP1_Cm_nod1 | reverse complement strand
GGCACGGCCTGCCCCGCTGAAAACGGGCCGGCCGCCTCCGCCGCCGCTACCGGCACCGCCGCGTGCGGCGCTCCCACCGGCGTCGGCGCCCCCGGCGCTCCCAGCTCCGGCGTTTCCAGCTCGGGCGTTTCCAGCTCGGGCGCTCCCACCGGCGATGGCGCCCCCGGCGCCCCGGCCGGCATCGGCGTCAGTGGGCCGGCCCGTAACACCTCCCGCGCGCGGACCGGCAACGCGCCCGACGGATCGTCCAGCCGCCGGGACGCCGCCCGCAGCACACGCCCGGCGAGCCCACGGGTGCCGTCCTCGCGCACGATCCGGGCGATCTGCCCCGCCCGGCGCGTGATCTGGTCACGCGTTGTATGCCGGTTCCCGGCCGAATCGTTCATGGCTTCCCCCCTGCCGTGCCCGTCCCCCCGTAGATGATGGCCTGCCCGCACGGGCGGCCGCGCACCAGGGTCCGGCGAATCCGCTGATTCCGCGAATCGCCCCGACGGGCCCGAGCGGACGCCAATCCGTGCCCGGCCCGACAGAACATGGATCCGGCAGGGCATGGCCGTCGCCGGAAGCTGCTAAAGTTCGTCCGGGTTCGAGGCATGTCCGGTTTGTTGTCATGCCCATGCCGCCGGGGGGCTCACCAGCAGTGCGATCATCGGGAAGCGCGGTCGCTGTTTTCCGTGACCAGGGCCCGGAAGCCGTTCCGGCGGGAGCCCGGGCACGGCGGGGATCCCGCCGGCAGAGGGTGGGGCGCGAGCCGGGAGCATGATTTGATCACGGTCTTCGGCGTCGAGAATACGATCATCAACGTCTTCGGGGCAGGACCGGGCGCGCGCCGCGTCGGCACCAACGGGGGGTAACGGTAGATGAGCAGGCGTGTTCCGGCCGGGACGCTGAGCCGACGCCCGACGGTCTCCGTCGTGGTGCCGTGTTACAACTACGCGCGTTATCTCGCGGAGTGCGTCGAGACGGTGCTGACGCAGGAGGGTGTCGACCCGGAGGTCATCATCGTCGACGACGCCTCGACCGATGCCAGCGCGACCGTCGCGGCGGCGCTGGCGGCCGCCGACGGCCGGGTCCGCGTCATCCGGCATCCGGCCAACCGCGGTCACATCGCCACCTACAATGACGGCCTGGCCGAGGCGACCGGCGACTACGTGGTCCTGCTCTCCGCGGACGACCTGCTGCTGCCCGGCTCGCTGGCCAGGGCCACCGCCCTGCTGGAGGCGAACCCCTCCGTCGGCATGGCCTACGGCCACCCCACCCATCTCTACGAGGGCAGGCCACCGAAACCACCGCGCACCCGCGTCCGGAACTGGACAATCTGGGACGGGCCGGAATGGATCCGGTTACGTTGCCGGGCGGGCATCAACTGCATCTTCAACCCCGAGGTGGTGCTGCGGACCTCGGTACAGCGCGAGATCGGCGGCTACCGGCCCGATCTCCCGCATTCGGGTGACCTGGAAATGTGGCTGCGGGCGGCCTCGGTGGCCGACGTCGGCCGGGTGAACGGCACCGACCAGGCCTACTACCGCGTGCACGCGGCCAGTATGCAACGCACCGTGTATGCCGGGCACCTCACCGACCTGCGAGCTCGCTGGGACGCGTTCCAGGTCGTCCTCACCGGGCGCGCCGCGGGCATCCCGGACGCCGACGGCCTGCTCACGACGGTCCGGCGCACGCTGGCGAACGAGGCGCTCGGCCAGGTCCGCCGGATCTGCTCGGAGGGCCGGGCGGAGCACGACGGCGACCTCGTCGACTCCTACCTGCGTTTCGCCCGGGAGCTCTGGCCGGACGCTCCGGCGCTGGCCGCGTGGCGGGCGATCCCGGTGGCCCGGCGGGCCGGCGAGCACCGCTCCGCCGTCACCGCGCTCACCACCTACCGCACGATCGAGGACAAGATCCGCTGGCGGCGATGGCGCTGGAACGGCGTGTGATCGCATGGCACGCACCGGCACGGCCCACAGCCACGCGTCATGACCTCCGACGCCACCCGTCCCGGTCGCGCGACCACCGGGACGGATGACTTCATCTGGATGGACGGCGCCCCCCCGACCGGGGATCCGCCCGTCGAGCGGACCACCGTACGGCTGCAGAGAATCCCGTTCCGCAGCCCCCCGACGGGTGACAGCGGCTCCGGCTCCGGCTCCGGCTCCGGCTCCGGCTCCGGCTCCGGCTCCGAGGTCGATCAGACCACCCTGCGGCTGCGGAGAATCCCGTTCCCCAGTGCCCCGGCGGGCGGTGTCGCGACCGGCACCGGCCCCACGACGGGCGGCACGGGCGGTACCGACGGCGCCGGCAGCACGGCCGGCAAAGACGGCGTAGCCGGCAAGGACGGTGCGGCCGGCAAGGACGGTGCGGCCGGCAAGGACGGCGTAGCTGGCAAGGACGGCACGAGCGACAACAGCGGCACGGCCGGCGACGCGTCCGGCGACACGGAAAACCTCGACCAGATGGTCCGCCGCGGCGCGATGTGGACCACGCTCAACGTGGCGCTGTCCCGGTTCGGCCAGTTCGGCGTCGGCATCCTCGTCGCCCGCCTGGTGGCCCCGGCGGACTTCGGCGTCTTCGCCGTCGCCCTGACCGTCCTGTCGATCGTCATCAACGTCAGCGAGCTCGGGGTCAGCGCGGCGCTTGTCCGTGGCAGCCGCGAGGAGTGCCGCCGGATCGCGCCGACCGTGGCGACCATCTCCATCGGCACCGCGGCCGCGCTCGGCGCGATCATGGTGGCCACGGCGGACGTGTTCGCCCGGGCGCTGGGATCCGACCAGGCCGCGGAAGCCGTCCGGGTGCTGTCCATCACCGTCGTGGTCGCCGGCTTCGGCGCGGTGCCCTCGGCCCTGCTCAAACGGGACTTCGCCCAGGACAAACAGTTCATGGCCGACTCCGCGAACACCGTCGTGTCCGCGGTCGTCGTGATCCTGCTCGCCGTGTCCGGCTGGGGGGCGATGGCGCTGGCCTGGTCCCGGGTCGCCGGCCAGGTGGTCTCGATCGTGCTGCTGCGGCACTTCAGCCCCGAACGCGTCCGGCCGGGGTTCAGCCGGGCCCAGGCCCGTCAGCTGCTCGCGTTCGGGCTGCCGCTCACCGGCGCCAACGTCGTCGCGTTCACCCTGCTCAACGTCGACTACATCGTGATCGGACGGCAGCTCGGCGCCGTCGAGCTGGGCCTGTACATGCTCGCCTTCAACATGTCCGGCTGGCCGATCAACGTCTTCAGCGCGGTGGTGCGGGCCGTGTCCATGCCGGCGTTCGCGCGGGTCAGCGAGGACCGCGAGCAGCTCCCGGCCCGGTTCGCCGCCGCGGCGTCCATGGTCGCCACGATCACGATACCGGTGTGTCTGATCATGGGCGGGGCGGCCGGCCCGCTCGTCGCCGTGGTCTACGGGTCGAAGTGGCACGCGGCCGCCGGCGCGCTGGCGGGTCTTGCGATCTTCGGTGCCGCCCGCACGATGGTCGAGCTGCTGTCGGACTTCCTCGTCGCGCTCGGCAGGACCCGGGAGATCTTCGTCATCCAGGTGCTGTGGATCGCGGCGCTCATCCCAGCCATGATCATCGGCGTCGGGCGCAACGGGATCGCCGGTGCCGGCGCGGCCCACGCGGTGGTCATCGTCGGGGTCACGCTGCCGATATACGTGCTGGCGCTGCGTCCCTTCCGGATCACCCCCTGGCTGCTGGCGCGGGCGGTCGGCCCGCAGGTGCTGGCCGCCGCCGCGGCCGGCGCGGCCTCCTGGCTGGTCGCGTCGGCCGTCGCTCCCGTCTGGCTCGCGCTTCCGGTCGCGTCGGCGGCCGGGTTCGTGGTCTTCGTCGGATGCCAGTGGTCACAGGTCGTCCGCGTCGTCGGGCGCCTGCGCTCCCGCCGGAGCGGCCGGGACGACGACGCGGCCCCGCCGGATCCGGCCCCCGCCAGCACGGCCCCCGCCAGCACGGCCCCCG
>NZ_CAKKTM010000009.1 GCF_920888515.1 Protofrankia sp. CiP1_Cm_nod1 | reverse complement strand
GGGCGGGATCGGCCGCCTCCCGGCCGGGGCCGGGTGAGCTCCCGGCCGTCGGGCCGCGGTCCCCCTGCCCGTGCGGCTCGGGGCGCCGCTACAAGGCGTGCCACGGCGTGCGGCGGCGCCCTGCGCCCGTCCTGCGGCCCTTCGCCGGCCGGGCCGATGAGCCGGATCTGGTGGCTCTGCGTGAGCTGGTGCCCAGCGCGACCGCCCCGCTGACGCTGGCCGCCGGTCACCTCCAGGAGCATCCCGAGCACGCCGGCCGTTCCATCGTGCTCAGCACGATGCTGCCGCAGGCCGTGCCTGCGCTCGTCCGGGACAACGGGGAGATCCTGCTGGCGATGCAGACCGGTACCGTCAGCGACGACGCGGGCGCGGACATCGCCCGGGCGTTGCTCGAGGCTCTCGACGCGGATCCCGGCACGCCGGTCATCCCGCGGCCCGCCCCGGCGGGAAGCGCGCGGGCGGACGGCGGCCGGGCCGCTCCGACCCTGGTGGACCTGCTGGATCCCGCGCCGCTGGACATCACCGTCCACGCCGGGTTCACCTGGTGGCTCCCGCCGTCGCAGGACGGTGGCAGCCCGGATCCACAGGTTGTGGCCCTGCTGGAGCGGGCGAACGCAGCCGTGGTCCCGACGGCCCGGCTGACCTCGGTGGACGCGGCCTACTGGTGCCGCCCGGGGGAGCGGGCGCATCTGCGCTGGGTCCAGCCGTACGACGAGGAGCCGCTGTTGGACGCTCTCACCCGGCTCGCGGCGGCCAATATTCTTACTGTGGGTGACGGATCCCGTTTTGTCGGTTCGCTCCGGGTGGACGGCCTGGTCGTTCCGGTGTGGGATCTGGCGCCGGACGCCGACGCGGCGAGCTGCGAGGAAGCAGCCGCTACGCTGCGCGATCAACTGGAAAGCGCGGTTGCCGACCGTACCCCGCTCACCCCGGCGGAACGCCGGGTACGCGCCGGTGTGGTCGGCCGGACCCTCACGCTGCGCTGATGCCGCCCGGCCCGCTCGACGACCTGCCCGGCTTGTCCGACGACCTTCCCGGCCCGTCCGACGACCTGCCCGGCTCGCTCGGTTCTCCCGGCGCGCCCAGTTCGTCCGGCCCGCCTGACCGGCCGGTGGTTGGCGAGGCCCGGCCGTCGACGGCACAGGACGGGCATGATCGCACCGCTACCGCTACCGCTACCGATCGGCTGGGGCCGGCCGGTGGCATGTTCGACGTGGTCGTCGTCGGTGCCGGTCCGGCGGGGGCCAGCGCCGCCCGCGCGGCGGCCCGGGCCGGTGCCACCGTGTGCCTGCTCGAACGCGCCGAGCTGCCCAGGTACAAGACCTGCGGCGGCGGCCTGGTCGGCCTGTCGATCGATCATGCCGGTATCGACCTGTCACGGCTGACCCGCGCGAGCGTCGACCAGCTCACGGTCGCACTCGACGGCCGGCTGGCGCGTACCCGCCGTCGGCCGGGCCGGCCGATGCTGTCCATGGTGATGCGCTCGGAGTTCGACCGGGCGCTGGTCGGGTCGGCTCACGCCGCCGGGGCGGTCATCCGGACCGGCGTCCACGTCACGGGAATACGCGAGCACGATGCCGTCGACGGCCACGGCATCGCGGCCGGCCGTGTCGTGGACGGTCATGTTCCGGACGGCCGGGTCGCGGTGACGGTACGCGGTGGCCCGGACGTCGCCGCGCGGGTGGTCATCGGCGCCGACGGCACGTCCGGGCGGGTCGGCACCTATGTCGGGGTCCGTCTCGACCAGGTCGACGTCGGTCTGGAGGGCGAGTTCCCGGTCGACGCCGCAGTGGCACGCCGCTGGGCCGGCCGGATGCTGATCGACCTGGGCCCGGTACCCGGCTCGTACGCCTGGCTGTTCCCGAAGGGTGAGATCCTCACCGTCGGTGTGATCGGCTCACGGGACGATGGCGGCGCCCTGCGCGCCTACTACGCCGACGTGGTGCGCAGGCTCGGCCTGGACGGGGTGACGCCGCTGCACGATTCCGGGCATCTCGCGCGGGTGCGGGCCGTGGGCTCGCCGCTGCGCCGTGGCCGGGTGCTGGTCGCCGGGGACGCGGCCGGCCTGCTCGACCCGTGGACGCGGGAGGGGATCTCCTTCGCGCTGCGTTCGGGGCGGCTGGCCGGGGAGGCGGCCGCGCGCGCCGCCGCCGGTGAGCCGAGCGCGCTGGGCGACTATCCCCGCCGGGTGGAGGCGGCCCTCGGCCCCGAGATGGACGCCGGTCGTGAGGTGCAGGCGGTCTTCGCCCGCCGTCCCGGCCTGTTGTACGCGTCCCTGGCCGTTGTCCCGGGCGGTTTCGGCCTGTTCGGACGGATGTTGGCGGGCCGTTCCACGGTGGCCAACCAGTTGCGCCGGCCCGGCGTCCGCGCGTTGACGGCGGCCATCACCCGCTGAACGCCCCAGGCAGCCCAGGGCACGTGCCGCGGGACGCCCCCGCGGCACGCCGCCGCATGCCGGACCGGAAGCTCGCGGATGGCCGCTGCCCGGCCGGCGCCGCGGGCCCGCCGGCCCCTACCGGATCCGCCCGACCAGCTCCACCGGTCGGGCGGGAGCCCTGGAAGCGGCCGGCGCCCCGGGTGCCCCGGACGCCTGGCCGGGTGTCTTCCGGCTTTCCAGGCCGAACCTCTCGGCGACCGCGCCGGCGATTTCCAGAAAGGCCTTCCTGGTCGCTTTCCGCATCTCTTCGAGGAGAATGTTCCCGCCGACGGCCAGGTGCGGGTCGTAAGGTACCCGGACAACCCGGCGGGTGCGGGCGGCGAAATGCTGTTCGAGCGCGTCCAGATCGACCGACTCCCGGTTCATCGGAAAGGTCGAGATGACCGTCACCGCGTTCTTCACCTGCGCGGTGTACCCGTGCGCGTCCAGCCAGTCCAGGGTGGCGCTGGCGGAGGAGCCGCCGTCCGCGCTGGAACTGCTCACGACCACCAGCGTGTCGGCGAGCTCCAGGATGGCGGGCATGGCGCTGTGCAGCATTCCGGTGCCACAGTCGGTCAGCAGGATCGAGTAGTACCGTTCCAGAATGCCGTCGACGGCCATATAGTCGGTGTCCGTGAACGCCTGGGACAGTTCCGGGGAATTGGCGGAGGCGAGTACCTCCAGCCGGCTGGCGGCCTGTGACAGATATCTGCGGACGTCCACGTAACGGCCCACCGAGCCGGCGTTGTCGAGCAGGTCCCGGACGGTGTTCTCGGATGCCCGCGGCACCTTGGCCCCGAGCGTTCCACGGTCGGGGTTCGCGTCGATCGCCACGATCCGGTCGCCGCGCAGGCTGGCCAGGGCCGAGCCCAGCCCCACCGTGGTGGTCGTCTTGCCGACGCCCCCCTTCAGGGACATCACCGCGATCCGGTGGCAGTCGTTCAGAGGAGCGCTGATGTGCTCGACCAGCAGGCGGTGGCGGGCCTCGTCGGCGGAGAGCCCCGGGTTGACCCTTCCGCCGGAGATTCTGCAGAGAACCCGGCGCCAGCCCCGGGTGGGGACAGCCGGCCGGGCCGGCAGCAGCGCGCTGGTCATGAGCCGGCCGGGCGTACCGTCCTGCGGCACCGGCCGCTGGGGTTCCCCGGGATTTCCCGCGGCGGCCGGGCCGAGTTTCGCCGCTGCCGCGCCCGGATCACCGCCGGGGGCTTCCCGGTTGTTCCGCTCCGCGGGTGCACCGGTCACCTGGAATTCGTTGTCGGGCGGCCGCCGGCTGTTTGTTCCCGCGAGTCCACCGGTCACATGAAAATTGCTGTCGGGTGGCCGCCGGTTGTTCTGCTGGCCGGCCACCGCCGGCCGGGGGGCGGGCGGCGGCGCCGGATATTCGCTGCTCGGATAAGGGCTGCCGGGGTACGGGAAAGCCGTTCCGGCCGGGCCGGGGAACGGCTGGCCGGGCCCGGGCCGGTGCCCGCCGCGCGGGCTGTCGCCGTCCGGGAACAGGGGATTCCCACCGGGGACGGTCGGGAACGGCGCGGTGGACGGGCCCACCGGCGGTTCCGCTGGCGGTGGCGGCGATACGGGTGCCGGGTGCTGCGTGGACGCCAGCGTGTGCGGCAGATGGTCCTGTTCCCGCGGCCCCCGTCCCTGGGTGCCCTGCTCCTGCCCTCGTTGGTCCTGCTCCGGGTGGTTCTGGCCGGGCGGCGGGCCGGCATGGTCGTGACCGGCGTCCGGCGGCTCGGGAGGGCGCCGGGCATCCCCGGGGCGTGCCTCGTGGCGGAGGGGGACAGCGCGTGTGCGACGGTCGCTCGACGGGTGCGGCGGCACGCTGATGAACGTGTCCTGGTCGAACAGCGGATCGTAGGTCGGCGGTTCGAACCAGGGCCGGCCGTTCGCGGCCGGCGCGTCCGAGGCCGCCGGGCCGGCCGGCCCGGCGGTGTTCGTGACAGTGCCCGCCGTGACGTCGTCCACCGCGGTGTACCTGTCCACCACGGCGAAACCGCCGGGTATGCCGTTCGGCACCGGCGGCGTACCCGGGCCGGAGGAGCGCCAGGACGAGGACGACCGGTAGGCCACCTCCGACCACGCGCTGGTGAGCGGGTCGAAGCCGCGTTCACCACCGGGTGGCGCGACGGGCGGCGGCGCCGCCCGCGGCGGTGACGGGGCCGGTGCTCCTGGCGGCCCTGGCGGCCCGGCAGCCTCGGCGCCGGGGGAGCCGTTCACACTGATGCGCGGCGGTGTGAGGCCGTTCATCGGCTGCGGATCCCCGGTGGCGCCGGCCCGTCGCCCGGCCTCCTGCCGTGGCTGCGCGGTGTACGAGATCTCCCTGGCGTACGAGGCCCCGTTCAGGGTCTCGTTGCCCGGCTCGACCGGATCCGGCGGCGGGCAGGAGCGGGACGATGACGGTGACATCGACTGTCACTCCCCCCGATCGGTTCGCGTCCACGGTGCACTACATCCAAATCCAACTACATTGACATATCAGCCTGTTCGGTTACCCGATCAGGGGCCGCGGATAGGCCTGGACGCCGGTGACACGCTCGCGGGAGTCCGTCCGGCTGGTCTCCTGCCGTCCCCACCAGCCGATGTGCGCCGGACACGGCTCAGGACGACATGTCGGTCCGCGCGTCACCGTCACCGGTGCCGGTGACGGTGACGTCCGCCGCGCCGCTCCCGCCCGTGGTATGGATCTTGCCCGTGGTACGGGTGCCGTCCGCGCTGGCGGTGCCGCCGCTGATGTTGGTGATACCCCTGATGCCGGTGTCATCACCGTCGCCGTGGCTGGCCGGGGGAAGGGACGCTCCGCCGGTGCCCAGTGCGGCCGCGGCCGCCGCCGCCAGGACCCAGCGGGCCGGCTGCCCCAGCCGGGCCGCGGCCCGCCGCACGTCGTCCCATTCGGGCTGGGCGGTGACGGCCCGGCCGCCGGCAAGCATGCCGATCTTCACGGCGACGGTCTCGCCGCCCACGTCCACGGTGCGGAAGGCCCGGTCCAGGGCCCGCTTGCGCACCGTTGTCTCGCGCAGGCCGAGGGTGGGAGTGTGCAGGAAGACCAGCCGTCGGACGGCGTCGGCGTGCGTCGCCCGGACAAGCACCGACAGGGTGTGCGCCGGCCGGCCCTTCTTCATCAGGATCGGCGTCAGCCAGACGTCGCGGGCGCCCGCCGCCAGGAGCACGGCCATGATCTCCGGCCAGGCGCGCGGGTCGAGGTCGTCGACGTTGGTCTCGATGAGCAGTTCGTCGACCGCGCCGGGGGTGCCCGTGCCGGGAGCCTCCGGGACGGCGGCATCCGGCACGGGACCGTCCGGCGCCTCCCGCGGCGCGAAGCTGTCCGGCGCCTGGGAGTCCTGGGAGTCCTGGGAGCCCAGGGAGCCCAGGGAGCCCAGGGGTGCGCGGGAAGGCGGAGTGCGGGGAAGGTGCGCGCGGACGCCGGCCATCGGGACCGGGACCGGCGGGCCTGGCCGCGGGGCGTGCCCCACGACCAGCCGGACGATGTTGGGCCGGTCCGGGATGTCACGCCGGCCGGCGCCGACCCCGACCGCCAGCACCCGCATCGGCGGGAGCGGGCCGGACGCGTCCGCGTGGGCCGCCACGAGCGCCGCCCCGGTCGGCGTGCACAGTTCCACG
>NZ_CAKKTM010000008.1:2995-6722 GCF_920888515.1 Protofrankia sp. CiP1_Cm_nod1 | reverse complement strand
CCCCGAGATCTACACTCGACTAGTCGTCGGCAGCGTCAGATGTGTATAAGAGACAGGCTGATGGTGGTGGGCTGGCGTTGGGTTGGGGTGGGCGGTCATGGGCGACGACAGCGTGCCGACGAACAGCGTTTCTGATCTTTCGCTGTGATGCCTCGGGTGGGTGCGTGTCTGGCCTCGGGCGGCGACGGCGGAGGGTGGCGGCGAGCGGGTCGCTGCGGATGGTGATGTCTGGTTTGTGACCGTGGGATGGGTGTCCGGTTTGTCAACGGCGTCACTGTGAGCGATGTCGGGACAGGGGAACGGCCCTTCCCCGTAAAAGTCCTTGGCGGGAAACCCGGGGAAGGGCCGTGAGGCGCCTGGAGGGCGCGGTGCTCACGGTAAATGCTGACCGGGGTGTGGTCGAGCGGCAGCTTCGGGCGGGTGAGCTGGCCTGCCGGGATTGCGGCGGGGTGCTCGGTGGGTGGGGCTGGTCGATACGGCGGCCGGTGCGGGATCTCGGCTGGGCGACGCTGTGGCTACAGCCCCGGCGGGCGCGCTGCGCGGGCTGTGGACGCACGCATGTGCTGTTGCCGGTGGTGGTGCTGGCGCGCCGTGCGGATGTGGTGGCGGTGATCTGGGCGGCGTTGGCTGCGGCGGCCGGCGGGCTTGGCGCGCGTGGCGTCGCGCGCCGGCTCGGCCGGCCGCACTCGACGGTGCGCGGCTGGCTGCGCCGGTTCGCCGGCCGGGCCGGTGACGTGCGCCGGGTGTTCACGGGCCTGCTCGTCGAGGTCGGCGTCGACGCGGTGGCACCAGCGCCGGCGGGGTCACCGCTCGCCGATGCGCTCGCGGCGATCGCCGGGGCGACGGTGGCGGTTGGGGCGCGGTGGCCGCTGCTCGGCACGGTGTCGCCGTGGGCGATCGCGGTCGGGGCCACAAACGGCCAGCTGCTCTCTCCGTCTCCCACCTGGATGATCACGACCGTTTCGTGATCGTCGATCAACATGGGTGCGCCCCTGGGCGGCGGGCCGCGGTGCCGCCAGTCTGAGGACAACCGTGATCACTTCGGTCGCGGGGTCCTGCGAGGAGGTGGTGGCGGTGTCCCTGGATGACGACGACGAGGCGGCCCGGCGTGCACGGGCCCGGGAGATCGGCCTGTTCCGCTACATGCTCATACGCGATCTTGCCGACGAGGCGTTGACGACCAGGCAGCGCGGGGTGCTGGTCCGCGCGCTCGCCGCCCGGGAGCACGTCGACCCGGACGGCCGGCCGGTGCGGGTGACCCGCTGGACGCTGGACAGATGGGTCAGGAGCTGGAAGTCGGGCGGGTTCGACGCTCTGGTGCCCTCGCCGCGCCAGGCCGGGCCGCGCACACCGGCCGACGTCCTCGCGCTGGCGAGCGCGCTCAAACGCGAGCGGCCCGAGCGCACCGCCGCGCAGGTCCGCCGGATCCTGGTGGCCACCCATGGCTGGTCCCCGACCGAGCGCACGCTGCAGCGTTTCTTCACCCGCACCGGCATCGGGACCCGCCAGCTCGCCGCGGCGGCCACCGGCCGGGAGGTGTTCTCCCCGTTCCAGGCAGCAGCACCTAATGATCTGTGGACGGGAGACGCCCTGCACGCAGTCAAGATCGCCGGGCGGAAGACCTACCTGTTCGCGTTCCTCGACGACTACTCCCGCGCGGTCGTCGGCTACCGGTTCGGCTACGCGGAGGACACCGTCCGGCTCGCCGCGGCGCTACGCCCCGCGCTCGCCGCCCGCGGCATCCCCTCCAAGATCTACGTCGACAACGGCTCGGCGTTCTCCGACGCCTGGCTGCTGCGCGCCTGCGCGAAGCTCGGGATCCGGCTGGCGCACTCCACCCCGCACCGGCCCGAAGGACGCGGCAAGATCGAACGTTTCTTCGCAACGGTGCGGGGCCAGTTCCTCGTCGAGATCGCCGACGAGGCCACCCCCACCGGGACCGCCAGCCCCGTGACCAGCCTGGACGACCTCAACGGCAAGTTCCAGGCCTGGGTCGAAGCGCAGTACCACCGCCAGGTCCACACCGAGACCGGCGCCGCGCCGCTGCACCGCTGGCAGACCGGCGGCCCGTTCCGCCACGCCACCCCTGACGAGCTCACCGAGGCGTTCCGCTGGTCCACCCACCGCACCGTGTCCCGCACCGGCCTGATCTCCCTGCACGCCAACCGCTACCAGGTCCCCGCCGGGCTTGCCGGCCAGCGCGTCGAGTGCGTCTTCGACCCGTTCGACCTGACCACCATCGCGCTGCGCCTCGGCAACACCGACATCGGCACCGCGACCCCGTTCGAGATCACCCGGCACAGCCATCCCAAGGCCCGCCCGGAAACCCCGACCGAACCGGCCCGTCCCACACAGATCGACTATCTCGCCCTCGTGCAGGAACGCCACACCACCACCCTCACCCAAAAGATCAACTATGCGGCGCTCGCCGACACCCCGGGCCAGACCGGCCCCGACGACCCAGCCGGCCCGCAGCGCAAGGGCGCCGCATGAGCGCCATCGACGCCACCGGCGGCATCGGCCCCGACCTGCTCGCCGAGGCCTTCGCACTCTCCCGCGCCGCCTCCGACATCGCGCACGCCGCCTGCGACCTGGTCAACCCCGCCCTCACCGACGACCACCTCCTGATCGCCGAGACCGTCCTGCACGTCGCCGTCACCGTCCAGGACCTCGCCACCACAGTGATCACCACCCATTGCCGTGACCGTGACAGCACCCCGGACCCGGCCGCGTTCACCCTCCCCCTCAAGGAACCGTTCTGATGCTCGAAAAGCTGCGTGCGCACTACGGTTTCACCCGCACCCCGTTCAGCCGCGACCTCGCCCCCGGCATGCTGCACCGCCACGACGCCCACAACCAGGCCGTCGCCCGGTTGTCCTGGTGCATCGCGGAGCGCGGCATCGGGATCGTCACCGGCGAGGTCGGCGCCGGCAAGACCGTCGCGGTCCGCACCGCGCTCGCCGACCTCGACCCGTCCCGCCACACCGTGATCTATCTTGGCAACCCGCAGATAGGAGTCCGGGGCATTCACGAGGCCATCGTGACCGCGTTCGGCGCCCCACCCACGAACCTGTCCTCCCGGCTGATCGCCCAGTCAGCCGCAGCACTCGCCTCCGCCCGCGACGAACGCGGCCGCACACCCGTCCTCGTCCTGGACGAGGCCCACCTACTCGGCTACGACCAGCTCGAGACCGTCCGCATGCTCACGAACCACGCCATCGACTCCGACTCCCCGCTCGCGACCCTGCTCGTCGGCCAGCCCACCCTGCGCCGCACCATGCGCCTGGCGGTCCTCGCCGCCCTCGAGCAGCGCATCACGATCCGCTACACCATGCCCCCGATGACCCCCGAGGAGACCGCCAGCTACATCCGCCACCACATCAGCCTCGCCGGCCGGTCCGACACCCTGTTCTCCAACGACGCGATGACCCTGATCCACACGACCGCCCGGGGCTACCCCCGAGCGGTAAACAACCTCGCGGTCCAAGCCCTCGTCGCCGCCTACGCCGCCGGACACGCGATCGTCGACGAGAAATCCGCCCGCGCCGCCCTCGCCGAAATCACCGACGACTAACAACACCCCGCCGACCACGACGACAGCACACCGACCACAGCGACAGCACCCCCACGAACGCCCCGCCCCAGACCCCCGGGACGGGGCGTTCGATCATCCGGCCATCGGCAAACGATCCGTCGCCGTCGTCGGCATCCTGAGCGTCGGCCAACA
>NZ_CAKKTM010000008.1:0-2671 GCF_920888515.1 Protofrankia sp. CiP1_Cm_nod1 | reverse complement strand
CCTGGCCCTCTCGATGGCTTCCAGTGACCGGCGGATGATGCCGGGGACCTGGGCGACGTCGATGAAGTAGGTCTGGGCGATCTCGGAGCGTTCTCCGGTGAAGCCCTTGACGATGGCGGTGCCCTTGTCGGTGCCGGGGATGAGTTCGGTGGCCCGGTGTCCGGCCCGGTAGGCGCCCTGGCCGAGCAGGGCGTCGTTGGCGACGTGGTCCCCGACCGCGTAGGCGATCCCGTTCGAGCAGTTGCGGGTGACGTCGCGCGGCATGCTGTCCTTCGTCGGTGCCTGTGTCGACACGATCAGGTGGATCCCGCGTTTGCGGCCGAGGCGGACGATGTCGACGAGGAGCTGCCCGATCTCTTCCCCGTACTTCTTGTGCTGGATGGCGACGTGGGCTTCCTCCAGGAGGCACACCAGCGGGTGCAGGCCCACGCCCTTGCTGGCGAGTTCGCGGGTCACCGCCGGGATCTCGTAGGTGACCAGGAGCTGTCCGCGGGCCTGGACCTCGGCGTGCAGCTCCCGCAGGTCGTGCAAGATCTGCTCGATCTTCTCGGGCTCCGCGCCCATGACGTAGCGGGCGCATCGCGGCCGGAACGCCTCGAAGTCGAAGTTCGCGTCGGGTACCCAGATCCGTAGCTCGGCGGTCGGGTCGAGGGCGACCCCGGTCATGATGGTCCGGGCGGCGGAGGACTTCCCCTGGCCGGGCATCCCACCGGTGATCGTGTTCCGTTCCATGATCGGCGCGGTGAGGGGGGTACCGCGCAGCGTCCGACCGAACGGCACACCCTTGAAGACGTCGACGCCGTCGGTTGCCAGCGGGTACGGCCCGGCGCCTTCCGTCAGGGCGCCTTTGTCGGCCACCCACAGGTCGAGGACCCCGGCCTCGCTGCCGGTGGTCGGCCAGACCTCTTTGGCCAGCCGGTGCAGGCCGGAGGCGAGATCGGCGCGGCGCGCGGAGATCCGTTCGGCGGTCACCCCGCTGGGCAGCCGGATCACCGCGTGGGTGCCCCGGCCGTCCCGGCGGGCCGTGGTCAGATATTGGAGTGGCGCGGTCTTGAGGTGGTCGCGGATCTGCGGGATACGTAGCGCCGCCAGCGCCTGCGCGATCGTGGACTCGTCGATGGCCAGGTCGATGTCCGTGTCCGACGAGGTGGCCAGCCACCCGGGTATCGACTCGCCGCCGCCGGCCCGGTAGGCGGTGATCAGCCACGCCGGCCCGGCCCCCCAGAGCACCACCCGCACGGCTACCGCGATCAGGGCCGCCGCGATGTCGCCGAGGCCGGCCAGGGCCGACCAGTACCCGTCCCAGGTCATGCCCAGCGGCCGGGTCACCGCGACGACCATGCCGGCCAGGAGCAGCAGCCCGGCGAGGAACGCCACCAGGACCACCACCGCGATGACGGCGGAGCGCAGCGCGGCGGGCAGGGTCAGTAGCCGCTGCCGCCGGTCGGCCTTGGCCTGCCGTAGGTGCTCCAGCCAGCCGGCCAGGGCCTCGCTGTCCCCGGCGGCCCGGGCGCGGCGGATCTGCTCCCGGATCGCGGCGTGGGTGGCCGCGTCGATGGCCCGCTGCGCCCACACGCCGTGTCCCCGGCCGACCTGGAACACGCCCCGGGCCAGCCGCCGGCCGGCGGCCAGGGCCAGCGCCTCACCGGCGGTGTCCTCCGCCGCGGGCACGACATGGCCGGTCGCGACGACCGGCGGCTCGATGTCGGCGGCCGTGACCGCGATGACCCTGTCATCCCCACCGGCCGCCGGTACCGCCGGAGTCCATGGCGGGAGCGGGACAACGTCACCCACGTCGGGGGTCGCCTTGCGCAGGCGCACCGGCGCGGTCACCGTTCCCACCCCCCGCCCGGCGTCCAGTCGGCGGGGAGCAGGAGCGTCGAGGCGCCCAGCGGGGAGATCCCGAGCGTCGTGGACACCGCCACATCGACGCGTTCGGCCGCGTCCACGATCGCCACCACGATCAGACCGGTGATCCGCAGGAGCAGGACGACGACGGCCACCAGGACCACGGCGGCGGCCGCCCACAGGGGCAGCAGGCGCAGCTCGGCGCGGATATCGGGTTTCATCGCGCGGCCCCCTGCCCGCACAGGCGCCGCGCGTCCGCTTCGATCCCGGAGCGGTACCGGCGCACGAGCCGGTCGGCCTCCCGCTGGGCCTGCCGTACTGTCCGGCCGGTGCCGCGGAGCTCGACGCGGGCCTGCGCGCGGTCCTGTCGGCCACCGCTGTCCCGGCCGGTCAGCAGCCGGGCCGCCGCCGGCCCGGCCAGCCGGATCACGGCCAGATCCGCAGTGGAGACGTGGTCGTACTGGGATAGCTGGTAGCTGCCGCTGGTGCGGCCGAGGTGGAGCCGGACCGTCGCGCCGTAGTGGCGGGCGACCGCCCCGTGGCCGGCCTCGTGCACGGCGCATTCCCACCGGTCGGCCGCGGAGAGACCGAAGAGGCTCATCGCACGGTCACCTCCGCCCGCCGTAGCGCGGACAGATGGTTACGAACCGTCGACACCGTGACACCGACCAGCGGTGCCCACTCGGCGGCCAGCTGCCGGTCCGACCGGGGATCATCGGCCGGGACGCGGGCCACCAGTGCGGCCACCCGATGCCGGGTCGACCCGCCGGCGTGGCCCGCCGGCCCGACCGGCGGCCCGGGATCGGCCACCGCTGGCCCGGCC
>NZ_CAKKTM010000007.1 GCF_920888515.1 Protofrankia sp. CiP1_Cm_nod1 | reverse complement strand
AGATGTGTATAAGGGACAGGCCTGCGCCTGCGCGGCCGCGGCGGCTGCCAGCTCGCCCGCCCGGCGGGCCGCCTCCTCGCGGGCACGCGCCTGGCGGACAAGCTCGGCGTGCCTGGCGACCAGGCCGTCGAGCAACGCACGCTGCTCCGTCACCGACGCCTCGATGCGCTTCTTCCCCTCTTCGAGGGACGCGGTTTCGCGTTGCCGCTCGGCAAGAGCCGCCTGCGCGGCGGCCTGCGCGCCGGCCAGGTCGTGGCGGGCCGAGCGCAGCTCGATCTCGGCGGCCCGGCCGCGGCGGGCGAGCGAGTCCATCGCGCCCACCCGGTCGAGTGCCGTGCCGGGGTCGCCGGAGAACAGCACCGAGAGCTGTTCGAGACCGCCCGAACGGTAGGTGGCGGCTCCCAGCGCGCGGCGTCTGTCCGCCGCGGCCCGCACAGCGTCCCCCGCATGCCGGACGTTCTCGGTGGCCGTCGACACGGCCTGCTCGGCGGCGCTCAGCCGCAGCCGCCCGGCGTTGAAGGCTTCGGTCGCCGTCTCGGTCGAGTGCGTCAGTTCGGCGAGCTGTTGCTGAGCGGCCGCGATATCTCTGTTGACCTTGTCGATGCCGTCGGCTCTGGCCGGTGTGGCGGCGCCCGGCAGCAGTATGATCCCGCCGGCGAGAACGCCGACCAGACCCAGAGCGCCCGGTAGCCGTTCAGGCACCCGGCGACAGCTTTCCGAGGCCTCCGGAACAGCCGGAGCCTCCCCCGAGGCGCCGGGGACGCGGCCCGGCCGCTGGCGCGCGCGGCGTTCGTGCGATCTACGGACGAACGAGCCACGCCAGCCGGCGCCACCACAACAGTAGCAATCCGCAGTCAAACCATCACACACGGAGAATCACGGTAGCCCGTCGGAGCAAGTAGGATCACATAAACGCGCCGGAAGTCACGGAGGGCGATGTGATGTTCGCCACGAGCCCATCGAAGCGGGCCACGAATCGCCCAATTTAGCGATTTCACATACCGGAAACAGGAAAGATACCGATCCGGAACAGATCCTATCGACTCTTCGGCCGAAGGATCCGGGACGACGGGTGGGCCGCGGACCGGTGAGCATGATCCACGCGGGCACGCGGGGCGACCGACGGGAGAGACATGAACCCAGACCAGCTTAAGGAACTCCAAGACGGTATAGCCGGCGCAGCGGGTGTGGGCAGCACCGCCTGGATTCTGGCTGCCTCGGCACTCGTACTGCTGATGACACCCGGCCTTGCGTTCTTCTACGGCGGCATGGTCCGCGCGAAGAACGTGCTCGGCATGCTCATGCAGAACTTCTTCTGCATCGCCGTCGTCAGCGTCCTATGGGTACTGATCGGTTACAGTATCGCGTTCGGCGACGGCAACCAGATCTTCGGTGGGTTTCACTTCGCACTGCTCAACCATATGAGCGAACCGGTTCCCGGGTATGCCGAGGTGACGTTCGCCCCGCCCTATGAGACGAACTCGCTCGCCCAGGTGATCCCACCGATCGTGTTCGTGGCATTCCAGCTCATGTTCGCAATCATCACCCCGGCACTCATCACCGGAGCCACCGCTGACCGGTGGAAATTCGGGGCTTTTGCCGCCTTTGTGACGATATGGTCGATTCTCATCTACTCGCCGGTGGCGCACTGGGTGTTCTCCCCCGAAGGATGGCTGTTCAAGAGGGGCGCCGAGGACTTCGCCGGCGGTACCGTCGTCCACGCGAACGCCGGAGCCGCGGCCATCGCCGTCGCGCTTGTCCTGGGTAAGCGCAGGGGCTGGCCCGCCACCAGCTTCCGGCCGCACAACCTGCCGTTCGTACTTCTGGGAACCGGCCTGCTGTGGTTCGGCTGGTTCGGTTTCAACGCCGGGTCCGAACTCGCCGCCGACACCCGCGCCGGGTTCGCATTCGTCAACACCAACACCGCGACCGCCGCCGCCGTGCTCGGCTGGTTGTTCGTAGAGAAGATCCGGGATGGGAAGGCGACCACCCTGGGTGCCGCCTCCGGCGCCGTCGCCGGCCTGGTAGCCATCACCCCGGCCTGTGGCTTCGTCTCCCCGGCAGGCTCGATCGCCATCGGCCTCATCGCCGGTGCGGTCTGCGCTCTGGCCACGGCCATCAAGGGCAAGGTCGGCATCGACGACGCGCTCGACGTAGGCGCCGTCCACCTGGTTGGCGGTGTGCTGGGTGCGCTGTTGATCGGGTTCTTCGGCACTGCCGACGTCGCCCCCGGCTACAGCGCGGACGGGATCTTCTACGGCGGTGGCGCCAGCCTGCTCGGCAAGCAGGCGCTCGCCGCCGGCGCGGTGGTCGCCTACTCGTTCGCGGCAACGTTCATCATCGCCTTCGTCATCGACAAGATCTACCGGATGAGGCTGTCGCCGGACGAGGAACTCGAAGGAATGGACATCGTCCTGCACGGTGAGACCGCCTACGAGTTCACCGCGCTCGGTGACGGATCGGCACCGGCATCGGTTTCCACCGACAAGGTCGCAGAGGAGGCCAAGGCGTGAAACTCGTAACCGCGGTAATCAAGCCGTTCAAGCTGGAGGACGTGAAGACCGCGCTGGAAAACCTCGGCGTGCGCGGCCTGACCATTTCGGAGGTCCAGGGCTTCGGTCGACAGAAAGGCCACACCGAAGTGTATCGGGGAGCCGAATACAAGGTCGACTTCGTCCCGAAAATCAAGATTGAAATCGTCGTGGACGACGACGCCGTCGACGAACTGGTAAGTGCCATCACCACGTCCGCGCAGACCGGGAAGATCGGTGACGGCAAGGTCTGGGTGGTCCCGGTCGAAACCGTCGTACGGGTACGCACCGGCGAACGTGGATCGGACGCGCTGTAGACCGTGCACCTTGTCGGTGTGCTGGCCGGTGCGGGCCGTTGGCTGCCGCACCGGCCAGAACAGGCCCTTCGATGACGAACCGGCTGGCGACTCTTACGGGCCGGTCCGAGGAGTTCGGCGGCATCGTCGGGCCGGCGCTGCGCCACGCCCTCATGGACGTCGCCGAAGCCACCCTGTGTGCTCTTTTCGGCGAGCCGGGCGCCGGCGTCGCCCTGATGGCGGTCGGTGGCTACGGGCGGGGTGAGCCCGCCCTCGGCAGCGATCTCGACCTCGTCCTGCTGCACGACGGCCGCCGGGACGACATCACCGGCATCGCCGACACCCTCTGGTATCCGCTCTGGGACGCCGGGATCGGCCTCGACCACAGCGTCCGTACCGTCGACGAGGCCGTCGCGGTCGCCGACAACGACCTGAAGGCGGCGCTGGGCCTGCTGGAGGCCCGCCCGGTCGCCGGTGACCGCGCCCTCGCCGGGTCCCTGCTCGAGCGCGTCCGCGCCCGTTGGCGCGCTCGCTCCCCCCAGCGTCTGCCCGAACTCGCGGACCTGGTCGCCGACCGGGCCCGGCGCCACGGCGACGTCGCCTTCCTGCTCGAACCGGACCTGAAACAGGCCCGCGGTGGCCTGCGGGACGTCCACGCGCTGGCCGCGCTCGCCATCGCCTGGGTCGCCGAAACCCCGTCCGCGCGGGTGCTCGAAGCGCGCCGGGTGCTCCTCGACGCCCGTGGCGAGGTCCGCCGGCTCGCGCACGGCCGCCGGCAGGACCGGCTGCTGCTGCAGGACCAGGCCGCCGTCGCGGCAGCCCTGGGCTATCCCGACCAGCTCGCGCTCGCCCACGCCACCGCCGACGCGGGCCGCACGATCTCCTGGACCTGGGACACCACCTGGTACCGGGTCTCGGCCGGCCTACGATCGTCCGCGCGCCGGCGCCCCGGCCCCCCGGTCCGCCGGCCCCTGGACCAGGACGTGGTCGAGCAGGACGGCGAGGTGCAGCTCGCCCGGGACGCCGATCCCACCCACGATCCCGCGCTGGTCCTGCGGGCCGCCGCCGCGGCGGCCCGGGCCGGCATCCCCATCGGCCGGTACGCCCTCACCCGGCTCGCCCGCGAAGCCCCACCCATGCCGGCACCGTGGCCGGACGCGGCCCGACAGGCCCTGGTGACCCTGCTCGCCACCGGCCCGGCCATGATCGGTGCCATGGAGGCGCTCGACCAGGTCGGGCTGCTCGTCCGGCTGCTGCCCGAGTGGGAGACGGTGCGCAGCAGGCCGCAGCGCAATCCCTACCACCGCTTCACCGTCGACCGGCACCTGCTGGAGACGGCCGCCGCCGCGGCGGCGTCGACCCGCAAGGTCGACCGGCCCGACCTGCTGCTGCTCGGCGCACTGCTGCACGACATCGGCAAGGGCCGGCCCGGCGACCACACCGACGTGGGAGTCGAGATCGTCCGTGACCTCGCGCCGCGGCTCGGGCTCCCGCCGGCGGACGCCGACATGCTCGTCACGATGGTGCGCCAGCACCTCCTGCTCATCGAGGCCGCGACCCGGCGGGACATCGACGACCCGGCGACCATCGAGGCGGTGGCCCGGGCCGCCGGCAGCCCCCGGGTCCTCGGCCTGCTGCACGCCCTGACCGAGGCCGACGCGCTCGCCACCGGCCCGACGGCCTGGAGCCCCTGGAAGGCACGGCTGGTCGGCGACCTGGTGGAGCGGGCGACAGCGGTCCACCGCGGCGAGCGGGCACCGTGCCCGCCCGCCCTCACCGACCGTCAGCGGGCTCTTCTCACGCTCCCGGACGACTACCACGTGGCGGTCAACCCGCTGCCGGACGACCCGATGTTCGAGATCGTGCTGGTGGCACCCGACCGTCCAGGGCTGCTGGCCGCCACCACGGGAGTGCTCGCCGTCAACCGGCTGGACGTGCACCGCGCCTCCGCCCGCAGCGAGAACGGCCGGGCGCTGTTGCAGGCGGCGGTGGCAACCACGCACGACGGGGAGCCCAACGCCGGGAAGCTGCGCGGTGACCTGCTGCGGGTCCTCGCCGGCCGGGTCGACCTGGACGCCAGGATCACCGGCCGGGAACAGGCGTACGCGGCCACCCGGCGCCAGCCGCCGCCCGCGCCACCAAAAATCATCTTTGACGACTCCGGATCCGACACGGTGATCGAGATACGGGCACCTGACCGTGCCGGTGTGCTGTTCCGGATGGTCCGCGCGCTCTCCGCGGCCGGGCTCGGCGTGCGGACCGCGATCGTGGCCACGATCGGCCTCGACGTCGTGAACGCCTTCTACGTGCGGGAGGCCGACGGCAGCACCGTGCGGCGGCCGGAGCGGCGGGAGGAGGTGGCGAGCCTCGTCCTGGCCGCGCTCGGATGAGCGCCCCGCCCGGGCACGCCGTCTGTGGGCAGGCCGTCTGTGGGCAGGCCGGACGGCCCGGCCTCGCCCCGGGCCGTCCGCTGGACACGGATGTGGGAGAGGGCGGCAAAGCCACACCGGAGGTGGCGGCTATACTCAGAACGCACGTTGGAGGCTTCGCCTAGTCCGGTCTATGGCGCCGCACTGCTAATGCGGTTGGGGGTAACCCCCCCTCCCGGGTTCAAATCCCGGAGCCTCCGCCACTGACCAGGCGTTTTGAACACATGTTCGAGACGCCTGGTGTCATTTCAAGATCCATGAATGGCCTCGGTCGGCACAGGGCTGACACGAACGGAAGCGATCTTGTTTCGGCGCGGCGCGGACGCCGCGATCACGACGACCGCCCGCTCCGCCCGCTCCTCGGTGACGACCGCGTACATGTCGCTGGCGAAGGCGGCTGGCACATGGCCCAAGACGTCGCTCACCAGCTTCATCGGCACCCCGGACACGAAACCGGTGGGAGCGCGTCGTGGCCCTCCATGTCGCCAGCCACCCGGCCGGCCGCGACGGGTGGACGCACGGCACACCCGCGGCCGATGACACCGAGCGACCAGAATGCTCCGGCGCGGGCACGGAACCGGCACCACCGGCGAACCGGATATCCACGGATGAATGCTGGAAATCGTGCGACCGCCGGCGGGACGGCAGGCAGCCGTCAATCTGGTCATTCACCCACGAAGCCGACCGGCGGCGGCCGGTTCGCCGACGTACGCATCATGATTCACGGCGCTGGCGTGGCGTGAAGCCTGCGAGCGGGGGCATCACCGACTCGACCACGCACTTCGGCGACCGGCGCCCGTATCCACGGGAGTCGGTCATGTTCGGGAGCCCGATGAGTCGAAAGGAGCTGCCATGCGTTCCACGGCAACGCCGGCGGGCCACGCTCAGGGCGGTACCACGAAGCTTCGATGGTGGTATCTGCTCGGCGCGGGGATCGCCTTCGTCCTTTTTGCGCTGGCAATTCCACAGTTCGGTCTGACCACGGTTCGCTCGGTCGCCATACTTCTGGGAATCGTCCTGCTCCTCAGTGCCGCCAGCGAATTGCTGGCGGCGTCGGCGACAGCGCGGGACTGGCGATGGTCCCATGTCCTGCTCGCCGTCCTCTTCGTCGTCGGCGGTATAGTCGCGCTGGCCTGGTCCCGCCCGACCTTCCCGGTGGCGGCGAGGATCCTGGCCTGGTACTTCCTGATCAAAGGTGTTTACGACATCGTCAATTCCTTCGTCGCGAGACGGGCCGAACATTACGGCGCGGCCGGTGAGGACACCCGCGGAACAGCCCAGTGGTGGATGCCGCTGGCGATCGGCGCGCTCGAGATCGGCGTCGGCTTCTGGGCCGTCAGCTATCCGCGGTTCTCGATCTCCCTGCTGGTCCTGTGGGTGGGGCTCGCGGCCCTCGCCACCGGTCTGACAAAAATCGCGATGTCATTCCGGAAACGTGGCCTCCGCAGGGATATGCCGGCCTTTTCCGAAGGCCACTTCCCGCCGGTTGGATTCGGTACCGGCGCGGCCCGCGAGGCCGGCCGGGCGGAGGCCGGGCGAGCGGAGGAGAGCCGAGCCCGCAGATCTCTTTCGGAAGGGCGGTGACATAAATCCCGGAAAAGGGATATGCACCCCGGGAGGGGTGGTCGCGTACATTCCGCCCCTCCCGGGGACGGCCCTGGCGATGGAGCACCGTGCGTGGCCGCCCCACGGGTCACCGACGCGATTCGCGGAAATCCTCACGTGGGTTTTCACGGCAGGCTCGACCGCCATCGTCGCCACGGGCCGGGGACGCCGATCCCCGGCCCGCCCTCGGCCGCGCGCTTCCCAGCCGCGGCCTTCCCGATCACAAGCGTCCCGATCACAGGCGTCCTTGTTTCGAGCCTTCCCGAGGCCGACACGGGCGCGGTGGACACGTCCCGTTTTGTCGGCATCACGCCGTATCGTACTTACATGCGCCTGACACTCACCGTGGCTGACCCAGCCCAGGATGTCAGTGCGGACATCCTGCTGGACACCGATCCGGACGCGCCCGTCGGCCTGATCGCCGACACTCTGGTACGGCACATCCGTCCAGGCATACCGGCTCTCCCCGTGGGTCGGCCGCGCCTGTTCGTCGAGGGCCGTGCGGTCGGCGAGACGCTCACCGTCGCCGGCTCCCCGATCCGGGACGGTGTTCTGATCAGCATCGACTCGCCTGTGGCCTGCCTTCCTCCCGAGCCACCGGGCCTGGTCGAAGTCCGGGTGACCAGCGGGCCGGGCGCCGGGGTCGTCCACCGGCTCGGCCCCGGCGAGTTCACGGTCGGCACCGCGGAGACCTGCGCCGTGCGCCTGGACGACCCGGGCGCCGCCGCCGAAGCCATGACGATCACCGTGACGGTGGACGGCGCCTGCCGGATCGCACCGGTCACCGCTCCCGCCGGGCCAGACACCGGCGACGTGCTCGTCGAACGCGAGCCCCTGGTCGCCGCGGTCGACCTGCCCGCCGGCAGCACCCAGCTCACAGTCGGATCCGTGCTGCTGGCGGCAGGTGTCCCAAGCCGGGCGGACGCCGCGCTCAAACCGTCCGACGACGGGTCGGGGCTGGACTTCAACCGGCCGCCCCGGCTGCTGCCGCCGATCCGGCGGGCACGGTACAAACTGCCCGGCGAACCCTCCGAGCCGGAGCGGCGGCCCACGCCGATCTTGATGGCGGCGCTTCCGCTGGTCGCGGGCGTCACAATGGCCTTTGTCTTCCGGCAGTACTACTTCCTGCTGATGGCTGTGGTCGGCCCGCTAGGCATGATCGGCATGCACGTCTCGGGGAGCCGTCATGGCAGGCGTAGCTACCGTAAGCAGCTGACCGATTACCACAAAAGGCGTCAGGATGTCGAGGACGATGCCGAGCAGGCGCTCCGCACCGAACGCACCGCCCGCCGCGGCGACTTCCCGGACCCGGCGAACGTCCTGCTCACCGCCATCGGGCCACGCGGACGCCTGTGGGAACGCCGCCGGGACGATCCCGACTACCTGCACCTGCGCCTGGGCACCGCCGACCTGCCGAGCGAGGTCGTCATGGAGGACCCGGCCGCACAGGAGCACAAACGAGAGATCACCTGGACGGCCCCCGACGTCCCGGTGACGATCGCCCTGCCCGAACGCGGCGTTGTCGGTATCGCCGGCCGCGGCGACCTCCCACGGGTGCTGGCCTGCTGGCTGGTCGCGCAGGCGGCCGTCCTGCACAGCCCACGCGATCTCGCGATCTGCGTGCTCACGGACAGCTCCGGCGAGCAGGCGTGGAACTGGGTGCGCTGGCTGCCGCACTGCCGTCCGACCGAAGGCCAGGACACCACCGTCCTGCTCGGGACGGACGACGCTTCGCGGGCCCGGCGGGTCGGGGAACTGCTCGGCCAACTGGGGACGCGGGCGGAGGCGCGGGCCCGGCCGGGCGGCGCGAACCCGCTCACCGACGGCCCGGACATGCTGGTCATCATGGACGGCGCCCGCCGGCTACGCTCCATCCCCGGTGTGATCTCCCTGCTCCGGGACGGGCCGGCGCTGGGCATCCGTTCGATCTGCCTGGACCGCGACATCCGGCTGCTGCCCGAGGAATGCCAGGCCGTGGCCGAGGAGACCCCGACAGGTCTGCGGGTCGTGGAGACCCGCACCGAGGTCGTCCATGACGTCCGCCCGGATCTCGTCGCCACGGCGGCCTCCGACGATCCGGAGCTGACGCTCACGGTCAGTGGCGCCGCGGCCTGGTGCGAACGTCTTGCCCGCGCACTGGCGCCGGTACGCGACGTCGGCGGGGACGACGAGGGGTCGCTCCCGGTCTCCGCCCGCCTCCTCGACGTGATCAGCCTGGAACCTCCGACCGCGGCGGTGGTAGCCGCCCGATGGCAGCTCCTCCCCCGCAGCACAGCCTTCCCCGTGGGTCTGTCCCTCGACGGCCCGCTCACGCTGGACCTGCGCCGCGACGGCCCGCACGGGCTGATCGCTGGTACCACCGGCTCCGGCAAGTCCGAGCTACTGCAGTCGATCGTGGCGTCGCTGGCTGTCGCCAACCGGCCGGACGCGATGGCGTTCGTGCTGATCGATTACAAGGGCGGCAGCGCCTTCGCCGACTGTGTCCGGCTCCCGCACACCGTCGGCATGGTGACCGACCTCGACACGCATCTGGTGGCTCGCGCCCTGGAGTCGTTGTCGGCGGAACTACGCCGGCGTGAGCGCATCCTGGCCGACGTCGGCGCGAAGGACATCGAAGAGTACATTTTTCTGGCCACCGCCGCCGGTGACGCACGGACACCTGGTGACGCACGGACACGCAGCGGCGGGCCGCTGCTGCCGCTGCCCCGGCTGCTGCTGGTCATCGACGAGTTCGCCTCGCTCGCCCGGGAGCTGCCCGCCTTCGTCACCGGTCTGGTCAACATCGCGCAACGAGGCCGTTCGCTGGGTATCCACCTGCTGCTCGCGACGCAGCGGCCCAGCGGCGTGGTGTCCCCCGAGATCCGCGCGAACACGAACCTGCGGATCGCGTTGCGTGTCACCGATGCTTCGGAGAGCACCGACGTTATCGGCGCACCTGACGCGGCACGCATCTCGCCGTCGGCCCCCGGACGGGCTTACGCCCGTCTTGGGCACGCCTCCCTGGTCCCCTTCCAGTCCGGACGGATCGGAGGCCGCCGACCCACCGGTGCCGCCGGTGCCGCCTTTAATGATCTTTCTCCGCCTTGGATCGCCCCGCTGACCTGGGCCGCGCTGGGGCAGCCCGCGCCGGCTCCCCCTCGGCCACGGACCACCGACAACGAGATCACCGATCTGAGGACGCTCGTCGAGACTGTCCGGGACGCGGCCGCCATCCTGGGGGTCGAACCAGTGCGCAGCCCCTGGTTACCGCCGCTACCAGAACGACTTACCCTACGGACAGTAAGCGCATCTATGCCCGGATTCACGTCCGGATCCGTGTCCGAGGAATCACAGGTCGTCTCCCGGCAGCCGCACAGCGGCGGCCCGGGCATGCTGCCTCCCGTCCCGATCGGGCTGGCCGACCACTGCGGCATCCAGGCGCAGCTTCCCTACACGATCGACATCGACAACGGGAGCCATCTGCTGTTCGTCGGTGCGCCGCGGTCCGGACGGTCGACGGTTCTGCGCACCATCGCCGGCTCGACAGCCGCGTCCATCTCTTCCAACGATGTGCACCTGTACGCGTTGGACTGTGGCAACAACGCCCTGGCGCCGCTGGTCCACCTGCCGCACACCGGGGCCGTGGTCAGCCGGGACGCGCCGGAACGGGTACAGCGGCTGCTCACCCGGATCATCCGCGAGATCGTCGAACGCCAGGAGATCTTCGCCGTCCATGGATACGCCGATCTCGCCGAGCAACGATCAGCCGATCCCGAACGCCCGCTACCGTACCTGCTCCTGCTGATCGACCGCTTCGAAGGTTTTCTGGCCTCCTTCGAGGAAGCCGACGGTGGAGCGCTTGTGGACATGCTGGCCCGGGTGCTGCGGGAAGGGCCGTCCGTCGGCGTCCGGGTCATCATGACCGGTGACCGGCGCAGCGCCTCCGGACGGTTCAGCGCGGCGATCGAGAACAGGTTCATGCTGCGGATGGCCGACAGGTCCGACTACACGATGGTGGGTCTTGCGCCCGCGGCCGTACCGGACAACCTGCCGCCGGGCCGGGGGTTCCAGCTCGAAGGGACGGTCGAGACCCAGATCGCTCTGCTCGACGACGATCCGTCCGGCCGGGCACAGGTGGCAGCGCTGCACCGGCTGGCCGAGGCGGCTGCCGCGCGCGACGGTGTACCGACCGGGCCAGGTACCGGTGCCCGCGAGGACCACCGCCGCCCGTTCCGTATCGATGTGCTGCCAGCACGCATCACGGTCACCGAGACCAGGGCACTGCGCCCAGGCCCGGGGCACAGCTCACGGACGGGCCCGCCATCACACCTGGATCCGGGCCTGGGCCCGCAGACGAGCCAGCCGGCGGGCATCCGCACGGACGGGCTCGAGGGCCCGCTGCCGGCAGGGCAGCCGTCGGTGCCGGCAGGTTGGCCGAGCCCGCAGCCGGTGCCGCTGGTAGCCCTGATCGGTGCGGGCGGCGACGAACTCGCTCCGGTTGAGATCGATCTCGCCGCCGACGGGCCGGGCTTCGTCATCGCCGGGCCCGCGCGCTCGGGCCGCAGTTCGACGCTGCTGACCATGGCGGAGTCGCTGCTGGCGGGCGGTGCCCGACTGCTGCTGCTGGCCCCGCGACGCTCGCCGTTGTCCACACTCGCGGACCGGTCAGGCGTGATCGACCTGCTGGGCGCGGATGCCCAGGCCGCCGGCATCGACGCGGCGCTGACGGCAGCCGGCCCGTCCGGCGGCCTAGTCACGATCATGGATGACGCGGAACTGCTGGCCACCGCCCCAGTCGCCGATCGCGTATCCGAGTTCCTCAGGACCGCGCGTGACAGCGGATGCGCGTTCGTCGCCGCCGGCACCACCGAGGATCTGACCAGTCAGTACCGGGGGTTCATGGTGGACGCCCGCCGGTCACGATGCGGAGTGATCCTCGCGCCAGGAGCACCCAGCGATGGCGATCTGTTCGGCATCCGGCTGTCACGTAACACCGGGGGCAGCACGCCGGCCGGCCGTGGCCTGTTCGTCCACCGGGGAAAAACAACACCGATTCAGATCGCATACCACGAGTAAGGACACCACCATGCGACCTGCCCAGGCCCTCCTCCCACGTCGGTACGAATTGCACCGTCACCGCAGGGTGAATCACCCTGCAGGCCATCACTCATTCCGGTCGAAAAATTTCCGACAACCCTCCACATGTTCACCGGAAAGGAGCAGATGATAAACAGTCGTAAAACACTGGATGGCGATCGAATGACTTCCGCCTTCGGCGCGAACCCATCCCGGCGCAGAGCCCGCCCCGGCCGATGACCACCTTTGCGATCTCCATCCTGAAAACATACGGATGTCAGAACGTGTGCGCACCGTCCGGCCGAACAGTGTTATGAAGTAGCGGTGTCCGACCACCGTCTTCCCGGGCGTGACGCCGATCCCGGCCAGGAGCCACCTGGTGACCGGCCCGTTTCCCCGACCGAGCCGGTCACGGAACCATCCGGAAAATCGACCGACCGGTTTTCCGGGCGGCTTCCCCGGCCGGGCCGCCATGCCGCGGGCCCGTCCAGGAATCCGACCGGGCCGTGCGCTGTCGGGCCCGCTCAGGCCGACGCAGGTGTCACCGAGCCGTCCGGTGAGCCGACCGTTTCGACCAGCCGGCTACGGCGCCGCATCGGCCTGGCCGACGCGGTGCTCCTCGGGCTCGGCTCAATGCTCGGGGCCGGGGTGTTCGCCGCGTTCGGGCCAGCGGCCCACGTGGCCGGAGCCGGTGTGCTCGTCAGCCTCGCGATCGCAGCTGTGATCGCTTACTGCAATGCCATGTCGTCCGCGCAGTTGGCCGCGCTCTACCCTGAGTCCGGCGGGACATATGTGTACGGACGGCGTCGGCTCGGCGCCAGCTGGGGCTTTATCGCCGGCTGGGGGTTTGTGGCCGGCAAGACCGCGAGCTGCGCGGCCATGTCCCTGACCGTCGGCGCATACGCGTGGCCGCAGCATCCCCGGCCGGTCGCGGTCGCCGCCGCAGCCCTACTCACCATGGTCAATTATTTCGGCGTGAGCAAGACCGCCCGGCTGACCCGCGCCCTCGTCGCACTCACCCTGCTCGCGCTCGCTGTCGTCGTGGTGGCATGCCTGGCGGGCGGGACCGTCAGAACAGCGCGGCTGAGCCCCTTCTGGTCTGGCAGCGGGCTGGACGCCGTACGCGGGATACTCCAGGCCGCGGCCCTGCTCTTCTTCGCGTTCGCGGGTTATGCCCGGATCGCCACCCTGGGCGAGGAGATCCGTGATCCGGCGCGGACGATTCTGAAAGCGATCCCGACCGCGCTCGGGATCACGATTGCCGTCTACCTGCTTGTCGGCCTGTCCGCGTTGCTGGCGGTCGGCCCGGAACGTCTGGCGAGCGCCGTGGACCCGTTGGCCGCCGCGACCAGCGCCGGTGGCCTGCGCGTCCTGACTCCCGCCGTCCGTGTGGGCGGAGCGGTCGCAAGCCTCGGCGTCCTGCTGTCGCTGCTCGCCGGGGTCGGACGCACCGCCCTTGCCATGGCCCGGGAAGGCGACCTGCCGGGCTGGCTTGCGGCGGTACACCCACGGTATGTGGTTCCCCACCGTGCAGAGTTGCTGCTGGGCGGGGTCGTCATCGCGGTGGTCATCGCCTCGGATGTCCGAGGCGCCATCGGTTTCTCCAGCTTCGCGGTTCTCGTCTACTACGCGATCGCGAACGCCAGTGCCTTCACCCTCGACGGCCCGCAGCACCGCTGGCTGCGCCCCCTGTCGCTGTTCGGCGGTGTCGGCTGCCTGGTCCTCGCTCTTGTACTGCCGGCCGCCTCGGTCCTGACCGGCTTCGCCGTCCTCACCATCGGCATCGTGATCCGTGCCGTGCGCAGGTCGTAAACACAGAAAGCATTATCACTTGCACACCGCGGTACCATTCAGCCGTCACACCGTCACACCGGAGCCATGAGCTCCCCGCCATCGGTGACGAACCGGAAAGTCGAGGTCACCGCGTCGAACAGATCGTGCAATGCGTCCACGAGCACCAGGTTCGGGCTGGAGCAGGAGATCAGGGCCACCTGGTCGGACCGTGGGACCGGGACGAAGGTCTGCATCATCGTCGTCCTGATCCAACCAGCCCGGTCAGGCAGTGAGATGTCCTCCACCCCGTACGAGCGGGCCCCCTGCCCAACGCGAGGAAGATCGACAAGGGTCACCGTAGTCCAGGTGTCATCCTGTGATCGGGCGGCCTTCTCCGCCAGAGAAGACATGATCATTGATGGAGTCACCTCGGTCATGCCGACAACCTGGACATCATCCGGCGCGGGAAGCAAGGATACGGTCACGCTGGCGGATAAGCCGGCGCCTTCTACCGCCTCGGCCATGACGCCGCAGAACAGCGCGCCACCGGCCGCCGCGTCACGGGCGGTGTGCCGGAGCAGCCGGGAGATCGCCGCACGGTTCGCCGCGAGCTCGGGGACACCTCGCGTACGCTCCCGGACCAGAGCGTCGATGGACGCCCGCCGGGTCACCGGATTCAGGTCGACCTCGAACCAGGTATCGGG
>NZ_CAKKTM010000006.1 GCF_920888515.1 Protofrankia sp. CiP1_Cm_nod1 | reverse complement strand
TTTCGGCAGCAATATGTCCGCTCAGTCTCCTCTCCCCCCTCCCTCTTCCCCACTGGCCGACCGCGACGCACGGACCAGCTCGGTACTCAGATCGGCATCGGCCTGACGCAGGGTCTCCGCCGACCGGGAAGCCATCGTCGCCAGTTTGTTCGCATTTTCGTCGATCTTCTTACGTCCGTCCTTCCAGCCGTGCTCGAAGTCGTCCAGGGCATCCTCGATCTCGGTCGATCCCGTCTGCCCTCGGTAGTTCTCCAGCATCGAACGGGTCGCGTTCATCGCCGAACGGATCGACGTCAGATTGCCGGCCAGCGAGTCCAGCCCAGGAAGATCGACCGAAAGCCGGTCAGTGGTCATCGCGCACTACCTCTCTCACCGTGATCCTGTCGCAGGACAGGCCTACGACGACCGGCCCGTTCACGGAAGGCACAGGAGAGATCGCAGATGTCCCGGGGGCACGGCACCTGTCAACGTCCTTCTGAACAGCGCCCGTTCGGACCGGACGGAAAGCCACCGTGCAGGACGGCGACCTTCGCGCCGTGCCCGGACAAGCACCAAGAATGCCCGGCACGCCGGACGCCTCACCGAGCGAAAACCGCCTCCCGGCGACCTGGGCCCCCGCGCCCATGGACTTCTTCCCAGGACCGGACGCGGAAAACGTGATCACGCCCTGCCGTCGGCCCGTCAGCTCTGGCCACGCAGTGAACTCGCGAGCTGGGTATCAGCGGTCCGGAACACCTCAGCCGCCTTCTTCAGGTAGTCGGCCATGCCGTCGAGCCCGGCCAGCGTGTTGGTGACACCGGTATTGAACCTGTCGTAGGACCCCTGGAACTGCACGCTGGACTGGTCGGTGACGTACCCACCAGCGGCCAGGGCCTCGACCATTTTCTTCAACGTGACAAGCTGGGCCTCGATGTCGGCCCTGCCGTTCCTGAGCCTGATACTGGCATCGTCCATGTCCTGGTACGTGACATTGAGGTTGGGCATTGTCAGACCCTTTCAGACAGGTTTTCAGCAGCAAATATCGACCGCGCAGGATAGGCCGCTCTGGCGACACAGCGTGATTTCTGGGCCGCGCCGCCCAGAAGCGGTGTATCAGACGGCTTCTACCGCGGTCCAAAAATCATGCTCAGGCAGGACGGTGCTGTCAGCGCGTACCCGATCACACTTCCACTGTTCTTGATGAGCACAACACCGGGTCGATACCGAAACCCGCGGCCCCACTCTCACGGATCATGTATCCAGGGGACGATCCGGCAGCTTCGCTGCCAGGAAGTATCGCACACCAGTGCCGTCCGCGACGCATTTCGTACGCTTTGCACCCATCCGCCTGGTACCGGTTTACACCATGCTCCCGGCTTGTGACAAGACCACCGGGAGAGCGACGTCGACACGACACCGACCACATGATCGCTTCGGTGCGGACGTCGACGCCGGTTGCCCGCCATCATGCCGGACCGACCGCCGGGCGACCCAGTTATCCACAGCCAAGTTATCCACAGGAAAGGTCGCACGGTAGCCGCTCCGCCCGTTGGCGGAAGATGATGAGCCCGTGACACCGCGCTACCTCGACCAAGCCAGCCGGCGACGTTCAGCTCCGCCGGCCAGGCGCCACCCGACGGCTGACAACCCATGGAAGCCGACGGGCGGGCTGGCCGCGCTGTTCTCCAGGCTGCTCTCCAGCGTGGCCGTCATCTTCCCATCCATCCTGTTCCCGCCCGCCCCGGACAAGCGCGGCCGGCGTCCCGCCCTGGCTCAGGCGACAGCGACAAACGCACCGGCGGATGCATGCCCGACCGCAACGACAGAAATGAGCACGCCTGACACGAGCACGCCGCTGGACGACAGGTGGAACACCACGACACGACCCGAAGGAACCGTACGCTACCATCCAGTTACGAACCAGCCGCTTCCCCTCACGACTTCTCCCACGGAGGAGGCTGGACAGCGGGGTACCCGGGCACAGGCAGCACCGAGACACCACGACGTACACCCACCCGTCGTCCTATCTGTCATACTGACGACAGGAATGATGGTTGCACTGATGAGGCGACGGCCACGATTCAAGGGCGGCAACCCCCTCGGTCAGACCAGGCCCGGGCTCCGCCTCGCCGCGGACGGGGGGGCTGCCCGATTCCTCGACCAGGCACTGCGGCTTCTCGCCGCGGAGCTCACCACCGCTGGTCGCACCCTGCCATCCGTGTATGCGGCAACCGTCTCCGACAGCGGACTCGTCCTGCACATCGCGCCGGCTGAACCTGACGGACCGCCTTCACCCTGGCAGGCCGGCCGGGCACCGGGTACCTGGCGTATCGCGCGGACCACCACCACGGCCGACGGCCTGCCCGCCGATGACAGCCAGAGAGTTCCCGTAGACACACCAGCCCCCTATCCAGGCCTGGCCACCGTGGGCACGGACGACCGAGGAGCTCGTGTTCTCGTCGACATCGAGGCTGCCCCCGGGATCATCAGCCTCGGTGGGGACGCCGCGCTCGCGCGAGAGGTGGCCGTGTCCGTCGCGGTGGAACTGGCCACGAATCCCTGGTCGGGCGATCTCCGCATATACATGATCGGGTTTCCTGGGCGCCTCATGTCGATTGCCCCGGACCGGCTGCGACCCAGTACCAGCCTCGACGATGTCCTGGACGAGCTGGAAAGCCGTCAGCCGTGGCACGGCCGGTCAGCTGGCGGTGAACCACGAAACGGCGGATCTCCCGATCCGGCGCTCCGAGGGCGGCCGGCGGCCCTGCGCCAGGCCCTGTGGGCGCCGGAGCTGCTGCTCCTGGCCGCCCCTCCGTCCGAGCGGGAGACAGCGCGGCTTTCCGCCCTCTTCAGGGATTCCACCCAGGGGGTCGGTGTCGTGACCGTCGGCAATTCGACCGCCGCACGCTGGCGCTTCACCGTGAGCCCGGAGCGTAAGCTGCACCTCGGTGTCCTTGGGCTGGAGGTCAGTGCTCAGACGCTGAGCACGCGCGAGTACTCCACCATTGCCGGCATGCTCCGTATGGCGGGTACGGCGTACACACGTTCCGGCCAAGCCGACGCCGTGTCACATATCCCAAAAACGGAAACCACGGGCCCTGGTCCCGATCATCCGCACCCCGCATATCCGACAGATCCGCCGCCACGGCGGATCTCCGCTCCAGCGGCACAGTCGCCGCGCCGTCCCGGCCTCGGGAACGGCGTGGCGCAAGTGGACGACCGTAGCCGTGGGAACGAGGACGCCGATGCGCGTGCCGCGTTCCCGGACGGATCCCGGCCAGCCCCCACCTCGAATCCGGACCAGGTGCCGACGCCATGGGTACCCGAAATTCCGCCGTGGATGCGCCCACAGGCATCCACGGCGGAATCAGAGTCCCTCCATCGCAGGCATCCGCCAATTCCACCGGTGCCGTCGGTGCCTCCCCCGTCAGCTCCTGCGCGGACCCCAGCGACGCGGGCCCCGTCCCCGCCCCCGCGGACGCCTTCACCGGCCATCGCTCCTCCGGTTGGCCGACCACCCAAACCCCCGCCGCCTCCAGGAGAACCACCGGTACGTCCGGAGGCGGCGGGGCACCCGGACGGCGGCAACCCGGCGGGGCGTGCTCACGGCCCTTCCCCGTCCGTGGACGCCTCCTCCCGGGGAGACGGTGCCGCCTCCGTCTGGCGCAACAGAGCGATGCCGGCCCGGGAGCTCCAGGTGCCCGGGGCCTCCGGGATGTCAGTGGGGCCTGTGCCGCCACGTTCTCCTGATGCACACGTTCCTGATGCACACGGCGTCCAGCTGTATCCGTTTCCGCCGCCGACCGCGTTCCCGGCCGAGGCCTCCCCCCTGCCGTCCATGCCCCCTCCCGGTGCGGTCTGGCCAGCGCCACCGTCGACACCGACGGCACAACCGTGGAAGACACCAGGGCTGCTGGTCCGGCTTTCCGGGCGAACCGCGGCGAGCGACGCCCTCGCGGCCCCGGCTCCCGGCGACGACGGCCTGCCGCGGACGGATCCGCCTGACGACAACGCACTGTCCACCCTGCCGGCTCTACTGCCACAGCCAGTTTCCCAGCCGCAACCAGTTTCCCGGCCGCTGGCAGTTTCCCGGCCGCTGGCAGCGCCACCCGTGCTGCCGGCGGCGCTGGCGTCGTCACCGGCGCGGCCAGCGCCAGTGACGACGCCGGCCGTGCCTGGCGAGCTGTTCCGAGCGACCGACGTCGCAATCCGGATCATGGGAGAGATCGCCGTCGAGGCGCCGGGGCCCTGCGATCCGGATCGCCGGGAGTTCCTGACCGAGCTGGTGGTGTACCTGGCTCTGCATCGCTCAGGGGTACTTTCCAGCGCTCTCAGCGCCGTGCTCCTGCCGCCAGGGACTCCTGACGACGTGCTCAACGACGAGCTCGAGCATGTCGCCGGCTGGCTCGGGAGTGACAACGAGGGCCGCCCGCATATCACGGTCAGTGATAACGAATGCTGGCGCCTGACTGACGACGTCCGGTGCGACTGGGATCTTTTCGTCGCCTACACCCATCGCTCCGCCCAACCGGAGACGGACGCCGAAGACGATCTTACAACAGCATTACGGCTGGTCGCCGGACCACTGTGGACAAATCTGCCGGCAGGCCGCTACCGATGGCTGGACTCAGGCAGGATCAGGACGATCACCTCCACCGCCGTCGTCGATGTGGCCCACCGACTTGCCAACTTGACGCTCGGTAACGGCGATACCGTTACCGCCATCGCGGCGTGCCGAACGGGCCTGCGCGCGGCGCCAACAGCCGAAATCCTGTGGCGAGATCTACTACGCACAGTAGCAGCTCGCCATGACCGCAAGGCCCTGGAGGCGGTGATCAACGAGATGTACCAGATGATCGCGCCATCACGGACCGGCCTCGGCATCCAGGCAGAAACGAATGCGCTGGTACGCGAGCTGCTACCGGGATTCCGCCGGCGGCAACAGATCAGCGGCAGAAGATCCACGATAACAGGCCGATAGGAGCCACTGCCGGCGGACGGCCAGCCGGTTCACCTCGGCGCCCGCCGGATCAGCCCGTACCCAGGAAAGCCCAGGGCGCCGGACCGAGGCCTGCGGCGTTGCTCCGTCACGGTCCGACAGCCACGTCCCGGATCAGTACGACCCGCCGGCGCGGTATGGCAGCGGGCCCGGAGGGTAGCCCGGTGGAGGCGGCTGCCATGGCCCCGGAGCAACCCGCGGGCCCCGCAGCGTCCCGAAAACCGCCAGGACCGCAATCGCTCCGAAGGCGGCGAGGTGGATGTCTGACAGATCCAGGATGGTCTCACCAAGACGTATCACGACATCGCCGCCTCCCCAGGCCAGCACGGCATGCTGCAGCAACGCCACGGCAACAGCCATCCTGGCCGCGAACAGGAAGAGCCGGTCCGACCAGCGATCACCAAGAAGGCCGAGAGCCAACAGCCCGATCAGCACCGCAAAATTGTCGACCGCGTAAACGTGGAGATCCGGATAAAACATCTCGAACGCGCAGAGCCCGGCCACGATCATCGCGGTGAAGAACGTGACGCTGCGGGGCTGCGCGAACAACGTGGCGAGAAGCAGCACACCAGCGATCGCGGAGGTTCCGACCAGGCTCGGCTGCCCGGCGAGGACATAAGCCTTCCAATGCAGCTCCGCGGGGGCGAACACGACGACGCCCATACCACCGACGAGCAGGCAGAAGACTGTCCACCGGCCGAAGGTCCAGCCGGCGGTCCAGCCCCGCCAGCCCAGGACGACGACCAACGCTGCGGCGGCACCCGTTATGATCAGCCACCCGCCGACGTCAAGCGAGGAGCCGAACTCCTCCTGGGCGAAGCCGAGCTCCGCGACCGACATGACGGACAGACCGGCCACACATCCGGCCGCGAAATCACGCCAGGCACCCCGGCGGTTCCCGGCCACCAGACCGACAAGCATCACCGGCAGCGCAAGGAACGCCACCGTGAACTCCCCGAAAACGTCCCATATGTCGTAATAACCGATAATCGTCGGTATCCGCGCGGTGTTGGCCCGCGAGATCACGGGGATGGCCGTAAGCACAGCCGCCACCAGCAGAACCGCCAGAACTGGCACCGGCATTGGCGACGAACGGCCGAAGCGTCCCTGCTGGGGTGGCCCGGGTGGAGTGAGGAGCCCACGTCGGTCCGCTCCGGGCGGTGGAGGCTGCGGCGGGGGCGGCACCGGGGGCTGCGCATTCCAGAGAGCACCCTGGACGGGCTGTTCCTCGGCCTCCCACGGCGGGAGCGGAGGCCCGACCCGGGTGTGGCCCGTTTCAGGCGATGGCGGTGGGGTCTGCCATCCTGGCCAGCCAGCTGCCTGACCGTGGCCGGCGGATGGCCGAGACGGCCCGAACGGACCGGCTGCCGACGCGTCATCCAGGCCAAGACCACCGCGGATGACACGGGTAGCGACCCGTTCGGCCTCGGTAACGCCGTAGATTTGCCTTCCGGTGAGGCTGGCCACCGCACCCACGGCGGTGCAGCGCTGTGCCGGCGGCTTCGCCAGCGCCCAGGCGACCACGGAGGCGAACGGCTCCGGAACCCCTTCGAGATCGGGAGCGTCTCCCAGGACCCGGGCCATCGACGCCGCCGGTGTCCCGGCCGCGAACGGATGCCGGCCCGTCGCGGCGAACGCGACGCAGGTACCCCAGGCGAAGATGTCGGCGGCAGGCCCGGCTCGCTCTCCGGAAAGCTGCTCGGGAGCCATCCAGGCGATGGTCCCGATGCTGAAGCCGGTTTTCGTGTTCATGGTGGCGTCCGAGAGCCGAGCGATGCCGAAATCGATGACCTTCGGCCCGTCCCAGTCCATGATGATGTTCGCGGGTTTGAGATCGCGATGCACCACGCCAGCCGCGTGGATGACGACCAGGGCCTCGGCAAGACCAACGGCAAGGCTCATCAACGTCGGGCCGTCCAGACGGCCGCGGCGGCGTACCGCGTCCGCCAGGCTCACCCCGTCGACGTAGGCGGTCGCCATCCAGGGGCGAGGGGCGTCCACATCAGCGTCCAGGACCTCGGCCACAAAAGCGCCACGGACGCGCCGGGCAGCGGTGACCTCCTGGCGGAAACGGGCCCGGAACTCGGGATCCGCCGCCACGTTCAGGTGCGGAAGCTTGATCGCTACAGGCGTGTCATCAGGAGCGAAGGCCTGATAGACCACGCCCATTCCACCTTCGCCGAGACGGCCGTGCAGCCGGTAGGGCCCGACAGAACGCGGATCGTCAGCAGCCAGTGGCGCCAGCACCGGCTCCCCTCTCGCCAGCCCCCATCACGAGCGGAGAGTACCCGACCGGACCAGCCCGACCCACCTTCCAGTCAGAAACCAGCCAGACATCCGACGGCCCTCGACACGTCCGCGACAGGGCCATCACCGAGGCTGGACGGACGAAACGGACAAAGCAGGCGCGAGGACCGCCACCGTCGCGGCAAGAGCAACCACAACGATCATAGCGGCACGCAGGCTGATCATTTCTGCGAGCCCTCCGACGATCGGGGGGCCTATCAACCAGCCGACATAACCAAAGCTCATAACCCTGGCAACAGCGGCCCCAGCGGACGGGGACCGACCGGAAGCACGAATGCCAAGCCGCCCTGCCGCCGATATCGTCGACGGGACGACACATGCCATTCCGATACCAATGATGCCAAAACCCACGATTCCGCCAGGTACGCCGATAGCGGTGTCCGCGACGGCCAGCGCGGAGAGGAACACGACACTCGTGGCCCCAGCCGAAACCCGGACCAGGCAGGCGGCCCCGACGGCGGCCGTCACCCTGTCCCCAGCCAGCCGCCCGACCAGCATCGTCCCCGCGAACAGGACGAAGCCGATGCCCGCGACATCCACGGACGCACCCGTCACATCCCGCAGGTAGAGGGTGCTCCAGTCCGCGGCCACACCCTCGCACAGGAAACTCGACAGGCAGATGAAACAGAGCATGTCAAGCGGACGGCCGGCCCCCCGGCGGATGTTCAGGCCATGCCGAAAACCGCGGGAACCCCGAGAAGCGCGCGGAGCGGACACCGCCTCGGGTGTCCGCTCCGCGGCCGTGCCGACCGCTCCGGATCCCCCCGTTTCCCCGGCGTCCCCGCTCTCATCGGCTCCCTTCCCGGCATCCTCGCCCTTCTTGTTCCTGGTCGGCTGGTTTTCCTCGTGCTCCTCGACAGCACCGAGCAGGGAGACCGGAGCCGACACAGGAAATACCGGACAATCACGATCATGAATTGGCACCACGGACTCGGTCATCACGACGCCGACAGCCGTATCCGTAATATTTCCGCCGTCCCGGCCGGTCGTGTCACCGGCAGCCCTGCCACTGACGGCAACATCTACACCCGCCACGTTATCGATACTCCCGGTATCGGCGACATTTCCCGCCACCGCCGGGTTCCTCGCATCCATCACGGGCGCACGACGCACGATCAGTGCATCGTCAGGAGCGGGCGCGTCACGCGGCAACATCATCAGAGTCGGCGGAAGACCGATGACGAGCCCGAGCGCGCCGACGCCGGCGAGCTGCCAGCCGAGCGGCGTCTCCGCGGCCGCGCCCGCCGCGCCCAGGGCCGCTCCGACAAGCGCACCGCCCGTCCACGCCGCGTGCAGCCCCGACATGATCGGACGCCCGTAGCGTCGCTCCACCTCGGTGGCCTGAGCGTTGACCGCGACGTCGAGCCCGCTGCCGCTGGCCCCCCAGAACGCAAGCAGCACGAACAACACGGGCAGGCTGCCGGCACCACCGATGAGCACACCGGCGGCGCAGTACAGGACAAGACTGACCCGGATCACGGGGACACTGCCGACACGCCCGACGAGAAGACCAATGGCCCACATGATCAGAACTGCGCCGGCCGGTGCTCCAAGTAACGCCAGCCCGAGCTCGCCCTCACTCAGCGCAAGCGACGCTTTCACCTCAGGGATGCGAGGAATCCAGGCCGCGAAGACGAAGGCATGAACGAAAAGGCCGGTCGCTGTTGCGACCCGAGCCGCCCGGGGCAGGGCGCCGCCCGGTGGTGACATCTCCGGCAACGGCTGTCCAGACACCACAGGAAGCGTACCTTCCGGCTTCTGCCCGTCCGAACGGAGCGCGACAGCCCTTCACGATTCATACATCGACGGCCCGCTGGCCACCCCGCGGCATTTTCGTGCTGACAGCCCGCTTTCCGGCCGAAGCCGGCGAGGCAGACTCGACGGATGAGGCTCGTCCTGCTGGCCGACACGCATGTGCCGTTCCGTGCCCGTGACCTGCCGGCCCCGGTGTGGGCAGCGGTCGACGACGCGGACACGGTGATCCATTCCGGCGACTGGGTCGACGTCGCCCTGCTGGAGCGGCTCCAGGCCAGAACTCCGCGCCTGATCGGCTGCTCCGGCAACAACGACGGACCCGAGATCCGCAAGCTGCTACCGGAGGTGGCACGTGTCGATCTCGACGGAGTCCGGACGGTGGTCGTGCACGAGACCGGGACAGCCACCGGCCGGAACCAGCGGGTCAGCGCCATCTACCCCGACGCCGGCCTGGTCGTCTTCGGCCACTCGCACATCCCCTGGGACGCCACGGTCCACCGGACGGGCGGCGCCGGACCGGTCCGGCTGCTCAACCCCGGCTCCCCGACGGACCGCCGCCGCCAGCCACACCACACGTTCATGACGGCATCGATCACCAACGGCCGCCTGGGGGACGTCACACCGCATCGGCTACCGCCACGCTGACGCCCGTTCGGAGATCGCGGGCCGATGCTGTACTCTTGCTCAGTCGGTCCGCTACCGTGGCCCGGCAGGCGCTCGTAGCTCAACGGATAGAGCACTTGACTACGGATCAAGAGGTTGGGGGTTCGAGTCCCTCCGAGCGCACGTCAGGTTGAGACAGGTCAGAGCCCCGCAGCCGATCACACGGCGCGGGGCTCTGGTCTTTCTGAAGCAGCGGGTGCAGCAACGGCCCTCAGCCCAGGAAGCCGTCGGGTGTGCTGCGGCGACGAAACAGGTCAAGCGATCGCGGCGATGTCCCCGTCGTCAAAGTAGATCGCCTGATGCAGCCGGCCACCAAGAGCGGCAGCGTATCTGGCGACCACGTCCTGACCGGAGAGTGAGCCCTGCTCGATCTGCGAGATCCGGCCCTTGGTCACCCCCATCCGCTCGGCCACCTGCTGCTGGGTCAGACCCCGCGCACGACGCACCTCGGCAAGCCGGTGCCCCACCGCGACCGCAAGAAGCTCCTGCTTGCCGGCGGCGACCGCCTCCTCCCCGCCGGCCCGGGCGACCTGCTCGGCACGGACATCAGCCCACCGTACGTGACCACTCATCGCCGATCACCCTCCTCCTGGCCGCGTTCCACCAGGTAGCTCTTGTAGCGTTGCTCCGCCAGTGGAATCGCTTCGTCGTACCAGGCGTTCCACTGCCCGGATTTGTCCCCGGCAACAAGCAGGATGCTCGAACGCTACGGATCGAAACAGAACAAGATCCGTACCGTGCCCGGTCTGAGTTCCTTCAGGTTCGGCAGCGACGAGCCGCTGATCGTGTCGACCAGCGGTCTCCCCAGCCCGGGGCCGGTCTCCGCGAGCAGGTCGATCGCCTGGACGACCCGCGCGTGTGTCGCGGCGTCCAGGCCGTCGATCCAGTCACGGACCTCGTTGACGAGGTAGACGTCCCACTGCCGCCCGTCCATCAAACGAGTATAGCTCTCACTAAACCATGGCACCGCGAAGACCACCAAGATGACCATAGTCAGAACGACTGACAGCCAAGTTGACAGCCAAGCCGGTGGACGAGGGTGGACGTTGGCGGACGCCCATGGACAGAGCCCACCAGGTCAGCGGACGGGGCGGACCTCTGCGAACGTCGACGGAAGATCTAAATCTAACTACGGGTCAAGAGGCTGGGGGTTCGAGCCCCTCCGAGCGCACAGTGTGCATCCCCAACCCGGTCGGTGTGCCACCGGCCGGGTTCGGAACTTGTCAAGATCTTTAAGACAAGATTCTTTGTGGATTACCCTGCATGCGTTCTCTGTCGGGGGACGACCTCCGATCGTTCGGGGATGCCGGCGGCGGCCGGTTCTGCTCGCTCGTCGGGCTTGTGGTTGATCCCGGCAGGCTGTGGGAGCGGCGGCGGAACCGGGCGCCGGTTCACGAACCGCTCCGGGTGCGCGGCGTAGGCCGCGTCGAGGACGCGGCCGCGGGCAGCGTGCACCGCCTCGGCCTGGCCGAAATACACGACCGCCGGCGCGAGATAGCCGATTCCCGAATGTCTGTGCTCGTGGTTGTACCAGGCGAAGAACCGGCGGCAGAACTGGCGCGCCTCGGCGAGGGTACCAAAGCGGTCAGGAAAGCCGGGCCGGTACTTCAGCGTCTTGAACTGGGACTCCGAGTACGGGTTGTCGTTCGAGACCCGCGGCCTGGAGTGCGACCGGACGATGTCGAGGTCCGCGTAGAGCATCGCGACCGTCTTCGACGTCATCGACGAGCCCCGGTCCGCGTGCACCGTCAGCCCCGACGTGTCGACGCCGTACTTCTCGCAGGTCTGCGTGACCAGCTCCTTCGCCAACTCGCCCGACTCGTTCGGCGCCAGCATCCAGCCCACGACATACCGGCTGAAGATATCGAGAATGACATACAGGTAGAAATAGCTGTGTTTCGACGGCCCCTTGATTTTCGTGATATCCCAGGTCCACACGCGGTGGGGCGCCTCCGCGAGCAGCTCGGGCTTCACGTGCGGCGGGTGCGTGGCCTGGGCGCGGCGCTCCCCGGTCTGGCCCTCGGCGGCCAGGATCCGGTAGAAGGTTCGCCAGGAGGCCAGGTAGACGCCCTCGTCGAGCAGCGTCGCCCACACGGACCGCGGCGACGCGTCGGCGAACCGCTCCGAGTCGAGCATCGCCAGCACCCGTGCCCGTTCCTCCGGGGACAGCGCCCGCGGCTGGGCGCGCTCCCGGTGCGGCTTCGGCGGGCGGCGCGGCGGAGCCGACGCGGGCGGCCGGTGGCGCCGGTAGAACGTCGCCCGCGACCGGCCCGTCAGCTCGCACGCCTTCTTCGCCCCGACGACGTCGGCCAGCTCGACCGCGCACGCGTCGGCTATCCGTTCTCCTTCGGCGACGATTCCCGGGTGATTCCGGGAATGCTCTCGGAGAGCGCCTCCACGAGCGCGTTGGCTTTTCCCATGATGTCCATCACGCGCCGGGACGCCTCGAGTTCCTTATCTTGCCGGGCCAGCCGCGCCCGCAACTGCTCGATCTCCTTGTCCCGCGGGTCGGGCGCAGGCCGGCCCCGCGGCTTCGAGAACGCCCCGGCCACGCCCTGGTCCCGCGCCCGGCGCCATTCCACCAGGTGCGCCGAGTACAACCGCTCCCGGCGCAGGATCGCGCCTTTCTCACCCGGCCTGGTCGCCGCGTCGTATTCCGCGAGAATCCGCGCCTTGTACTCCGCCGTGAACGTGCGCCGTTTCGCCTTCGGCTCGACCTCCGGATCAGGCCGGCCGGCCTCGGGCTCGTCCACCCGACCATCATCGACCAGGCCCTGCCCGGCCGTCAGCACCACTGCCACGATCTCCCTCTCCCAACCCCGCCCAAGCTAGCCTAGATGGGAAATATCTCCTGTCTCATCCCATCTTGGCAGGTAGGGCCTAACCCAGGTCGCCTACGCCGCGGCTTGCATCCAGCTCCCGCGCACCGCGCAGGCCCAATACGACGCCGGCCCGGCGCTGCCGGCCGGGGCGCCCCTGCAGGTGGGGGATCTCGTGTTCTTCGGAACGGATCAGAGTAAAGTCATGCATGTCGGCATCTACCTGGCTATGCAGGCCGGGCAGGCGCTGATGGTTGACGCTCCTCACGAGAGCGCCGACGTTCGTGTCGAGCCCTTCGCGGCGGCGGTTGGCGCGAGATGGGGGTCAGAGGTCTACCTCGGCGCCATCAGGGGACCGTCCGAGGGATGAGCGCGGAACCCTCTCTGTCGGGCTCGACCCGGCAGCCTGGTCGTTAGCCACCCCCCGGGGGGCTACGTGGCGTCGGCGGTAGAGATGTAGCGGGCGCGCATGGCCGAGCTGGCGGCGGGTCCCGCGGTGAAGACGTAGGCGTCGCTGTCGTCGAGGCGGCGGCCGGTCTTCGCGTCGATGACGACGGGTTCGACTTCTTCTCCGCTGGTCGCGTCGACGAGGATCATGCTGCGTTGCTCGGCGGGGAGGCGGGAATTGCCCCACGCCGCCAGTGTCACGATCACCGGGCGCAGCGAGCGGCCGAGGTCGGTCAGGACGTACTCGTGCCGGACCGGGTTGGTCTGGTAGGGGCGGCGTTCCAGCAGACCGTCGGCGACGAGGGTCTTGAGACGGGCGGTGAGCATGCTGGAGGAGATGCCGAGGCTGTCCTGGAACTGGTCGAAGCGGGTGTAGCCGTCGAAGGCGTCGTGCAGGATCAGCAGCGTCCACCACTCGCCGACGTGCTGCACCGTTGTCGACAGCGGGCACTCTCGGTCCTCGAGCCTGATCCGGCTCGCCATGGTGACCCCCTCCCCAGTAGCTGCTAAAGTCGAAGTCACTGACTTCTATTCTAGCAGTAGCTACGGGTGTGGGCCGGAGGATGGCCACACTCGGGAACAGGACGGCGTCATGACCTACATCCCTCCTACCGAATCCCTGCATGGCCGGCGTGCGCTGGTCACCGGCGGTACCGGAGGCACGGGCGCGGCCATCGCCCGGCGCCTCGCCCACGCCGACGCGACCGTGCTGGTGACCGGCCGCCGCCAGCCGGACGACCTCGATCCGAAGCTGTTCATCACCGCTGACCTCGCCACCGCCGCCGGGGCGGCGACCGTGGTGGCCGAAACGCTCGACCGCCTGGGCGGCGTCGACATCCTGGTCCACAATCTCGGCGGTTCCGAGGCACCGTCGGGCGGATTCGCCGCCCTCGGCGAGGACGACTGGGCCACCGAGTTGACCATCAACCTGCTGGCTGCGGTCCGCCTGGACCGCGGCCTGCTACCCGGCATGATCGAGGCCGGAAAGGGGGCCATCGTCCATGTCTCCTCCATCCAGCGCCGGATGCCACTGTGGAACGGCACCCTTGCCTACGCCGCCGCCAAGGCCGCGCTGACCACCTACAGCAAAGGGTTGGCCAACGAGGTCGCCCCGCGCGGGGTACGCGTCAACACCGTGTCGCCCGGCTTCATTCAGACCGCCGCGGCCGACGCTCTCGTCGACCGGCTCGCCCAGGGCGCCGGCATCAGCCGCCAGGATGCGTTGGCGGGGCTGATGGATTCCCTCGGCGGCATTCCGCTCGGGCGTCCCAACCGGCCCGACGAGGTCGCCGAACTGGTCGCCTTTCTTGTCTCCGACCGCGCTTCGTCGATCGTCGGCGCCGAGCACGTCATCGACGGCGGCACCACGCCGACCGTGTGATCCGTCCGCCCCTCACAGTCAGGACAGCCATGCGTGACAACGAGCCCCAGCCCATCGCCCCCGACGCGCTACCCGAGGTGATCGCCCGCTACCTGGCCTCGCACCGCACCCACAACACCCCGGCCGCGATCAGCGCGTTCACCACCGACGCCACCGTGATCGACGACGGCACCACCTACCACGGAACAGCAGCGATCGAAACCTGGCTGACCCGCTCGGCCAGCGAGTTCACCTACACCATCGAACTCACCGCCGCGCAGAAAACCGACCAGATCCACTACATCGCCACGAACCACCTCGAGGGCAACTTCCCCGGCGGCGTCGTCGATCTGCGCTACCAGTTCACCCTCCGCGACAACCTCATCGAACGCCTCGTCATCGAGCCCTGAACAGCGCTGGCGACAGACGGAAGACTCAACGCAAGGGTCAAACCGTGCGCCATCGACTCCATGGAGATCAGCAGACCAGGCAGCACCGCGGTGACCCACCGTCTTTCCCGGGCGGATCGCCGGCCGGGACCTGCGGTCAGATGCCAGCTCAGTCGCGGCAGGTGCGACAGCCTCACGCCACAACTGAATGATCCACTGCGCGGCGGGATTCCCCACGCCGGCGCACGTGAAGACTTCAGCGCCCAGATCACCGCGCTGGCCGACTGAAGTGTTCGGGTTCGGTGGACACCTACACCGCCCCCGAGACAGGGACCGGCAGCACGGGTGGAGCGGGTGCGGAAGACACGGCGCCGTCGACCGCCGCCCTGGTCGCCATCGACTACGCCACCGCCCAACTCGGCCTGCCCTACGAGTGGGGCGGCAACGGGCCCGCGTACGGGGAAGGCTTCGACTGTTCCGGACTGACGCAGGCCGCCTGGGCCGCCGCCGGGGTCCGGATCCCACGGACCGCCCAGACCCAATATGACGCCGGCCCGCGCCTCCCCGCCGACATCCCCCTCGCCCCCGGCGACCTGCTCTTCTACGGCACCCGAACCGCCATCCACCACGTCGCCCTCTATCTCGGCGGCGGGACAATCGTGACAGCGCCAGGCCGTGGAAAAACCATACGGATCTCATCGGCGCGATGGCCGGGAGACGACTATGCCGGTGCGACGAGACCGGGCTAAACGATCCCCCGCGAGAAGGTGGGGCCTGGCCGCCGTCAGGCTGGCGGACCGGACGGCGGACCGGCCCGGTGCGCGACGGCGGGTGGCTGTACCGGTTCCGGGGTGGTGGCCGGGACGAAACGGGGCCACCGGTTGTAGCCGACGTCCGGATCGTTCGATCGCAGCAGTCGGATATAGCTGATTTCCCGGCGGCTCACCTCCGCGTCGGTCGCGGTGTCGGACTCCCGGAGAATTTCTTTCCTGATGGTGAAGTCCCGTTGTTGTTCCGGGGTGAAGTCCGGGCGGGGTCAAACGG
>NZ_CAKKTM010000005.1:9468-22061 GCF_920888515.1 Protofrankia sp. CiP1_Cm_nod1 | reverse complement strand
TCGACCACCGAGCAGTTGGTCCCCCGGTGGTAGTCGAGCAGCATCGCCCGGACCTTGTCGGGGGCGTGGAAGAAGTCGTCGACCGCGGTCGGGTCGAAGATCTGGTTGGCGAACGAGCTGTCGTCGGCCGGGCTGAAACCGTAGCGGGCGAAGACGGTGTGCACCTCGGCCCGCGGGAAGTTGGAGTGGAGGTATTCGGTCACCTCGGCCGCGCTCTGACCAGCACCGACGACGAGGAATCGCCCCCGCGGTGTCGACGGCATCGCGCCGACACGGTCGAGCAGGTCGTGGTTGTGCCAGACCCGCTCGGTGAGCCCGATTCCGTCGGGTGTGCGAGGTTCCAGGCCGGCCGCGATGACGACGTTGCGGGCGCGGCGCACCTCCGTGCGCTCGGGGCCGCCGCCGCGCCGGCTCACCACGTCGATGAAGGCGATCTCACCGCCGAGGGTGACCGGCCGCAGGTCGACGACCTCCGAGCCGTACTCCACGAGATGATCGAGGCGGCCCGCAGCCCACTCCAGGTAGTCGTGGAACTCGTGGCGCAACGGGAACATCGTCTTGTGGTTGATGAAGTCCACCAGCCGGTCCTGGCCGTGCAGGTACGACACGAAGCTGAAATCGCTCGCCTGGTTGCGCAGGGTGACAAGGTCCTTCAGGTACGACATCTGCATGGTGGCGCCGTCGAGCAGCATTCCCCGATGCCAGCCGAAGCGTTCCTGGCGTTCCAGGAAGGTGACCCGCAGTGCCGCCGAGGGCGCTACCTGGGCGTTGTGTTCCTCGACGGCGATCGCCAGGGCGAGGTTCGAAGGCCCGAACCCGATCCCGATCATGTCGTGGACACCGAGTTCCGTCAGTTCTCCGGCCCGCTCGTGCAGACGTCCTACCACGGCTGCCCTTCCAGTCATGTGAGACCGCGTCGGCGCTGACCAGAGGTACCTCGTCCGAGGACGCTCAGGCGGAGCACCATGTCATGACTGTTAGTTAAGTTAGCCTTACCTATACTCGGAATAATCGGGTGACGTCAAGGTTGTGCGTCCCTTCGCAGCCCGTTGTGCGCGGCCGGTTGCGCGCACCTTCGCCGCCTGTCGATGCGATTGTCTTCGCTGACTTTGGTTAACCTAACTTATGGCGAATCAAGTACCGATGTCCGGCGGATCGCGACAACGCTGGTCACGTCCGGAGCCGTGATGTACGGAGAGTGCTCATAGTGCGCGCCCGTGTGACACGGACGCGGACGGGCGCGGCCGGGCGAGGCGGACGCTCTCAAGGTCCGCGCTCGTGTGACACCGACCCACGCACCCACACATCCGCCCGGCACCGCGAACCGCCTGAACCGGAGGCGACCGCACACCCGCACACCCGCACATTCGTACACCCGGCCCACGGCTCGGGCGGCACAACGCCGACAATCATGATCTGTCCAGGCGCATCCCCGTCTGGCCTGGGAGGCGGCCCCGCGCGCCACATGCTCACGCCGGCGCGGGCCCCGACCCGTACGCAGGCCCCGATCCGTGATCGTGATGCCACGATCGACCAGCTACCGACCTGCCGGGGCCCGCGTGTCGTACTCTTGGTTGGGTCGTCTCCGGGGGCGTAGCTCAATTGGCAGAGCACTGCCTTTGCAAGGCAGGGGTTAGGGGTTCAAGTCCCCTCGTCTCCACCCCGTCTCACCTGCATAAATGGGTTGTCTCATCCGACGAGAAGATCGAGATGTAGCCAACCGTGTAGCCAAGGGGCGCTACCCGTCGTCCCGGTCCTCCACCGTGTCGTCCTTGTGCTTCTTCTTGTGTTGCTTGTCGGTGTCGGCCTCGGGGCCAAGGATGCCGTCCATCGCCGTTGCGGCCGCGCGAAGTCGCTCGGGCAGCACGTGGCCGTACCGCTCCATCGTCATCCTGACCGTGGTGTGGCCGAGGATCTCCATCACGGTCCGCGGTTCGATCCCGGACGCCAGAAGGAACGTCGCGCAGCCATGGCGGAAGTCGTGAAGCCGCAGCCACGGCAGGCCGGCACCGTCACGGAGCTGTTGGACGCGTCGGGTCACGTTCCGTGGCTCCATCGGCGTGCCGACCGTCGAGGCGAAGACGAGCCCGTTGTTCTGCCACGACTCGCCGGCCTTGTTCCGTTCGTCCGCCTGGCGCTTGCGTTGGCGTTCCAGGGCGTCAACGGCGAGCGCCGGTATCGGCACCGTTCGCCGTGAACCGTGCGTCTTCGGCTCGACGAGCCGCAGTTGCCCGCTGACCCGTTGGGCGGAGCGGCGGACCCACAGCGTCCGGGCGTCGAGGTCGACGTCATCCCAGCGGAGGCCGAGCAGCTCACCGCGGCGCAGTCCCATCGTGAGCGCCAGGACGAACAGCGCTTCGAGCCGATCATCTATAGCCAGGGTCAGGAAACGACGTGCATCACTGGTGGTCAGCGTGTGCTGTTCCCCACCGGCCAGGCTCGGCGGGCGAACAGCTTTCGCGACGTTGCGGCTCACCAGCTCCATCCGTTCCGCGTCGGCGAGCGCGGCCCGCAGCACCGCGTGAATCTTCACGAGGCTTGCCGGCTTCATCTGCTCCCGACGTGCCGCGTGCAGACGCCGGACGTGGGCCGGCCCGAGTTTGTCCAGGCGGATCTTTCCGAGCATCGGGACGATGTGGCCGTCGATCGCGTACCGGTACCGGGCGAGAGTGGACGGTCGTGTTCCATCGTGAGACTTGATCTCGTCCATCCAGTAGTCCATCCATTCGGCGACGGTGCGGGACTTCGCCGTGAGGTCCTGGCCCTGATCGGCCGCCTTGCGCAGTTCACGCACCTTGGCAAGGGCTTCCTTCTCGGTCCCCCCGTAGACGACGCGGCGACGCCGCTTCCCGTCGATCCAGCCCAGATCGACCACACCGACCCACCGACCGTCACTTTCACGCTGGTAAAGGGCGCCTTCGCCATGGCTACGCCGACGGCCCCGGCGATCAGGAGCGTTCCGCGTCCGACGTTTCGAGCTCTGGGCATCAGAGCCGGTCGGTTCGTCGTCGGCTGCTCCGGTCGGATCCTGCCGCTTGCCGGACATGATGAAGATCACTCCTTGCCGAAGAAATGATGCGAAGAACGGGAGAGCGCCGGGAGGTTGCGTCCGGCGGTTCGGTGCTCCCGCTCCTCTGGGGCGGGGGAGGGTCCGTCGGGAGCCCGGCCGCGTCCAGGGCGCTATCGCGTCACTGCGTGATCGGCTTCGCCGACCCTGGACCCGTCCGCACTCCCGACGGGTGTAACGCCCACCAGAGGAACGGGAAAGAAATGGGGGAAGGACCGCGAGTCCTGGTCAGCGGGGCTGAGGCTGCGCGGGAACCGTCCGATACGGGCGGAGGTCAGGCAGCCAGCCGCCGGCCGGACCAGGTCTGTGCGGCGGGGGCGTTGCCGGAAGCGTGCTGTCGGGGATCGCGCGGAACACCAGCACGACGTCGACGTCTCCGAGGGCTTCGACGAACACCGCGTCGGTGGGGATCGCGACCGCGGTCCGGGCGATGTCGAACGGGTCGGCGCCCGGTTTGACGGTTATCTCGTAGTAGCCGTGGCCGGGGGCGTCGAGGCGGACGAAGGGCTGTCCGTCGGAGGGGTCGCGCGGGGGGTTGAGGTCAGGCGGAATGATGGGCACGGGTCGGTACTCCCTTGCTCTCGAAGGGGGTGCTGATCAAGGTCCCGGTGTGGTGTTCCCGCACCCGCCGGGACCGCTTTAGAGATCTTTGTGTCTGTACGACCGGAGGCCCACGGGCCGCATCGCCGCGTGTGCTGTACTGCCGAAACTCGGCTGTCCGGTTCGGCGCGGACCAGTATGTGATCATGCGGCGGCCTCCGTGTCCGAGACTCCGCGGAGCCGGTCGACGTAGGCGACGAGCGCCGCCCGCGGGATCCGCCGCGATCGTCCGATGCGGACGGATTCGATCTGCCCCGCCGCCATCAGTTCGTAGACGGTGGACCGGCCGACACCGAGGACCGCGGCGGCTTCGGCCGCGGTCAGGAGGAGCTTGTTCATACGTCCTCGCCGGAATCGTCGTAAGACTCGGAGATCATGCGGCATCGCGGAGTAGCGGGTCGGTTGCCGACACCGGGTCGGGGTGTCCGCGCGCGGCCCGCGCCGCGTCGAGTTGTGCGCGCCACCGGTGCCGGTCCGCGACCGCCCGCAGCAGCAGGTGTTCCCGGCGGGGGGTGGCCGGGTCACCGGGTCGGAGAAGCTGCCAGACCGCCCGGTCGGCGCCGCCGCCCTGGCCGCCGGTGTCGGTGTGGCCGAGGACCGCGAGTTGTTGCCGAACCCAGACTTTCCGATCTTCTTTGTGGTCGGCGAGGGTCTTGCCCGACCACTTCCGGGAGACGAGCACCCGCCGGCCACCGAAGCCGAGGGTTTCCCGCCGGTGGGCCTTGCCCCGGCACCGGCCCGATACCAGCCCGGCCCGTGGGTTCTTCGGCTGCACGCCGTAAAGCAGCCAGTTTGCGCACGTCGGCGAGCAGGGTTCGTAGCGCAGGGCGTCGGCGAGCCTGTCCACGTGCGTCCGCTGCGCGTCGCTGGTCATCGTGTGGCAGGCGTCCAGGCTCTTGGTCAGGTATTTGGTCAGGTAGCCGATCAGCCGGCCGGTGGTGGCGTTGTTCGCGGTCACCCCGTCCGCGCGGACCTGCACCCCGAACCGGACCACGTGTGCGGGTTCGGCATCGTCGCCGAGCGTGTCGAGTGCGGCATCCCAGGTCGGCAGCGGTGCGCCGGTGTCCGGGTCGGTGTAGCCGCCGGCCCGTTCGTCCCAGACCGGCAGCTGGCCGGGGGTGTAGACCGGCCGGTCACACGCCGGCCACCACACCTGGTGATAGGTCGCCGCCGCCACCTGCCGCAGCAGCACCCGCGGGATCGTCCCGCGCATCGCCGCGTGCAGATGCGGCGCCAGCCGCCGTTGCGGCTCCAAGGCCGCGAAGTACTGGACGTCCCAGCCGACCGCCCGGCGCAGGTTCTGCCAGAACCGGTCCACCAGCTTGGGAAAGTGGATCGCATCCCGGGCCGCCCGCCGGTAGTCGTAGCCGTCCGGGTCCACCGGGGTGCCGTCGCCGTTTACCCGGCCGTAGCTGTCGCAGGTGAGCGTGAGGAACATCGACGGCCGCCACACCGTGCCGTCCGCCGCGGTGAATGTCCGGCCCACGGTGCGCCGGTCGACGGGGAGCCGGGGCAGGTCGGGGGCGTCCTGCCGCCGCCGGGTCGATCGGGTCCGCCGGGGCCGCTCCCGGGCCTCCGGGGCGGTCGTGCCGCGGACGCCGAGGTCGGTCAACGCCGCGTCCACCTGGGAGATCAGGTCGTCGGCTTCGGTGATCTGCTCGACGTTGTGGCTGGTGACGGCGTCGACGCGGACGGCTTCGAGATCGGCGCGGAGCCGGACGAGGGTTTTCGCGTCGTCGGTCGGCGGGTCCGGGTCGGGCAACGGTTCGTCGTCGAGGTGCCAGCCGGCCTTGCACTGCGCCATCCGCAGCTTGCGGGCCCGGTCCGCGCACGGCGGGCACTTGCTCGCCAGCGTGGCCCCGCACGGCACCGGGATGGTTTCCGTCTCGCCGGTGGTCAGGTCGATTCTCCGCATGGCCAGCGGCCGGATGCACACCCCGTTGTCGACCGCGACCGCCTCGAGAATCTGCCGGGCCAGCGGCAGCCGCAGCCGCGCCGCCCGACTCCCCGCCGCCGGGTCCGTACTCGAGACGGGGCCGGTCGGACTGTCCGGATGCGCCGACAGTAGGCCGGCGGGGTCCGTTCCGTGCGTCATGCGGCCCGCTCCTCCTGATCCTGGTCGTCGTGGTCTTGGTCGTGGTCGTCGCCGGTCGGGTCGGGGTCGGGCGGGTGGCCGGGGGGCGGTTCCCGGCAGCCGCACACCCGCCCCCGCCCGGTCGGCGCCCGGCAGCCGGTATCGGCCCGGTGTGCCGCCCACAGGTGCCGGCACCAGGAGCAGACCGGCAGCACGTACACCGGGGCGTAGCCGTCCGGTCCGGTCATGCCGCCCAGCCGTCGACGTCCGGGGTCCAGCCCGTGCCGGGAGCGTCGAGGCCAACGACCTGACCGGCGACCGGTGGCCGGTAGCGGTGCGCCATCCGGCCGATCTCGGCGTCGTCGATCCAGGCGGCCCGCACCCGCACCGGGTCGGCCTGCCCGTCGGCCAGCACATAGCCGACCCCGGGCAGCCCGTCGGGAATCTCCTCCGCCCGTGCCCCGCGATCCCGGGCACCGTCGCCCAGCACGAGATCGACTTGGTCGGGTTCGGTCAACCGCAACGCGACCCGGACCGGGAACAGGTCCCGGAACGGCAGCACCTCTTTCCGCGGGTCCTGCACCGCCCCGATCACCACCACCCCGGGTGCCCGGCCCTGCGACAGCAGCAGCGGCAGCGAGGCGGCCAGCCGCCGCTTGAGCTCCCGGTCGGTGACGTAGGCGGTGAGCGCGGCGAGCTCGTCGACGATCACGACGATCAGCGGTTCGTCGGTGGTCGGGACGTGCAGCCGGGTCACCCCGCGGAGCCGTCCGGCCCGGCCGCGCATGACCGATACCGCGTCGTCGAGCAGGTCGGCGATGCCGGCGGTGTCGGTGGCGAACCGGGTGAACATGTCCCGGCCGAACGCGAGTTCCATCCCGCCCTTGGGGTCGGCGACCCACAGTTCGACCAGGCCGGCGCGGACCGCCGGGCCGAGCCCGCGGATCGTCGCCCAGAGCACCGACCCCTTGCCCGCCCCGGTGGCCCCGGCCACCAGCACATGCGCGCCGCGTACCGGTAGCCGCCAGGGCTGGCCGTCCTCCCGCCGGCCCACTGGAATCCCGGCCAGGTCCACCGGAGCGTCGTCATCCCAACCGTCACCGTCTCCGCCGTCCGCGTCCGGACCATCGAGATCGGCCGGGGGGACGAGGCCGGCCAGCGGGTCACGGTGGGTGAACTCCACCCAGATGTACCCCACCCGATCGGCGCGGATCCGGCAGGCCTGCGCGCGGAACGCCTGCCGCAGCGCCTCGGCCTGCTCCGCCCACTGCTGCGGGGTCTGCCCGTAGAGCAGTTCGACCCGCAGCCGATCCGCCCACCGGTCGGAGCGGATCGTGCGGATGCGGGGGAAGGTTTCGGCGAAGGCGACCCGGTCGCCGTTGGACACCGGGATCCGGATTGCCAGCCCGGTGTGCACCATCACCGGCCGCCACCGCCACCGGTACACCATGAGCAGGCGCAGCCGGCCCCGCAGCCAGCGGGCCAGCCAGGCGAACGACCGGCGGTGCGCCAGCCGCCACCCCACCGCCAGCACGGCGACGGCGAGGAGCGCCAGGCCCAGCCCGGCCGCCCCGTAGCGCTCCCGGATCACCAGCACTGTCAGCAGCAGACCCACCAGCACCGGATGCCGGATCAGGAAGACCACCAGCCGGGCGCACATCCGCCCGGCCAGCCCGGCGAGCACCACCCACAGGGGTACGTCGACTTTCGGATGCCGGGTCGGCAGGTCGGGAAACGGCCGGGAGCCGTTGATTCTGGCCATGACAGATCACACCCACCCTGCATCAAACGAAAAAGAAACGGAAGGAAGAGAAACCGGCGGACCGGAACCGGCGGAGCGCAAAGAAGACTCAGACGGCCGTCCCGGTACCCGGGAGAAACGCGCTCAGGCCGCTGTTGCGGTATCGCCTGTCGAATCGTCGCCGGTACGGCCTGTCAGCAGCCGTTCGCATTCGTGCAGATAGTCGGTGGCGGCCCGCACCAGCGCCCGCGCGAAATCGAGATGATCGACGGTTAGCACGTCGTCCGCCGTGGACAGGGACAGGTGGGTGCGGTCGGCATCGACCGCGAGGATCGGCCGCTCGTGCGGATAGGTGAAGCACCGCGCCGACCAGCCCGACCCGACATGCACGCCGATATGCCCGTGCGACCCGACCGGCACCCGCCCGCCACCGGCGTCCGGGGTAGCTGGTGTCCCGGTCATGCCGCCGCCCGCCCGGAACCTGCGCGTACCGGCCGTATCCCGGCCGCCCAGAACGAGAACCCCTGCCGGGGCTTCTGCCCGTTCGTGTTCACATACGGGGTCAGGGTCAGCCCGTCGAACTCCACCGGCCGAAACGGGGTCCCCGCCAGCGGCTCCGGCGGGACCGGCCGCACCCCAGCGGCGATCTTCACCTTCACCTCCGCCGAGCCGGCCCGGGCGTTGGGGTCGGCGTCCATCACCCGCACCGCCCACACCAGCTCACCGGTGACCTTGTCCCGTTCCTGCGCGTCGGCTATCCCCGCCTTGGCCTTGTCGAAGTCGTTGACCGGTTCCACCCCGAGCACATAGGCGCCGTGCGGGAACATGTCCGTGAACGCCACGGGAATCCGCTGCGGTACCGCCATCGCCGTTGTCACCTCGTCCCACCTTGTCAGCGTGCCGGCCGCTGCCGGCCGTCGGTCGTTGCAGGACATACAGTGCACGGCGCGCGAAGCGCTCGCCAAGCGCTTTCCAGCCGGTGTATACAGCCATCGGATAATCGACGGCATCCCCCGGAAGATCGGTATCGCCGGCACGGCCACCCGGGTTACCTTTGCTACATGTCAAACGGCGTTCCGGTGCACACCGCCCGCAGCCCCCGCCCCGACGAGGACTGGAACGCGGTCGCCGACGCGGTCAACAACCGGATGGCTCAGCAGCGGATCGGACAGAAAGCGCTCGCGGACGCCTCCGGGGTGTCGGTGGCCACCCTGCGCCGCATCCAGCACGGCGCACACGGCCGCCGGGTCCAGAACACGACGTTGACCGCGATCGCCCGCGCCCTCAACTGGCCCGACGACCACCTGATCCGCGTCCTGACCGCCGGGACCAGCCCGACCGGCACGGCGCCGCCGGCCATCGAACGGGAAATCCTCGCCGGTATCGGCCGCATCGAACAACAGCTTGCCGACCTTGGCCGTCGGCTGGCCACGGTCGAGGACCTCGTCACCGCATACGCCGCCCACAGGTAAAGGGGCCAGCATCCCGGGGCGGGCAATTGCCGCCCGGCGGGATTCTGACCCCCTGCACACACCACCACGACCCCCGCCGCCACCGCTTATCGCAGGACGGCGCCGACCGTCCGCACACTCAATCCGGCGCGCCGGACATCCCGCCGGGCTGCCCCGGCGGCAGCAGGTCGCCGAGCGGACGGAACACCAACGTCACTTCCACATCCCCGAACGCGTCGGCGAACCCCACCCCGTCCGGCAGCGCCGCCCAGGCATGCAGCACGTCCACCGGACGATCCGCCGGAAAAATCGTGATCGCGTTGATGTCCCCGTGCGCCGTGACCCGGGCGTGTTCCCCGCCGGTCATCGGCCGCCAGCCCGCCGCACCGACCGGGCCAACGCCGCCCCCAGCAGCAGCCGGCCCGCCGCCGGCGCCGTGACACGGTCGACGAAGAAGAACAGCGGCGTCACCTGATAGTCATGCCAGCCGCTTTCCACCGCGAACACCTCCGCCGACGCCGCCGAATCAAACGTGATCGTCGTATCGCGGACCCGGCGTTCCCCACCGGGCTCGAACCGCACCACCCCGTACAGCACCGATGGCCGTTCCTCCGCGTTTCCGTCGTCCGCTGGGCCTGTCGTGGTTGCCGTCACCGGCCGCACCCCGTCTCGTGGTCGTTTTCCCCTTGTTGGGACACCGGCCCAGCCCGCCCGGAAAGCAGCGCTCTCCCACCCGGAGCGGACCGGCCACCGGCCACGATTACGAGCTACACGAGCGCTGAAAAGGTCGCCGGCCGTATACACCCGGTGGTTACACTGGCGGACAGTGCGCAGCCTGAAACCCGCCGCGTCCCCCTGTCCCGCCCGGGAGGCAGCCATGACATCGCGTAACCGGGAACTTCCCGCCGCGCCCGCTGGTCTGTGGGACCGTCCCGAGATGGTCCACGCCCTGGAGCAGCGGGATATGGCCGCGGTGTTGAAGATTTTTCAGAAGTGGACCGGTGCCACCCAGGGGCAGATCGCTACCGCCTGTGGCACGCCGCAGTCCCACATCAGCGAGATCCGTAACGGCAAACGGCAGGTCATGACCCTGGCCGTCTTCGAGCGGTTCGCGAGCGGCCTGAACATCCCCCGCGCCCGTCTCGGCCTGGAAAGCGACAAGACCAGCCCAGACGCCCCGCCGGCTACCACCACCGCCGAAACGCTGCCCACCCGCCGGACGGTGTCCCTCGCGATCCCGGCCGCCGTCGGACTCGACATGGCCCCCGACACCCTGGTCACCGCCGCCGCCCGCCAGTCCGCCGCCATCCTGGAACGACTCGGCGCGGCAACCGTCGACCCACTCGTTCTCGAACAGCTCGCCGACGACGTCGCCCGACTCTCCCTCGACTACATCGCCGGACCCCCCGAAGCGGTCCTTGCCGACACCATCGACACGCGTACCCGGGTCCTGGCCCTCCTCGACCAGGCCCGCCGGCCCGCGCAGATCCACGACCTCTACCTGATCGCCGGACAGCTCTCCGGGATTCTCGCCTACGGCGCCATCGACCTGGGCAAACCCGGCCCGGCCATGACCCACGCCCGCACCGCCCTGATGTGCGCCGACCTCGCCGGACACACCGACCTTGCGGTATGGGCGCGGGGAACCCAAAGCCTGATCGCGCGTTTCGCGAACCGGCACCGCGAGGCCCTCCAGTACATCCACGCCGGGATGGCGCTGCGTCCCACCGGCGCGGGCCTGGCCCGGATCGTCAGCGGCGAAGCGCAATGCCTGGCCCACCTCGGCGACATCGCCGGCACCCGCGCCGCACTCGCCGCCGCAGCCGACGCCAGCGACCACGACACCCCGCCATCCGACATCGAAACCGGGCTGTTCACCTTCCCCCGCGCCATGCAGTACTACTACGCCGGTGGAAGCCTGATCTGGCTTCCCGACAACACCGGCGCCGCGGACGCCGAGCAGGCCATCACCACCGCCATCACCCTGTTCACCACCGGACCCGCCGACCAACGGTTCGTTGCCGATGAAATCCTCGCTCATGTCTACCTGGCGACCGCCCGCCTGCTCCGCGGCAACATCGACGGCGTCACCGACGCCCTTCGACCGGTCCTGACGATCCCCCCGCAGCAACGGGTGTCCTGGCACCGCCGCCGCCTGGACCGCATCGCCGCCCTGCTCGACGCCCCCCGCTACCGCACCTCGACCACCGCCGCCGACCTCCGCCACGAGATCGTCGCCTTCTGACCGCGACACCGGCGGCAGGCGTAGAAGGCCGCTCCCGACACGCTCCCGAACCGCTCATTCCCCTGACACAACCCGCACCCAACGGGCAGGATGACCCCGAAGCGGGAAGCGGTGGGAAGCCGAGGGGAGACACCAGCGGTGGTCACAGTACGGGTCGTCCGGGTGTTCACCGACCAGGCCGGTAACCACGGCAACCCCCTTGGAGTCGTCGAGGACGCCGCCACCATCGTCCCCGACCCCGCGCACCGTCAGGAGATCGCCGCCCGTCTCGGCTACAGCGAAACCGTCTTCATCGACGACACCGCCACCTCAACGATCAGCATCTACACCCCCCGCACAAAAATCCCCTTCGCCGGACATCCCGCCGTCGGCGCCGCCTGGTTCCTCGGCCGCATCCACGGCACCCCACAGGATGTGCTCCGCACCGAGGGAGGCGACGCCCGGACCTGGACCGATGACAACGGCGTGTGGGTACGCGCCGCCCTGGCATCCACCCCGCCGTGGTGGCATGAACGCCTCGACGACCCCAAACAGGTCGACGACCTCACCGGCCCGCTACACCCCGGCCAGGACTTCACCCAACTATGGGCATGGGAAGACGAAGACGCCGGCACCATCCGGGTACGGACCTTCGCCGACCGGGTCGGCATCCCCGAAGACGAAGCCTGCGGATCCGGCGCCATGCGCCTGGCCGCCGCCCTCGGCCGCCCCCTGACCCTCCACCACGGCAAAGGCTCCGTCATCCACGCCCGCCCAGGCCCCCCCGGACACGCCGACGTCGGCGGCACCGTCATCGAGGACGAACCCCGCACTCTCTGACCCGTCCGGCGATAAGCCGGCAGACTGCCGAATTCTCCGTTTTAGGATCAAGCCGGTGGCGGTCCGCGCCCCGCAACCGGCTGCGCGCGGCGCTGCCGCGCCGTGCTCGCCGGGCGCGTCGCACCCCGCCACCGCGCACAACCCAGACCAGGAACGGCGTGCATGCCGGCGATGCCGGGGAATGCGTCGTGAGCACGGCCGTCCAGAACGATTACTGCCGGATCAGCGAATCCATGCCGTACCGGGCGGCACGGATTCGCGATGGTGGTCCTGTTCCGCGGTCCGGTTCACCGAATACCCGACCGCGTCCCGGGATGCGCAGTCACGCATACCAACGGAGACCATCGCCAGGCACGCCAGAGGCAGACGAAAACCGAGCAGGGGCACGCCATCGGGCAGCCGGGAGACAGCACCAGATCGCTGCGCTTCCCGGGCAGCCCGACCCCTCGCCCATCATGGCGAGACCGTCTGCGGTTACCCGACACATAGTCGATCTTGACTAAGTGGTGCGAACAGTCGCATCTATTCATCAAGATTAGAAAGATTGCGTCGGATCAGTACGACTGACGGGTGGTCGGGGCCGTAGACGGCCTCGG
>NZ_CAKKTM010000005.1:0-8932 GCF_920888515.1 Protofrankia sp. CiP1_Cm_nod1 | reverse complement strand
GGCCCAGGTCTTGCAGCGCCCCCGCCAGGTTGTTCAGGTCGGTGGAGACCTCCGGGTGGTCGGGGCCGTAGACGGCCTCGTCGATCGCCAACGCCCGTTCGAGCAGCGGCAGCGCCGCAGCCGGTTGGGCGTGCTCGCGCAGGTAGGTTCCGGTCCGGTCACACAGCCAGGACAGACCATCGATCGCGGCGTCGGCGTCGGTGTGCCCAAGCACAGCGGTGACATGCGGCAGGTAGACCCGCCACACCGGCCAGGCATCCGGGTTCCGCTCGATGCCGGCGGGCAGGACGCCGCGCAGCAGCCGCACCAGGGTCCCGGCCCGCGCGATGCGGACCTCGCCGCTCATGGCCCGGCGGGTCGCGGCCTGCACCAGCCGGTGCACGTCCACCGTGTCCTGATCACGACGGGCGAGGCTGTACCCGACCAGCGCGCCGACCGTGCGCAACCACTCCGCCCGGTTACCGACCGCGTCCTTCAACGGCCCGTCGTCGAACCCGCCCGGATCCGCGAACAGACCCAGGAGGATCTTCTCCGGGTCGCACAACGCCCACAGTTCCAGCAGTTCCACCGCGGCCGGGCGCTCGCCGCGCAGATGCCGCACCGACAGGTCCCACAGCGCCGCGACGGTGACCCCCGGCCGGTCGGCGACATCCCCGTCGGCGAGCATGTCACCGAGCTGATCGGCGAGGAGATCGGCGTACTCCTCCGGTGGGGCGTCGGTCTGGTCGAGATAGCCGGCGGCCTGCTCGACCGCCAGCGGCAGATCCCCCAGCAGGGCGCAGATCCGATCCGCAGCCGTCGGTTCCAACCCCGGGAACCGGTCGGTCAGCATCCGCATCGCCTCGACCCGCGGCAGCAACGGCACGGTGACCGTTGCCCCGAGAGCGGTAAAACCCCGCCGCCGCGACGTCACCAGTAGCCGGCCCGCCCCCGGCGAAGGCCGAAGCCCCTTGAACTTCTTGAACGAGTCGGGGTCGTCGACGTTGTCGAACACCAGCAGCGACCGCGGCTTACCCGCCCACGCCGCGACCACCACGGCCGGCTCCGCTTCCACCGTCAGCCCCACCACCGCAGCCAACCCGGCCAGATACCCGTCGATCAGCTCCGGCTGCTCCGCCGGTACCCAGCCCACCCGGTCGAACGACTCGGCATGCCGGTGGATGTACTCGACCACAAGCGCGGTCTTCCCGACCCCGCCCATCCCCGCCAGCGCGGTCACCGCCACCGACCCCGCCGCGGTCAACCGCGTGTGTATCTCGTCGAGGAGCGTGTCACGGCCGACGAAATGCGCCAGCCGGGCCGGGACGCTCCCCATCGTCGGTAGATCCGGTGGGAACACCGGAGCTGCTCCCACCGCCGCGCCGACGACCGACCCACCAGCGGGTCGAGCACCCGGGAAAGCCGGCTCCGCATCCGGCGGGCCTGGTTGAAAGCCCGCGGCTTCCACCACCCGGTCCCGGGCCGTCTCCCGGTCTACCCCGAACAGATCCACCAACGCGATCGGACCCAGCAACCCCGGAGGGTCACAGTCCTCCACCCGGAACACCAGTAGCTTCCGCCCCCGACCAAGCGGATCATTCCGCCAGGCCGCGTACCACTCCGCTGATGCGAACCCCGACGCCAGATAGGCCGTGGACAGCACCGCTACCGTCCGCGCGGACGACCGGGCGGCCTGGTCCATCTCATGGACGAAATTCGACCCCGGACCGAAGTCCCACGCCTGGATCACCACCCGGTAACCGGCGGTTATCAACGTCCAGGCGATCCACTTCGCCCACGCCTCATCTTTCCCGGTGTAGGACACGAAAAAGTCAGAGCCGGTAACCTCACTGCCCCCCACGGTCACCCGCCCAGCATGCCATCATCACCCAACACGGTAGAAACCGGCCGATCATCCGCCGTCAGCCACGCCCGCCACACACGTCCGGCGTGATGACCCCGACGCCGGTTCGGGCATCGAGCAACGGATCTGACAGCAACCGCTGACAGCAACGTGCGCGAACAACGACGGACGATGGCGAACAGTGGGGGTCCGCCGACCTGACCCGGCAAACATCGACGGACCCCCACGAACACCACAAGCAAGACTTCTAATCCGGGGGTCCGTCGTCGAGCGCCGCGACGACCCGGCCGGTCCCCCTGAGGTCGGAGTCCGAGACGTGTAGCCAAGCATGTAGCCGAGCCTGCGAACGTCCACGGATGGCGGTAGACGCCGACGGAACCAGCGCCCAGGCCAGGCCGACTGCACGGACGAACCTGGACGTCGGCGGACGACGGGACTGTGTCGCTAATGGTGTTTCCGGCGGGTTGATCAGTAGGTCTCGGCGGACGGCCAGCGGTCACGGAACGTGATCGCAAAGGCGTCGATCACGGGCTTCCACCGGACCATCCACCGGGCGCGGCCGGCCCCGGTGGGGTCCAGACTGCGGGTCACAAGATACAGGCATTTCAGCGCGGCCTGATCGCTCGGGAAATGCCCACGGGCACGCACAGCCCGCCGATAGCGGGCGTTGAGCGACTCGATCGCATTCGTAGAACACAGCACCCGGCGTATCTCCACGTCGTAGTCAAGGAACGGAGTAAACTCCTCCCAGGCGTTACGCCACAGCCGGATGACAGCCCGGTATTTCCTTCCCCAGGTATCCTCAAACGCATCCATCGCCGCCGCGGCGGCGGCCGGGGTCGGCGCCGTGTAGATGGGCTTCAGATCGCGTTTCACCGCGTCGTGGTCGGCCCGCGAGGTCAGCCGAAAAGTGTTGCGGATAAGGTGAATGATGCACGTTTGCACGGTGGCGGCCGGCCACACGTTCTCGACCACCTCGGGCAGCCCTTTCAGCCCGTCACAGACGAGGAAGAAAACATCGCCGACCCCGCGGTTACGCAGGTCGGTGAGCACCGACATCCAGAACTTGGCACCCTCACCGCCGGTGCCCGCCCACAGCCCCAGGACGTCCTTGTGGCCGTCGACGGTGACGCCGATGGCAGCGTAGACGGGCCGGTTGACGACCTGCCCGTCGCGGATCTTCACGACGACCGCATCGATGAAGATCGCCACATAGACGCGGTCGAGCGGCCGGGACGCCCACTCGTTCATCTCCGCCACAACCCGGTCGGTGATCCGGGAGATGGTCTCCTTCGACACCGACGCCCCGTAGATCTCCTCGAAATGCGCCGAGATCTCCCCCGTCGTCAGACCCTTCGCATACAGCGACAGCACGATCTCGTCCACACCCGACAGGCGTCGCTGCCGCTTCTTCACGATCTGCGGCTCGAACGTGCCCGCCCGGTCCCGCGGAACCGCGATCCGCACCTCGCCAGCCGCCTCGGAAACAACCGTCTTCGACCGGCTGCCGTTACGGACGTTGGCCGATTCCCGCTCGACCGATGCCCGGTTCTTCTCGTGCCCGAGATGCCCGGTCATCTCTTCCTGGAGAGCCGTCTCCAGCACGGACTTCGTGAACAACTTCAACAGCCCGTCCGGCCCCGTCAGTGCCAGCCCACGCGCCTGCGCGTCCGCGACCATCGCCGCCGCGGCGGCCTGCTCCGGCGACAGCTGCCGCCCCTGATCACGATCAGTCTTCCGAGGGGTCATATCACCCAATGTCATCACTCACAGTGCCCATCCCGCCGGACCCGAGACCCGGCGTGTCGGGCCGGAAACACCGATCTTGAAACAGTCCCCGGACGACCCGGACCGACTTTGCAAGGCAGGGGTTAGGGGTTCAAGTCCCCTCGTCTCCACCACTCGCCGTAGCGAACCGCTGATCTGCGAAAACTGAACCGCCCTGACGAGTGGATCGCAACCTGCCGTTACCGCAACTTTCCTCATTCGATGGTCGTTGTGTAGTCAACCATGTGGTCGGGAGCGGCTCGCTCCAGCGCCGTGCGGAGGCGTTCAGGTGGGACGTGACAGATCTCGTGGCTCCTGGCGTCTCCCTATGCGCGGTAGGCGTCGCGGCGGTGGCGGATCGAGTGGGTCTCTACGGCACGGCTGGCTTCATCGATGCGGTAGATGATCCGATAGGTGCCACGGCGGGCCGAGTAGTACCCGTCGAAGGGTTCGTTGAGTGGCTTGCCCACTCGGGAGGGGCTGAGTGCGACTGTCCGGTAGACGGCCTCCGTCGCCGCGATCGCCACGTCCAGTGGAAGGTGCTCGCTGAGGTTTCGGCGAGCTTGCCGGGAGAACAGGACCGTGTACGGGCTGGGCTTCTCGGCGGCGCCTGCGTCGGCCTCCTCGTCGCTGGCGGCCATCAGGCCGCCCCGCGGCGGCGCTCCAGCTCGGCCCGGACCTCCTCCACGGCGAACGTGTCCCCTGTCGCGAAGTCCTCCCGCGACTGGCGTAGATCGGCCAGGGCCTCGTCATCGGAGAGCAGATCGAGCGTCTCCTGCATCGACTCGTACTCTGCCACCGAGATCAGCATGACGTCGGCCCGGCCGTTACGGGTGATCGTGAAGTGGTCGTGCTCCCGCGCTACCCGGTCGGCGAGCTCGGCGATCCGGGCCTTGGCCTGCGTGATCGAAATAGTCTCCATAGAGGTCAGAATAGTGACCGGTCTGAATCATAGCCAGAATACGGGTAGAAGATCGACTGGTGTCTGTCCGACGCACGGTAGCGCTGCAGCACTCGTGCGCCGACTGCCGGGTGATCCCGGGCACGGGGCCGGTCCCGGGCTGAGGAGGCTGCCGCAGTAGGAAGACAGTGAGGATGGCGACGTCGTCCTGGGGCGGGCCGTCGGCAGGTAGGGGTCCCGGCGTTCGATCTGCTTCCGTGACGACTTGTGGGGTGCCAGAAGCCGGCCTGGGACTGTGGCCCAGGGTGATGCTGATGTACGGCCTGTCGGGGCCGGAGGCACTGTTGCATTGGGCGCAGGCAGGATGCGGTGGATGCGCCGGACCGATGATCAGATCGCCAGGGCGAACTTGGTGAAGGCAGCCGTCAGCCGCTGGCGGGGTTCGGCGTCCGTGTCGAGTTCGTAGCGGCACGCGACCGCGTGGTCATACCCGGTTATACTAAGCGCATGAAGACTGCGATCTCGATCCCGGACGAGACGTTCAACGAGGCTGAGCGTCGCGCGGCCGCACTCGGCGTGAGTCGCTCCGAGTTCTTCACGACAGCCGCCCGTCGCTACATCCAGGAGCTCGACGCCCAGTCCCTGACTGAGCGTATCGACGCCGCTCTTGAGCTCGCGGGTCCCGACGACTCGTTCCAGGACGCGGTGCTCGCCGGCCGGCGAGCACTGGGCGACAGCGAGGGCTGGTGATCAGCCGTGGCGATATTCGCTGGGTCGACCTCGGTGAGGCGGAGGGCAGCCGCCCCGCGAAACGCCGCCCAGTGGTGGTCGTCCAGTCCGCGTTCTACAACGCGAGCCGGTTGGCCACAGTCGTCGCAGTCGTCATCACGTCGAATACCGCGCTCGCCACCATGCCCGGCAACGTCTTCCTCCCCGCCGCGGTGACCGGCCTACAATGCGACTCTGTGGCCAACGTGACCGCCATCGTCACGCTCAACAAGGACGAACTCGGGCACGCTGTCGGCGCTGTCCCGGAGAGCCTCATGCGAGACCTGGGCCGGGGGCTACGTCAGGTACTCGCGCTCTGACGTGTGCGGCAGTGTGCCGCCAACACCGCGGCGGGGCATCACCGCTCGGCACGGACGCCGAACCCCGCCAGCGGCTGACGGCTGCCTTCACTGAGCTCGCCCTGGCGATCTGACCACTCGTCCGACACAGGTCCACCGTGTCCCGGGGCGATGGGGAGACGGCGCTGCCGGAGGCCGGCCGCAGCCCGGTGCACCTCGAGGCGAAGGTGTTCGACCTGATGACCGCGTGGATCGAGCGGTACCGGCGGCAGGCCGAGGAGCGTTACCGACGCCTCGACGCCGTGCTGGCCGCCATGAACGACGACGCCGCCAGCATCACCGGCGTCACCGACATCACCACGAACAACGCCCGTGACGACGAACAGCCGACAAAGGAAAAGGAGACAGCCTGATGAGCACCATCGCTGCCGCCGTGATCGAAGCCGACCAGAACGTACCGATCATCCGGATCACCCGGGACTTCGCGGCCACCCCGGAACAGCTGTTCCGGGCGCACACCGACCCCGCCCTGTTCGCGCGGTGGGTCGGGCCGAACGGACTGCGGACCCGGATCGAGCACTGGGACGCCAGGACCGGTGGAAGCTGGCGTTATGTCGCCGAGCACGACGGCAACGAGTTCGGCTTCCACGGTAGTTTCCACGAGGTCCGCACCGACCGTATCGTGCAGACCTTCACGTTCGATGGTGAACCGGACGGCGTCGCGCTCGAGACGCTGCGGTTCGAGGACCTCGGCGACGGCCGTACCAGACTGCACGCCCAGTCGCTGGTGGACAGCTTCGACAGCCGGGACGCCTGGCTGCGCAGCGGGATGGAGAGCGGGGTCAACGAGGGCTACACCAAACTCGACATCCTGCTTTCCGCCGGTGGAGTCTGAGGTGGTGCTCCCCGGTGTCGCTCGTCCGCCGACCGGCCGGTGAGCGAGTGACACCGGCGGATCAGCGATACCTTCGACGAGCGAGGGAAGCCCCGGTGGTGGTCCGGGTTGCCGAACGGTCTACTCCCGCCATTGTTGCTGGGTGGTCTGGTTGCACTCCCACAGCTGCACCCTCGTGCCGTCCCAGCCGGCGTTGGAATCGGCATCGAGGCACCGGCCGTACGGGGCGCCCCATCCGTTCTGATAGGCGTTTGCCCCCGCGGTGTTACGGTAGTACCACCGTTGCTGGGCGAACCCGTTGCACATCCAGAGCTGTACCTTCCCGCCGTTACTGCCGATGGTGTTCGTGTCGGCGTCGAGGCACATCCCCGGCCACTTCACGCTGTGAATCAACGCTCCGGTATGCAGGTCGCCTTCGTAGTACCACTGTTGCTGGACGGATCCGTTGCACGTCCAGAGCTGGACCCTCGTGCCGTTGACGCCCTGATAGTTGATGTCGGCGTCAAGGCACATGCCCTGCCCGAAACGGTTGCTATGGAGGGTGATTCCGCCGGTAGCCACCGGAGCTGTCGACGTGTCCCGGCTCTGACCGGATTCTTCTGTCACGAAGGGCCTGGGCGAACCGGCCGCCTCGTCCGACGGTGCATTTCCTCCCGATGTGCGAATTATGAGCACGGTCGTGACCATCGCAAGCACGACCGCAGCGCACCCGCTGACAATCCACCACAGCCGTTTGCGGCCTGGACGCCCAGGCGGCTCGGGCGTGTCCGGTGCCGGCTGAGGAGGCTTGAATTCGTCTGGCGACGGACCGGATGATATGAACGAACTGAATAGTTTCAGCGATTTAGGCAGATCGGATGGTCTGGGTGGGGTGGCATCATAGCGGCTGAGATCCGCGACCACGGTGGGAGGCAGCCAGTTCTCGTCGATGCGCAGCCGCTCGTCGGTGGATGCCGCCCGGCACAGCTCGATCAGCTCCGCCGGAGTGGGGCGAGCTGTCGGATCCTTCTCCATGCACCGTTCCAGCACATCGCGGACCCGGTCCGGGCAGCTGTCCCAGTCGGGCTGCCCGTGCACGATCCGGTAGGAGACGGCAGCGTCTCCGCCGAACGGCAGCCTGCCGGTGATCGCATAGTAGGCGGTGGAGCCGAGGGAGAAAATGTCCCCGGACGTGCTCAGAGAGACTCCCTGAGCCTGTTCGGGAGCCATGAACGCAGGCGTGCCGATTCGAACCCCGGTCTGGGTGATCTTTGTTTGGGCGGCTTCGATTGCCCGGGAAATACCGAAATCGATTACTCGGGGGCCGTCCGCGGCAAGAATGATGTTGCTTGGCTTGAGGTCGCGGTGGATCACACCGGCGTCGTGGATGGACTGCAGTGCCTCCGCGACTCCGGCGATCAGCAGCAGGACGGTCTCCGCTGGCAGTGGTCCATGACGGGTGACGGTTACGGCGAGAGAGGGGGCTGCAATGTAGGCGGTGGCCAGCCACGGGCGTGGGGCGTGCGGGTCACAGGCGATGACCGGAGCGGTGTACAAGCCCAGGACCCGTTGGGCGATCTTCACCTCTTCTTCGAAGCGACGCCGGAACTCGGGATCGGTGGCGAGCCCCGGCCAGGCCACTTTGAGCGCGACCTGCCGGCCGCCGGGGGTGTGGGACAGGTACACAATCCCCATGCCGCCCTCGCCGATCCGGGCCCAGAGCGGATATGTGCCGATCTCGCGGGGATCCTCCGGGCTCAGCGGGGTGAACACCGGCTCCCGGCCTCGTCCCGCCTCATCAGGTGTGTTCGGCGGGTTCGGCTGTGGCATGTCTTCCCCCGGGACGGTGCGGTCCGTGTCCGGCGATGTGCTGGTCATCGCTTCTCCGTGTAGCTTGCTGTCCGTGACCATAACGGCATGAGTGGTAGTAATCAGCTCCAGCCACAACAGTATGCATTATTCCGGACACATGTCCGATTGGGTCCGGGGATGTCGACCATGCCGATTTGCGAAGATTGGTAGATTTTGCTCATTATCGGGATGAACTATCCTGATTTGTGGTGTTCGCGGCTCCAGCGGCCTGCACGGGCACACTGCGGGCGCGGCGTTCGAGGCCGTGCTCCGATGTGAAGGGAGCGCTGCGGGCGGGTCGGGGCGTAGATCGCCGTCGTGGCCGCCGTCGAGGCATGAGAGGGCCGGCGGGAAGCCAGCGGAGAGCTGCCCACCGTGCGCGGTGCCGGCGGGGCGCGAAGCTCCGTCGCTCCTTCCGCCGGCACCGCACGACAGAGGTTGGACTGCCGATGTCGTTGTTGAACCGCAGCGCTCAGCGCATGCGGGGAATTTCAGCGTGTGCAGGGGATGCTGAACGCGCCTTTGCTGGCGGCGGTGACGGTGTTGGTGCAGGAGACGATGTTGTGGGTCGTGGTGGGTTTGTCGATGTTGATGCCGTAGCCGGGACCGCGGACGTCGAGCTGGTTCCC
>NZ_CAKKTM010000004.1 GCF_920888515.1 Protofrankia sp. CiP1_Cm_nod1 | reverse complement strand
TCGACGAGCTGTACCGCCGCGTCTACCAGGAGAAGGTGCGTGGCGTCGAACGGCTGCGCATGGTGCGGGCGTCCCGGCTCACCGGCCTGGAGGACGTTCCGGACGGTGTCCGGGCGACCGTCGAGTTCCTTCCGACCGGCCAGCGGCAGACCCTCGACGCGGACGTGGTGGTGCTGGCCACCGGCTACCGCTCCCGCGACCCGTGGCGGCTGCTCGGCGGCATGGCGGCGGTGTGCAACGTCGACGACGCCGGCCGTCTGGAGGTTCGACGTGACTACCGTGTGGTTACCGCGGCGGGGAGCACGGCCGGCATCTACATCCCAGGTGCCACCGAGTACGCGCACGGCATCTCCTCGACGCTGCTGTCGAACATCGCCGTCCGGGCCGGGGAGCTCCTGCGCTCCGCCCTCGGCCATGCCGACGGCACGGCGGCCGCGGGCGAGGTGGCTGCGGGCGAGGTGGCCGCGGACGCCCCGGCGCTGGCGCTGGCGCTGGCGCTGGGCTGACCATCCGGCACGACCGCATCGACCCGTCGACCAGGCACCGGCTGTGCCGGCCGCGTCCCGCGGCGGCCAGTGGCGAACACATCGACGGATCAGTACCTCGGATGCCTTCGGCATTACCCCAAATGGGAGTAAGCCAGGTGGCTTACGAATCAGGCGAGCCGTCCGATCACGGCCGATAGATGATCGGTTGTAGCCGTGGGACGACGACAAGCAACGGACCGGAGGACAGAAGGGTGCGTACTGGCGGGCCGTCAGGGCGGGACGTCCTCACCAGCTCGGTCATCGGCCAGCGACGCCAGATCGCCGTGGGCGCGGTGATGGTCGCGGGGCATCAGGTCGGTGAGGCCCTGGTCCCGGTCCTGATCGGGATCATCATCGACCGGGCCGTGTCGACCGGGGCCACCGGCGATCTCCTTCGCTGGCTCGCCGTCCTCGCGGTCACGTTCGCCGGCCTTTCGTTCTGCTACCGCTTCGGCGCGCGATTCGGGGAACGCGCCGCCGAACGCTCCGCGCACAACCTGCGCATCCAGCTCACCCGCCGTGTCCTGGACCCGCGGGCGGGCGCGGAAACCGGTCGCCTGTCCGGGGCGCTGGTGAGCATCGCCACGGGAGACGCCCAGCGGGTCGGCATCGTGAACGCGGCGCTGCCCGCGTCGATCGCGGCCGTCACCGGCCTGCTGGTCGGCGCGGTCGCGCTGCTCACGGTCTCCGTCCCGCTCGGCCTGCTGGTGCTGTTCGGCGCACCCTTCCTGCTGTGGGGGACGCACCTGCTCGGCCGGCCCCTGGAACGCCGCAGCGACACCGAGCAGGAACGCGCCGCGCACGCCTCGGGTGTCGCCGCCGACCTCGTCGCCGGGCTGCGGGTGCTCAAGGGCATCGGCGCCGAGCCGGCCGCCATCGCCCGCTACCGGCGCACCAGCCAGGACTCCCTGACCGCGACCCTGCGGGCGGCCAGCGCGAAGGCCTGGCACGACGGCGGCGTCCTCGCGCTGACCGGGATCTTCATCGCGGTGGTCGCGCTGGTCGCGGGCCGGCTCGCGGCCGAGGATGACATCTCGGTCGGTGATCTGATCGCCGCGGTCGGGCTCGCCCAGTTCCTGCTCGGGCCGCTATCGATCTTCGCCTGGGTGAACGCGGAGTTCGCCCAGGGGCGGGCGTCCGCCGGCCGCATCGCCTCGGTGCTGGCGGCGTCCCCGGCGGTCGGGGCCGGGACGAGGAGTCTTCCCGAGCCGGTGCGGGGCCAGGTCCGCTTCCTGGACGTGACCTACGGGCCGCTGCGGGGCCTGACGTTCACCGCCGCCCCCGGCGAGCTGCTGGGAGTCGTCGCGGCCGATCCGGCGGCGGCCACCGCCGTCCTGCGCTGCCTGGGACGCGAAGCGGACCCGGACGGCGGCTCGGTCGAGCTCGACGGGGTGCCGCTGTCCGAGGTGTACCCGGCGGCGGTCCGGGCCGCGGTCCTGGTGGCCGCGCACGACGCGGAACTGTTCGAGGGAACCCTGATCGAGAACGTCGCGGCGCCCACGCCCGACGGTGAGCCGGCTGAAGATGGGCCCGCCGTGCGTCAGCCTGTCGGGCAACCTGTCGGGCAACCTGTTGGGCATGGCCTTACCGGGCATGGCCCCGGAAGCGGCCCGGCCACGGTCGTCGGCGGCGGCGCCAGGAGCCCGGTCGGCGTCGACGCTGGTGGCGCGGCGGAGGCCCGTACCGGGGGTGTGGTTGGACGGGCGCTGGCGGCGGCGGGTGCCGACGAGGTCGCGAGCACCCTCCCGGACGGTGTCGACGAAATACTCGCCGAACGTGGACGGTCACTGTCGGGTGGGCAGCGGCAACGTATCGCGCTTGCCCGCGCGCTCGCCGTCGACTCCCCCGTGCTGGCCGTGCACAACCCCACCACGGCGGTGGACGCGGTCACCGAGGCACGGATCGCGGCCGGTATACGCGACATCCGCCGCGGCCGGACCACCATTCTGATCACGACGAGCCCGGCCCTGCTCGCGGTGACCGACCGGGTGGTGGTCATCGACGGGGGCACGGTGACCGCCGAGGGCACCCATGGCGAACTCGTCCACGGCCACGCGGACTACCGAGCGACCGTGCTCACTTGACGGCCACCGTCCACCCGATGAGCACCGTCTACCCGACGAGTGCTGTCCCCACAGTGGTCACCGTCCCCATGGCGATCACTGTCTCTACGGTGAGCAGCTTCCATGTTGCGAACAGTGTCCATCCGGTGGTCACCGTCCCCGCCGCGAGCGCCAGCCCTACGGTGAGCAGCGTCCACGCTACGAACAGCGTCCATCTAGTGGTCACCGTCCCTATGGCGATCGCCGACCCTACGGTGAGCAGCGTTCGTGCTGCGAACGGTGTCCATTTGGCGGTCACCGTGCCTACGGCAGCCACTGCCCCTACGGCGAGCAGTGCCCATGTTGCGAACAGTGCCCGCCTGGCGGTCATCGTCCGCACGGTAGGCGCTGCCCACAGGACGAGCGCTGCTCACCCAGTGGGCACTGGTCACATGGCGGACGGTGTCCATATGGCGGACGGTGTCCATGTGATGACAATTGCCCGCACAAGGGTCGGGGCACGGGCCGAGTGGGTGGCCCTGAGTACTTGTCCTGACACGATGACCATGCGGGAGAAGCGACGATGACCAGCCCCGAGGCGTCCACGAACAGGCTTGAGGTGTCCGCAGCCAGGCCCGAGTCGTTCGTGCGGGCGGACGACGGCCGGGAGCTGCTACCCATCGCGACCAGCGTGCGTATCCGCGTCACGGTCGGCGAGCTGCTGCGCGAGCGGCGGGCGCTGACCATCACCGCGTTCGGTGTGCTGGCCCTGTCGACGGTGGCCGGCCTGTTCACCGCGCCCCTGCTCGGCCACATCGTCGACGTGGTGGCCGACGGCCGGCCAGCCGGCGCGATCACCACCCCGGTCGTGCTGCTCGTGGTCGTCGCGGCCGCGCAGGGCGTGCTGACCGCGGTCGGGGTCACCCTCGTCGCCCGGCTCGGCGAAGGGGTGCTGGCCGTCCTGCGCGAACGCTTCGTGGAGCGCGCGCTCACCCTGCCGCTGGAGCAGGTGGAACGGGCCGGCGCCGGCGATCTGACCTCACGCGTGACCAACGATGTCACGCGGATCACCGAGGCGGTCCGCGGGGCGCTGCCGGAGATGGCCCACGCCGCTCTGACCATCGCGTTCACCCTGGTGGGGCTCGCGGTCCTCGACTGGCGCTTCACGCTCGCGGCCCTGCTCGCCGCGCCTGTCCAGGTCCAGGCGGTCCGCTGGTACGCCGGGCGCAGCATCCCCCTCTACGCCGAGCAGCGCATCGCCGCCGGCGCCCAGCAGCAGCAGCTCCTCGACACCATCGGCGGCGCGGCCACCGTCCGGGCGTTCCGCCGCGACGACGAGCACATCGGCCGGGTCACCCGGCGCTCCCGGACCACCGTCGACCTGGCCCTGCGCGGAATCCATCTGATCACGCGGTTCTACGCCCGGCTGAACCTCGCCGAGTTCATCGGTCTCGCCGCCGTCCTCACGGCCGGGTTCCTGCTGGTACGCGACGGATCGGTGACGATCGGCACCGCGCCCGCGGCGGCCCTGTACTTCCACAACCTGTTCAACCCGATCAACGTGGCGCTGGCGCTCGTCGACGAGGCCCAGGCCGCGACGGCGAGCCTGGCCCGGATGGTGGGCGTCGCCGACATCCCGACGACGCCGGAACCGCACCGGCCCGCCCAGCCGGCCAACGTGCTGACCAGCATGTCGGATGCCGCGTCGGCCAACGCGTCGGGCACCGTGTCGTCCGCGGTCTCGGCCGCCACAGCAGTCACCACGCCGGTCAGGGGGCCAGTCGGCAGGCCGGTGACCGTGCCGGTCGCCGTGCCGGTGGACGCCTCGGTCAGGGCCGCCGGCGTCGGCCACGCCTACCGGCCCGGCCACGATGTGCTGCGTGACGTCGACCTCGACATCGAGCCGGGCGAACGGGTCGCGCTCGTCGGCGCCAGCGGCGCGGGCAAGACGACCCTGGCCAGGCTCATCGCGGGTATCCACCGCCCCACCAGCGGGTCGATCGCGCTCGGCGGCGTGGAGCTGGACGAGCTCGGCCCGGCCGCGGTCCGCCGGACAGTCGTCCTGATCTCCCAGGACATGCACGTCTTCGCCGGGCCGCTCGCCGACGACCTGCGCCTGGCCCGCCCGGACGCCAGCGACGACGAGCTGCTCGCGGCGCTCGACCGCGTCGGCGCGGCGGGGTGGGCGAAGGCGCTGCCCGAGGGGCTGGCCACCGTGGTGGGGGAGGGCGGGCACCGGCTGACCGTCACGCAGGCCCAGCAGCTCGCGCTCGCCCGCCTCGTCCTCACCGACCCGCCGGTGGCGATCCTCGACGAGGCCACCGCGGACGCCGGCAGCGCCGGTGCCAGCATCCTGGAGGCCGCCGCCGAGCAGGCGCTGGCGGGCCGGACCGGGCTGGTCGTCGCGCACCGCCTCACCCAGTCGGCCGGCGCGGACCTCGTCGTCGTCCTGGACGACGGGCGGATCGTCGAGACCGGCACGCACGACGAGCTCATCGCCGCCGGCGGGCGCTACGCGGCGCTGTGGGAGGTATGGTCCGACACCCGCGCGCCACAGGACGCTCCCGTCAACCAGTAGACCGCTGTCAACCAGTAGAGCACCTTCGTCCGGCTGCCCGCGGCCCGCGGGCTGTCCCGCTCACGCTGGGCTATGGCCACCGCCTTACTGCGCGACCCCCTATTCTGACAATACGTGTCGTAGCTAGCGCAAGGGGTGATCGTCCTGTCGATCCGCGCGACCCAGGTGATGGTCGAGCGGCGTAAGGGCACGGATATGGCTGGCGAGCGTCGTTTCTCCACGGGTGTAGGGTTGCTGGCCGCCGCAGGGCTGGTCGCGGTCGGGATCGCCGTCGGGCTGGTACTCGTCGGCGGCCGGGGCGGCTCCCCGACACCGACATCGGCGCCGGCGCCGGCCACGGCCACGGCCACGGGTACGGCCGGCGCGGTCCCGGTGCCCGGCGGGCCGGTGCGCCCGGATTCGGGCCTGCCCGTCCTGGACTTCTCCGACCTGGCCTGGCTGGACTTCCACGGCTTCGCTCTGCCGGTCTCACCGGCCGCGGGCCCGCGCAGCCTGGCCGACGACCGGGCGTCCGGGTTCGCCCACACCCCGCTGGGCGCCGCCCTCGCCGCGATCCACGTTGTCTTCCGTACGGACGCCGTTGTCGGCGCCTACATCTTCGAACCCACCATCGCCGAGCAGGCGACCGGCGCCGACCAGCCCGCCCTGCTGACACGGACCCGGATAGCCGCGACGCGATATGCCATTCCCGACCGGCTCACCGGACGGTTCTCCGACCCGATCTTCCGCTACGCCGGGGTCCGGTTCGATGTGGCCGCCCCCGACCGGGTCGTGCTGTATGTGGCCACGGACGCCGTGGATTCCACCGGCACCACCGGGTACGCCGCCATGCGCATCGAGCTGCGCTGGGAGCGGGGGGACTGGCGGATCGTGGTCCCACCCGGCGGCAACTGGGAGACGGTCATCACCCGGATCGCCTCCACCGCGGGCTTCCAACTGTTCCCCGGAGATAGGAGCCCCCGGAGATAAGAGCCCATGGCTCCTCCAGACCTCGACGGCACCCTTCCAGGCACTGGTAACTCGTTGGCCCTCGGCACCCCGTTGGGATCGCTGGTAGCCGTCACCGAGTTCGCCGGCGCCAAAGCCGGCACCGGCACCGGCACCGGCACCGGCACCGAAGCCGACGACGAAGCCGGCGCCGGCCGGGGCGGCGGTGGGTCAGTCGCGGGCGGCGGCTTCCATTGCCTCGATCAGGCTCTTGGGGCGCAGGTCCGTCCAGTGTGTCTCGATGTAGTCCAGGCACTCCTGGCGTGGGCCCGGGCCGTGCTCGACCGTCCAGCCGGCCGGGACGTCGATGAAGTCCGGCCACAGGCTGTACTGCCCCTCGGCGTTGACCAGGACGGTGTAGACGCCGTCGGGATCCTCGAACGGGTTGGTCATGGGTGTCCCCCTTCTCCGGTTCTGCTGTTCCACTGTTCCGTTGTTCTCCTGGGCCCGGTTCTCCCGACCGGTTCTCCCGGGACCCTGCCGAAACTCAGTTCTCGATCACAGTCAGTTCTCGATCACGGTCGACGGGAATCATCATGGGCCACGCCATTGTCCACAATATTGCCACGGCTTCTTTCAGGATTTTCCGATATCGCTCCTGGCCACCGCGGGTTTTGCCGGTGCCTGGTTTTCCCGGTGGCCGCCGGGCGCGCGGCAAGAATCGTGATCATGCGCGCTCCGGCCGTCCGGTGGCGTGGGTCACCAGCGCGTCCAGGGCCTGGAACCAGCTCTCGGCCAGCTCGCGGACGGCGTCCTCGGCCAGCACACCGGACGGCCAGGACCAGAACACGGCCAGCTCCGGCCCGCCCGGACGGTCCTCGGTCAGCGAGTTCACCACCAGGCAGTGCTCCTCCGGCATGTCCCCGTCGGCGTCGAGGTCCACCGCGTCCGGCTCGGCGGAGCAGGACCAGTCCGTCGCCTCCGGGACGCCGAACCTGCCCATGTAGTTGAACTCGATCCGCGGGGCGCCCAGCCGCGCCAGCTCCGGCCCCGTCCGCGGGTTGAGATGGCGCAGCAGCCCGTAACCGATCCCGCCGGACGGCAGGCCGGCCAGGTGCCCCCGGACGCGTCGAACCACACCGCCTGGATCATGACGCCGGCGTCCGGGTCCAGCCGGTCCCGGGCGGCCAGCGCCGCCGCGGAGATCGTCCTGGTCAGCGCGTCCCCGGTGAGGACACCGTCGGGTTCGCGGGTGCCAGGCGCCTCGGCGCCCGGGCCACCGCTGCCGGATTCGCTTGTGCCGGCCCCCTCGGCGCCAGACCCACCGCTGCCCGGCCCACCGCTGCCCGGCCCACCGCTGCCCGGCCCACCGCTGCCGTGCTCGCTCGCGTCGGGCTCGCTGACGCGGATGTCGACTCGTTCGACCAGTGTCGCGACGTCCAGCGTTCCGGGCGGTGGGACGGTGAACATCCAGTGGTCACCGCTCGGGCCGGAGGTACGGACGAGGCGGGCCCGCAGCATGTCGTGCCGGTCCACCAGCGCCCGCAGGATGGCCAGCAGGGTCGTCCGGTCCAGCTCGGCCGGCGTCTGCACCAGCGCCGACTGGTGGTAGCCGCTGACCGGGCCGCCCAGCTCACGCAGCGCGTGCATGATCGGGGTCAGCGGGACGGTTCCCGTCCCGTCGTCGCCGCCGGCCCGCTCCGACACCGGGGCGAGGGCGGTGGCCACCGTGGCCAGTGCGGCCACCGTGCAGTGGCGGAAGACCTGGCGCGGGGTGATCCGGAAACCGGCTGCGCGGGCCTGGCTGACCAGCTCCATCGCGACGATGCTGTCCCCGCCGAGGGTGAAGAAGTCGTCGTCGACGCCGAGTTCGGGGACGGCGAGCAGCGCGGCGAACGCGTCCCGCAGCGCCTGCTCCGTGGGGTTGCCGGGAGCCCGGCCGGAAACGGTGGCGGTGAAGTCGGGGGCCGGCAGCGCGTTGCGGTCCAGCTTCCCGTTGGGCAGCGTCGGCAGCTGGGGGAGCGGCACGAACGCCGCCGGCACCATGTAGTCGGGCAGCATACGGACAGCATGGTCACGCAACGTTGCCGCGTCCGGCGCCGACAACGCCGCGGGCCGTGGCTCACTGTCCGTTCCGGCCGTCCCCAGACCGGCCGTCCCCAGACCAGTTGCCTCCACTCCGGCCGTCCCCACTTCGGGCTGGTTCGCTTCGTTCGTTTCCGGGTCGGTCGCCGGGGGAACCGCCGGGGGATCGGTGACCACGTAGGCCATCAGTTGCCGGACGCCCTGAGATCGCGGTGGCAGGGCCGCACCGGGCCAGGACCGGTGCGGCTCCAGGGAACAGGGCAGAAGCTTCGGGCCAGGAGCTTCGGGCCAGGAGCTTCTGGTCAGCCCGCGTTGATGGCGGTGGTCGCCTCATGCCAGAGGTCGGCCTCGTCCCTGCCCCGCCGGCGACGGACAGCGGTCACCACCGCACCGGCACCGGCGACAACCGCGAGAACGGCGAACTTGCGCAGCATGTCCGTCAACCTACCCGCGTCCGGCCATCCTGCCCACCGGCCGGGCCGCTGGAAGCCCACCGCCCCGCTGTTGGAAGCCCGTGGCCCGCCCGCGACCGGCGGGCCGTCGGGGCCGGCGCCGGCGGCGTCGGGGTCAGCGCTGGTAGGTAGCCCGCAGCACGCCCCGGGCAAGGGTGTGGAACGCCAGGTTGAATCCCACGACCGCGGGCGCGGCGGAGCTGTCGACACCGAGCGAGGGGACGTCGACGGCGTGCACCGCGAACACGTAGCGGTGCGGACGGTCACCCGGAGGAGGTGCGGCACCCCCGAAGTCGAACGTCCCGTAGTCGTTGCGGACGTGGAAGGAACCGGCCGGCAGGCCGCTGAGATCGCCGCTTGCCGCCCCGTGGGGCAGTTCGGTCACGGTGGCCGGGATGTCGACGAGGACCCAGTGCCAGAAGCCGCTGCCGGTGGGGGCGTCCGGGTCGAAGGAGGTGACGACGAAGCCACACGTCTGCGCCGGAAACCCGGACCAGCGCAGGTGCGGCGAGGCGTTCGCGCCGTCGGCCGAGGTGTGCGCGAACTCCTTGGTGAGCGCGTCCCCGTCCGCGATGTCGTCGCTGGTAAGGGTGAACGACGGTACAACGGGCAGGACGTCGAACGGATCCGGGGGAGTACCGCGGTCGAGCAGGGACATCAGCCAACCTCACTTCCTGTAGCTCACCGACTGAATTTCTGTAATTCCTGTGGTTCCTATACTTCCTGTGACTGTCATGCTTCCCGGACGGGCCGGTACTGGAGATCGCCCGGGATCCGCCCCGGCCGCCTCGGGAAATACCGTCACCCGTCTACCACCCACCGGCCAAGGCCGGACACGCGGGGGATGAGCGGCGGTCTCCCCGCGCGGCATCCCAAAAAGAGACCAGGGCATATGCTGTCCCGTCCCGGCCATGACAGGCGACGGGCCACGCTGCGACTTTGGGCACCGGAGCAGTACGCACCGGCTTCCCAACGGGACGTTGGGAAGCTCCAGCCAGGTTTTTGGCACCAGGGTGGGACGCGGCGGACCCTGGACGGCTAAGGTAGAACACGTCCCGATGGGGCGACTACCGACTCCCCCCGTGTTGGTGGCCACCCATCGGGACCCTTTGGTTTTCAGACCGGTTGTTTCCGGCGCGGGCCCGACCCAACCGCGCGGGCCGCCACTCGGATCACGGCGACTTCCCCTGTCGAGGCCGATTCCATCGCCGATCATTCGTTCCCCGCGTTCCCCCGTGGGTTTCCGGCTGGCCCCGCCGGTCGGTTGGTCCGGCGGGGCTACCGATCAGCTGGCTCCGGTGAGCTGGGCGGGACCAGCGCTCAGTCGGTCCCGGCGGTCCGGCGGGACCGGGCGGAGTGCCGAGCCGCGCCCGGCGCGGCACCCGGCGCGGCGCCCGAGCCGGGACGTCCGCCCCGGCGCCGGGCTCGCAGCAGCTCGAACCCGATCGGGATCACCGACAGCAGCACGATCCCGATAAAAATCTTCTCGACGTTGTGCGCGACGAACTCGACCTTCCCGAGGAAGTATCCGATCACCGTCACACCGGTGCCCCACAGCAGCCCGCCGATGATGTTGAACGTGACGAACAGCCGGTAGTTCATACCGCTGACCCCGGCGACGATCGGGGTGAACGTCCGCACGATGGGCACGAAGCGGGCGAGGATCACCGAACGGGGGCCGTACCGCTCGAAGAAGTCGTGGGCCTTCTCCACGTTCTCCTGCCGGAACAGCCTGGAATCCGGGCGCCGGAAGAGTGTGGGGCCGGCCTTGCGCCCGAACAGGAAGCCCGCCTGGTCGCCGGCAACCGCGGCAATGGAGATCAGCACGCAGGCCAGCCACAGCGGGGTCGACAGCCTGCCGTTGGAGACGAGCAGCCCCACCGTGAACAACAGCGAGTCACCGGGCAGGAAGAAACCGATCAGCAGCCCGGACTCCGCAAAGACGATCAGCAGGATGACGATCAGGCCCGCCTTGGCCAGATGCTCCGCATCCAGGAAGCTCGGGCCGAGCGCGAGAGTCGTCGAAGCAAGCGTGGACGCGGTCAACACGGCGATGGGCCTCCGGAAGCGGCTCGGGATACCAGGCGGCTGGCGGCCGATTCGGTTCCCGCCTCGACCGGGCACTCCTCGAAGATGACAACGGACCAGCACCGACCAGGCCAGCCCGACCGGCGAAGAGCGACGCGGCCACGACCGTCCGCGCTGCTGACCGCCCGCCAGCCCACCGGATCAGAGCTTGGCTGCCCGGACAGCGTATCCAGTGGGACCACAGGAGGTACCCGCGGCCCCGCTGTGACGTCTCCTCACGCGATGCGGACATTCGCATCAGCCGCACCCGGCACCTCCACGCCCGGCCCGGTCGGGATCAGCATCCGCGCCGGGCCGGGGCCGGTGCCTATCACATCCGTCACATCCGTCACATCAGTCATATCCGTCACAGCCGTCACAGCCGTCACAGCCGTCACAGCCGTCACAGCCGTCACAGCCCGCCCCGACACGGCGGCGTCGCCGGTCGGCCCGGCCGGACGGGCGCAGCCGCATGACGGGCCGAACCCGCGCTAGAATCGGCTAACACTGTTAGCTACACCTGTGGTCGACGATGTTGGCCTTAGGTGACATCACTACGCCCGAAGGGGGTCTACCATGGCCGACACGTCCAAGATCTATTATCGCGAGCCCGGCCGGTTCACCCGGCATGTCGTCAACAACCTGATCGCGGGCTTCACCCGAGCCGGTATCAGCATCTGGGGCAGCCGCGTCCTGGAGGTGCGGGGACGCAGCAGCGGGCAGCCCCGCCGGGTCCCGGTCAACCTGCTCGACCATGAGGGCAGGCAGTACCTGGTCGCGCCGCGGGGCGAGACCCAGTGGGTACGCAACCTGCGCGCCGCCGACGGCAGCCTCGACCTCCTGCTCGGGCGCCGCCGGGAGCACCGGACCGCCCATGAGCTCGCGGACGCGGACAAAGCGCCGGTCCTGCGTGCCTATCTCCGCCGCTGGAAGGCCGAGGTGGGGGTGTTCTTCGACGGTGTCAGCGCGGATTCGACCGATGAGGATGTCGCCCGCATCGCGCCGAGGCATCCGGTGTTCATCCTCGACCCGCTCGCATGACGCAGTCCGTTCTCTCCCCAGGCGCTGGTCCCTCCTCAAGTGCTGGCCTCTCCTCAAGTGCCCCGCCGCGGCCGCGTGCGCTCAGCCCCCGCGCCACGGAGATCATCAGCGCGGGCAGGCGGCTGCTCGAGGCGGAAGGAGCCGGCGCCCTGACCATGCGCCGGCTGGGCGCCGAGCTCGGCATCCAGGCGCCCTCCCTCTACAAGCACCTACCGGGCAAGCACGCCGTCGAACTGGCCCTGGTCGACGAGGCACTGGCCGAGATCGGCCAGGCCCTGCACCAGGCGGTGTGCCACCCCGGGCCGGCGGGCGGCATCGCGGGCACCCTGGCCGCCTACCGTGAGTACGCGCTCGCCCACCCGAATCTGTACCGTCTGGCCACCAGCTCCCGCCTGCCCCGTGGCTCGACAACACCCGGCCTGGAGGAATGGTCCGGTGAACCGTTCTTCCTGGCGACCGGCGACCCGCAGGTCGCGCAGGCCATGTTCGCCTTCGCCCACGGCATGGTCATCCTCGAGCTGGACCAGCGCTTCCCCGGCAACAGCGACCTGCAACGGACCTGGGAGGCGGGCGCGGACGCCTTCACGTCCGCATCGGCGTCCGCGCGCGGGTCACGACCCGCCACCCGCGCCGCCGCGCACTCCCCCGGGCCTGCGCCCGGACCCATGCCCGAACTCGAGACCCCGCTGATACTCGAGACCCCGCTGATACTCGAGACCCGCTGACGGGGACCGGCGGAGGCCCGCCCCGCCCGCATCCCCTCGGAGCACCCTGAGGAGCTGGGCCGCCAGAACTTCCAGGACCGGGTTCCGGAGGCGCGTCCGAGCGTGAAAAAATGTGATCGCGCTACCTCCGGCCGTCCAGCGGGTACCCCTGGTCTACCGGGCAGCAGCCCGCGGGCGCACAGGGGGCCGACATGCACGGGACTGACGCGCACTGGACCGACGTGCACGAGACCGACGTGATCGTGATCGGCGCCGGCCCGGCGGGGGAGAACGCCGCGGGCCGATGCGCGGACAACGGGCTCACCGTCTCGATCGTGGAGCGCGAGCTGGTCGGCGGGGAATGCTCGTACTGGGGTTGTATCCCGAGCAAGACGCTGCTGCGCCCGGGCGATGTGCTCGCCGCGGCCAGGCGTGTTCCCGGCGCGTCCCAGGCGGTCACCGGCACCGTCGACGCCGCCGCGGCCTTTGCGTGGCGTGACTACATGACCGCTGACTGGAATGACAGCGGCCAGGTGCCCTGGCTGGACAGCAAGAAGATCACACTGTTCCGCGGGGCCGGCCGGCTGGCCGGGGCCCGGACGGTCGAGGTCACCGGCAACGACGGGGCCAGGCGGCTGACCGCGAGACGGGCCGTGGTCCTCGCGACCGGGACGGTCGCGGTCATCCCGCCGGTCGACGGCCTGCGCGACGCGCGCCCGTGGAACAACCGGAGCGCCACCGCCGCGACCCACGTGCCGCGCCGGCTGCTGGTGGTCGGTGGCGGCGCGACCGGGGTGGAGATGGCGCAGGCGTTCCATCGCCTCGGGTGTTCACGGGTGACCATCGTCGAGGCCGGTGAGCGGCTGCTCGCGCGGGAGGAAGCGTTCGCCGGGGAGGAACTGCGCGCGGCTTTCCAGGCCGCGGGCATAGAAGTGATCACCGGTGTGCCGCTGGCGTCCGCACGCAGGCGGGACGGCGGCTCGACGGTGGTGGCGACGCTGGCCGACGGCGCCCGGATCGGCGCCGAGGAGATTCTCGTCGCCGTCGGTCGCCGACCGGCAACCGCGGATCTGGGCCTGGACGCGGTCGGGCTGCCCGCCGGCCGGTTCGTCGACGTCGACGGGTGGATGCGGGCCACCGGGGTGGACGGGGGCTGGCTCTACGCCGTCGGCGACTGCAACGGCCGGACGTTGCTGACGCACATGGGCAAGTACCAGGGCAGGCTCGCCGCCGACGTCATCCTCGGCCGCGACGTCCCGGCCGCCACGGACGTGGTACCGCGGGTGATCTTCACCGATCCCCAGGTCTGCGCGGTGGGCCTGACCGAACGGCAGGCCCGGGACGCCGGCCTGCCGATACGGACCGTCACCTACAGCACAGACGACGTGGCCGGCTCCCAGGTACGCGGCCGCGCCAACATCGCACCCACCGGAACCAACGGGACCAACGGGACCGGCGAGAGCGGCAGGGCCGGCAGGACCGCCGGAGCCGCCGGAGCCGCCGCGTCCGCCGCGTCCGCCGCGTCCGGTGGGGCCAGCAGGGCCGCCGTGACCCGTGTGACCACCAGGACCAGCAAACTGGTCATCGATTCCGAACGATCGGTGGTCGTCGGAGCGACGTTCATCGGCCCGGACGTCCAGGAGCTGCTGCACGCCGCGACCGTCGCCATCGTCGGCGAGGTACCCCTGAACCGCCTGTGGCACGCGGTCCCCTCATTCCCCACCGTCAGCGAAATCTGGCTCCGCCTCCTCGAGATATACGGCCTGTAGCCCGGCATCCGCCCGTCGCCCATCGAATCGATCCGGCGGACCGCGGCATCCCGATGAACATCCCGGGCGAATCCGACGAGTCCGTGAACACGGTATAAAGTCTTCTTTCCGGGAGACTTCGTCCCCGGTCATGGAGCACGACGGGGGAGCTCTGGATGAAGGTCCGGTCCGGCGGTCGCGGAACGCGCGCGAGCCGTCGGGAACGCTCGGCCTCTCGGCCGGTCGGCCGATGAAAGCCATACTCGCCCTCGTCGGGATCGACCCGGCGCACGCCACCGTGTTCGTCGACCGGGCCCGGTACACCTGCGCCGCCCTGTTCATGGCGCTCTACTACGTCTATGCGACGGCCGGCTGCACGTTCTTCCTGATGATCGCAACCGGAGGTGGGCTCTTCCCGGGGGTGATCGTCGGCCTGCTGTTCGCGGCGGCCGTGGTGGTCTATGACAGGTTCCTGTTGTCCCAGGTAAGCATCAACTTCTCCGATCTCTACAAGGATGACGCGCAGCTTCCCGGTCTCTACAAGAAGAACGCGCAACCGCGCGACTGGTCGAAGAGGCGCAGCTATGCGGTCAGAATCGTGATAACCCTGCTCATTGCGATCGTCGTGACCGACCCATTGGTCCTGAAGATGTTCGACGCTGAGATCACGGCAGAACTCGGCCGGCGGCACGCCGACCGGACGGGTGTACTCAACGCCGCGGTCGAGAAAAACAGAGTGGATCGTCTCACCGCACTCGACGATGAGATCGCGAGTGACCAGAAGCAGCTCGAGGCCGCCAATAAGGCCGTCGAGGAGGCACTCGCCGCGGTCACGAACGAGCGCGAGGGCCGGGGAGCCACCGGCCGGACCGGGAACGGCCCCGTGTTCACTCTTCTCAACAGCAACTACACAAACGCGGTCATCCGGCAGAATGAGGCCGCGAACACCCTTGCCAGCGTACTGTCGGACAAACCGGAGAAAATTGGGCAGATCAACGGTGAAGCTACCCGGCAGGCAGCCGAGAACAGCAGTCGGCCACCGCCACCCGCAGGTGTTCTCGACCACCAGGATGCATTGCTGACCGTGCTTCGCCACAATCTGCATGCATTTCTGGTCTGCATATTGATCTCTCTGCTGCTCGTAGCTCTCGATCTCGCGGTGCTGTTCATCAAAATGGCCGGCCACAACAGCGCCTACGAAATCTCCGTCGCCGCCGCGAGCCGTTCTCGGCTGCGTGTCATGCTCGCCTCGTCCAAGGCCGACGAGGAGGTTGCCCTCATGGAGGTCCGGCTACGGGCCGAACAGGCGAAACGGGATCTGCGCCATCACTACGGAACAATCGGGGCAAACATGGCCGGAGGGGAGCTGAAAGGAACGGTATACACCTCCGAAAACATCTCGCCGGGGCTGGGCGACCTGCTCGAGTCACTCTCCCGCCCCATGGCCGCCGCGGTGGGAGGACAGGGCACGCGGATTACTTACGACGGGCCGATAATGTTCGGCTCCTGGGAGAAGACGTTCTACTTCGCACCGCCCGCGGGAAACACCTTCGAGGAGGTCAGGGGCCGGGCCCGGAGCGTTCTCGACGCGATCGCGGCCAACCTCACGGCGGGGACGACAGCCATGCCCATGGAGGACATCGATGCCACGGCCTTCCGGACCTTCTTCACCGCCACCCGTGACCTGGGGTCGATCTCGCTCGTGATCGGCCCGCTGGTCACGGCCCGGGTCGGGGACGAGCTTCGGGGCACGATCCTCAGCGCCGAGGAACTGCTGGACGCCGACAACGCCTATCCCCCACGTGAGGCAGCGACAATAGTCGCCCGGATACGAGAGCGGGATCCGGCCCGGGATCCGGGCCGGGACCTGTCGGAATGGATGCGGGCGGCCCGCTCGGCTGCCGACGGGCGCTCGGACACGCGGCGGACGGCACGCCCGCCCTCCGACTTTCTCCCTGATATTCCAGAAATTCCCGCCCCGCGGGACGATGAAGGGGAAGACGACGAATGGCCATGACGGGCGGCCCGGATCACTGTTCACGCCACTTCTGAAGCAGGCCGGCAGCCGTCCGCGTCCACGGATGGTCATGGCCGAGAACTTCCTGGCAGCGCGCAAGCGTCTTCTCGGCAGCCATCCGGGCCGGTATACGATCGTCGAGGGCGTACAGATCCATCGCCGTGTTGATGGCAGATACGAGCGTGTCAGGATGACGGTCGCCGAGAAGCAGGCGCCGACGCTCCCAGACATATTCGTTCAGCCGTAACGACTCCCGATGATTGTCGAGCAGATAATGGCATCCGGCAAGGTTCGCCGCGCTGGAAAGAGTGTCCGGGCGGTCATCACCGAGAACCCGCCGCCGGCGTTCCCAGGTGTCCAGAGCCAACGTGTACGCCTCGTCGAGACGGCCCAGAGCACGCAGATCCATGACAAGACTGTTGGCCGACGCCAGGATGTCGGGATGATCGGTCGAAAGAATCCGTTGCCGACGGCTCGAGATATCCTTGTCCAGCTCGTAGGCCTTTTGATGATAATCCTTCTTCAGGACGAAGAGAGCACGGGCCAGGTGATGGCCCGCAGCCAGGGTGTCGAGGTGGTCGGGGCCGAGTACCGGTAGCCAGCGGCTGCGGGCCCGGTCAGCGAGGTCATGGCTCTCGCCGTACCGCCCCCGTGCGTAGTGGTAGCGGCAGACATCGAGAAGAAGAGCACGGAATTCGGCCGGTTCGCCGGTCGCCGCGGCAAACCGGCCGGCAACGGCCAGGACGTGGGATGCCATGCGAGAGACCAGGGACTCGTATGCGGGCCAGTTGGCCGGCTCACCGGGATCGCCACGACTCTCGGTTCCCAGCCGGCGGAGCTCGTCGACGCCCGGACCGCTGCCAGGAGCCGCGTATGGCTCCGTCCACGCCTGGTCGGGACAGGTGGCCGGTTTCGCGGACAGCACGCCCGGAAACGTCGAAGAGATATCATTTCCGGTCATGCCCCCAGCCCCGGCCAGGGCGATATCCGCGCTGTTCGACAGCACCAGCCCGAGCCCCGGAGCTTCCTTCTCGTCCATGCGGGATACCCGCTCCGGGAGCGGTATCGGGCCGGTCGGTCTCATACGGCCTGCCGTAGCCTGTTTCCGGATCGGTAATGTGGGCGGGCTGTCCGGTCTTCTTCGCCCGGCCAGTGCGTCCCGTAGCCCGTCGAGCAGCCGGGTCCGTGCCTCCCGTTCATCAGCCGGTCCCGACAGATCCGTCAGGTCGATCCGCCCACGTGTCCCCAAAATCCCGAGGCTGCCCGGACCACAGGTTTCGATCATGATCGGGAGCAGTCGCCGAGCATCCCCTTTCAGGTCCGATTCCCGCATCACCTGCCACTGCGCGCCACCGTCGGCCGACTCGAGATAGGCCGGTGTCACCACCGCCAGCAGCCGGCTCGCTCTGCGCAGGCCCTCCTGTTCCAGAGCGGACCAGACAGTCCCCGGGACGGACTCCCATGCCTTGATCAGAATCCGGTACCCGGTCTCCTCCAACGTCCAGGCGATCCACTCCGCCCATTCATGATCCGCATCGGCATACGAGACGAAGAAGTCCCAGCCGCCCTCAGCGGCACCCCCGTCGGTCATGTGCCCAGCATCCCACCGACAACGGATGGGAAGTGTAGGTGGTTCCCGTCGTCATGACAGCGCTTTCCACCTACGGCTTCCGCATCTGTAGGTGGAAAGCGCTGTCATGGAAGCGGTTTCCACCTACGCCTTCCGCTAATCTGAAGCAGATGTCACTGTCACCAGCGGAGTTCTACGCGACGCTCCCGCGCTCGATCGCCGGGGCCAGCGCTCTTTTCCATGATCCCGATGACCGGGTCCTACTCGTCCAGCCGTCCTACCGCACCGACTCCTGGCTGCTGCCCGGCGGCCACATGGAGGAGGGAGAATATCCCTGGGAGACCGCGCGGCGAGAAATCAAGGAAGAGCTGGGGCTGGACCTGCGGCCTGGACGGCTGTTGGCGATCGACTGGGTACCGCCCCAGGCCGACGGACGGCCGGCGCTGGCCAACTTCGTCTTCGACGGCGGGCTGCTCACCGCCGACGACGCCGAACAGCACCTGCGTCTCCAGGCCGACGAGCTGACCGCGTGGCGGCTGTGCACCCCCTCGGAGCGTGACCAGCTCCTTGCGCCGTACATCGCCTGGCGTGTCCACGCCTGCGTCGACGCCCTGCGCACCGGCCAGACCGCCTACCTCCAGCACGGCCGGCCCCCAGCGGCCGCACCCGGCTGACCGGCCGCGCCCGGCTGCGCGACCGCACCTGCGCACCCGGGTGACCGGCCCGACAGGCGCCAGCCAGCCCACACCCCCACGGTGGCCGTCTCGCCTCATTTTGACCTCGACGGCCACCCACATCGTCCTGATTCGACGTTCCTGGACAGAGGCCGCGAGGCTGGCGGCAGCCCGGAGGAGCGAGGCTGCTGCCCTGCGGAACACCATTCCGTTGGGGATGGGATAAACCGTGGCCCCGTGAACGGGGCAGCGATGCTGTTCTCACCCCCGTTGCCCCGCCTTTTCCACGTCGTGGCTCCGCTCGCCGGCGCTGCCGTCCCCGCCGGTCGGCGACGTTGTCGCACCTGCGGGGACGGCCATCTACGGAGGATCTGTAGCCGCGTACGGCGGTGTGGTGCACCGTCGCCGCAATGATCCTTTCGTGGCAGCGTACGAGCTATGGCGCATGAGCGGTGTGTCCCGGACGCCGGTGGTCATCATCACCCCGACGGTGACCACCCTGACGATGCTCGCCCTGGCGGCCCTTGTTCTCACGACGCTCACCATTCACATGACGTCGGTGGTCACCGTCCACGTGACGATGGTGACGAGGGCGCGACGGTGCGCACACGTGACGTGCGTTGGCGGCAGCGGTTGGCTCACCGGCTGGTGCCGCACTCCCACGATTCGGCGAACCGGGTGGATTCGGAGGTGGAAACATCTGCCGAGGGGATCCGCGCGCTGTGGATATCGCTGGCCGTGCTCGGGGCGACCGCTGCTCTTCAGATGGTCATCGTCATGCTGTCCGGATCGGTGGCGCTGCTCGGGGACACCGTCCACAACGCGGCGGACGCGCTGACCACGCTGCCCATCGGTGTCGCGTTCGTCCTCGGCCGACGACCGCCTACCCGCCGCTACACCTACGGTTACGGCCGTGCCGAGGACCTGGCCGGCCTCGCCGTTCTCGCGACGATCGCCGCGTCCGCGGGCTTCACCGCCTACGAAGCCGTCGACCGGCTGCTGCATCCCCGTGTGGTCACCCATCTGCCGGCGGTAGCCGCGGCCGGGCTGGCCGGGTTCGCCGGCAACGAGCTGGTGGCTCGACACCGGATCCGCACTGGCCGGCGGATCGGGTCGGCGGCGCTGGTCGCGGACGGGCTGCACGCCCGCACCGACGGGTTCGCCTCGCTGGCCGTGCTGCTGGGCGCCGCCGGCGTGGCCGTGGGCTGGGACACCGCCGACCCGGTCATCGGCCTGGTCATCACCGCCACGATCCTCGCCGTGCTCCGTGACGCCACCGGCGAGGTCTACCGACGCCTGATGGACGCCGTCGACCCGGATCTGACCGACGCGGCCGAGGCCGCGCTGCGGGCCGTTCCGGGCGTCAGCGCCGTCGGCCGGCTCCGGCTGCGCTGGATCGGCCACCGGCTGCATGCCGAGGCCGACATCGTCGTCCCCGGGGAGCTCACCGTCGTCGACGCGCACGCGATCGCCATGGCCGCCGAGCACGCCCTCATCCACACCGTGCCGCGGCTGACCACCGCGACCGTCCATACCGACCACCCGGCAGCACACGAACCAGCGACGCATGACACGCGTGACGCTGACCACCGGTGTGCACCGTTCACCCGGTATGACGCTGCCGTGCCGCGGCTGACCACCGCGACCGTCCACACCGACCACCCGGCAGCACACGAACCAGCGGACACGGGATTCGACAGCGCACGGCTCGGCGACGTATGACCCGCACGACACGCGTGACGCTGACCACCGGTGTGCACCGTTTCGTCCGCCATGGCGTTCTCGCGCACCCCGCACCGGTGACACCAGCCGGTGAGACGCCCGCTCGAAGGACACTCATGGACGCCAGCCCACAAGTCACCGGCCCGTGAGTCGTCACCAGCCTGTGAGCCGCTTCCGGGACAGCCGGCGACAGGCGGTACGGCGAGAGTTGTCCACAGCCCACCGGTACACCCGCGGGGCCAGCGGGCCGACGGCAATGGTCAGCGTCGCATCGATGGACGCCGGCCACCGAAGAAGAAGATCGGCGCGAGTTCGTCGCTGTGTAGGCTGACGCGGCCGAAAAACGTACACGGCAACAAACTCGCGGCGATCATGACATGCGTGGGTGGCTGTGGACGGGATTCACCGGCCGCGGCCGCGTGCCGTGAGCAGATCCGGCAGGGAGGCGGCCGGATCGGCGCCCGGCTCGGCGCGGGCCCAGGCCAGCAGCCGTGTGAGGTCGGGCTCGTCGCCGGCCCCGGCCGGGGCAACGACAGGCAGCACGCCCTCGAGCACCTCCCCCGCGGCGGCGTCCACGGTCACCTCGGTGCCCGCCAGGCCCATCAGCGTCCCGGCGCCGCAGCCGACCACGCAGGGCACGCCGAGCTCGCGGCTGACCACCGCGGCGTGCGATGTCGCGCCGCCGAGCTCGGTGAGAACCGCCGCGACGGCCGACATCGCCGGCACGTCCTCGGGATCGGTGGTCGGGCGGGCCAGCACGACGGCCTCACCGGCGTCGGCGCGCTCCTGGGCCGCCTCGGTGTCGCAGACGACGACACCGCTGACGGCCCCGGGGCAGGCGGGCCGTCCCGAGGCCAGCACCCGCGCGGCCGCGCGCGCGTGCGGCTCGACGTGCGGGCGCAGCACGGCGGCGACCTGCTCGGGGGAGACCCGGTCCAGGGCCTCGCGCTCGCCGATGAGCCCCTCCCGCGCGAGCGCGACGGCCAGCCGCACGGCGGCGGCCGGTGAGCGTTTCGCGGCACGGGTCTGCAGCAGCCACAGGCGCCCGGACTCGACGGTGAACTCGATGTCCTGCACGTCACGGCACTCCCGCTCGAGCGTCGCCGCGAGCGCGACGAGCTCGGCGTGCACGACGGGCTGGGCGCGCGCCAGCTCGGTGAGGCGCAGCGGGTCGTGGGTGCCCGCGACCACGTCATCCCCCTGCCCCCGCGGCAGCCACTCCCCGAACGGCTCGGGATCCCCGGTGAGCGGGTCGCGGGTGAACAGCACGCCCGTCCCGGACGCGTCGTCGAGGTTGCCGAACACCATGGCCTGCACGGTCACCGCGGTGCCCGCGTCGCCGTCGAGCCCGCGCTCGCGCCGGTAGGCCAGGGCGCGGCGCGAGTCCCACGAGGCGAACACGGCGCTCACCGCGGCCTCGAGCTGCGCGGCCGGCGCGGCGGGCGGCGCGACGCCGACGACCGCCTCGAACTGGCGGCTGAAACGCCGGGAGGTGTCGGCCGCGAACCGGGCGTCGCCCGTCGACGCGGCCAGCGCCACCCGCACCCGCGGCGTCATCCCCAGGTTCAGGACGGTGTCCATCATTCCGGGCATCGACACGGCCGCGCCCGAGCGCACCGACACCAGCAGCGGCGCGGGCCCGCGGCCGAAGGTGCGGCCGGTGGCCTCTTCGAGATACGCGATCGCCGCCGGCAGCGCCGCGCGCACGTCGGCGGGCAGCCGGCCGCCGCCGGCGCGGTGGCGCGCGCACGCCTCGGTGGTCACGACGAAGG
>NZ_CAKKTM010000003.1:4421-9283 GCF_920888515.1 Protofrankia sp. CiP1_Cm_nod1 | reverse complement strand
GCGCGGTGGCGCGCGCACGCCTCGGTGGTCACGACGAAGGCCGGCGGCACCGGCGCACCGAGCGCGAGCATGCGCTGGATGCCCCACGCCTTGCCGCCCAGCAGCGCGCGGCCGCCGTCGAGGCCGGGGACGAGCGGGCGCACCGCGGTGGTGATCGTGATCATCCGGTCGTGGCCTCCTCGCTCACCCGGTCGCGTCCGGTCGCGCCGTAGAGCTCCTCGTGCAGCTCGTGGAAGACGGTGTGATAGCTGTCGACCATCGGATGCGTCAGGAAGCGCCGGTCGCCGCCGCGCAGCCGGACGAGCGCCACCTCCAGCCGGCCGGGGTAGCGGCCCAGCCGGGGGATGACGCCGGCCGCCCGCAGCGCGAGACGGCCCACGTCACCGTGCAGCGCCTCGACCCGGGCGATCACCGCGGCGTCGTACGCCGTGTCGGAGTGGTCGTTGGGCTCCTCACCGCGCAGCTGCCAGTCCCGCAGGATGGCCTTCAGCGCGTGGTCGTGCGCGCTGAACTCCTCCCAGACCAGGTCGAGCGCGGCCATGTCCAGGCCCGCGCGCTCGACGGCCAGCGCCGCCCGCAGCGCGTCGCGCCCGCCGGGCATGATCCGGTAGCGGCCACGGCACTCCTGGACGTGCCCGGCCGTGACAAGCGCCGCGAGCGCGCGGCGCACGGCGGTCTCGTCGCCGCCGGTCAGCCAGATCACCGTGGACGCGTCCGCCAGCCCGCCTTTCAGCCGCACCGCCTGCAACACCGCGAGATCCATCAGGCCACCTCCTCGGATGCGACTCCGGCCCGCTCGGATGAGGCCGCGGCCAGGCCTCGCGGGCTCGTTCCCGGCCCGCCCGCTCCCGGCCCGCCCGTTCGGCTGTCCACCGGCTCGGGGGCGATCCGCACACCGGCTTCGACCAGCGCCCGGCGCACCTGCCGCGGGCTTTCGTACCGGACGTCGACCATCCCCAGGTCACGCGCGGGCACGAGGTTCTCGGGGAAGTCGTCGACGAAGACCACCTCCCGCGGCCCGTGGCCGAGCATCTCCAGGAGCCTGCGGTAGATCGCGGGATCGGGCTTGCGCAGCCCCAGCTCCGACGAGTCGCCGTAGACGTCGATCGCGCCCGCGGGCAGCAGCGCGTGCAGCCAGTCACGCCGCTCGGCGAAGATGTTCGTCAGCAGCGCGGTCCGGTAGCCGGCCGCCCTGACCTCGACGACCAGCGCGGCCATCTCGGGCCGGACGTTGTCGCCCATGCACGCCCACAGCATCGCGTCCAGACGCTGTGCCGGGACGTCGACACGGTGTTTCTCGGCGATCGCCGCGGAGCACCGGCGGTAGAACTCGGCGATCGGCATGCGCCCCGTCTCGCAGCGGGCGAACAGCTCGCCGCCGCGGACGAAGGACATCACCGTGCCGGTGGGCAGGCCGTACTCGGCGTCGACCTTCTCGAACTCTCCGACGGGACTCGGGCACAGGACCCCGCCCACGTCGAAGACGACCGCCCCGATCATGCCTTGCGGGGCGGCGAGCCCGCGTGGACGAACTGCGCGCCACGGAACACGTCCACCTTGTGGATGTAGCCGTTCTGGGTGAACAGCGGGAACTCCCGCCCCTCGGGATCAACGAAGATCGCGTAGTAGTCCTGCATCGTGGCGGCCCAGTTGGGGGCGTCCGGCCCGACCTCGGACTCCTGCATGGCAACCGCGACCCGCCCCGTCGGACGCACCAGGTCACCGGCGATGCGGTGCCCGTTGGAGAACTCGAGCTCGTAGTGCTTCGGGCAGGCGGTCGCCTCCTTGTGATAGACACCGCCCACGCAGGGGACGAGCGTGCCCGCGTCCGACCACCAGCCGGCGACCGGCATGGGAGCCGGTTCCGGCAGCTCGTGGCTGCGCAGCGCGATGACCGAGAAGACGCTGTCGTCCGGCAGGATCGCCGATACGAGGTCCCAGCCGGTGTTCCACATCAGCTGGGTCTTGCGCCGGCCCCAGCCGCGGTCGCGCCAGCCGAAGCCGGAGAACGCGAGCTCCGGCCCGCCGCGCCAGCGCATCGTCCCGCTGGCCGTGATGACCTGCTCGGTGTGGCGGTAGACCTGCCCGCTCTCCCCGGTGGCGTAGTAGCCCCTGAACATGGTGTCCCACAGGGGCGCGAGGTGCTTCCCCCGCAGCGTCAGGTCGAACTCGGCCTCGTCGAGGCTGCCGGCCCACCGCAGCTCGTGGTCGGAGTCCCAGGAGAGGTTGACCACCTCCAGCCGCGCGAGCTCGTTGCCGATCCGCCGGTCGTTGTGCGTCCCGTCGGTCCGCAGCACCTGGATGACCGATCTGTTGCCCTGCGCGACGCCGACGGCGCACCGGGTGTCAGGCGAGCGGTTGGCGCTGACCGTCATGTGCATGTTGATGTTCGCGTTGAGCGCGTCATCACGGACGGTGATAAAGAAGGTCTCCTTCCACGGTAAGGACTCGTCACCGAAGGGCTTGTGTAACAGCTCGTCCTCGGGGCGGGGCAGCCATTCCGCCGGGACGCCGCGGGACGGCAAGGCGGCCGCCCCGGTGGCTGTGCTGGTGGCTGTGCTGGTGGCCGTGGGAGTGCTCATGCGGTGCTCTCCAGTTCACTGTCACGGTTCGTGCTGTCACGGTTCGCGCCGTCACGGGCCGCACGGCCGGTCACGCCTTCCGCGGCCCGCTTGAGGATCTCCACCGTTCCCTTGTTGCCGTCGACCCGGACGCGGTCGCCGGTGCGCAGCACCCTGGTGCCGTTGCCCGTGCCGATGACGCACGGCACCCCGACCTCACGCGCGACCACGGCGGCGTGGCTGAGCAGGCCGCCGATGTCGACCACCAGGGCCGAGGAGAGGAACAGCACCGACGCCCAGCTCGGGTCGGTGGTCGCGCACACGAGCACCTCGTCGGGCTCGATGTCGCCGAACGTGGGGTCGTGGACCACGCGCACGAAGCCCTCGGCGGTCCCGCCGCTGGCACCGATGCCCGTGACGCTGCTCTCCGTGCCCGCCGGGGCCGCGGCCCCCGCCTCCCCCGTGCCCCTCGCGCCAGGCATGCCGGACGCGCCGGATGTGTCGGACGTGTCGGGCCTGTCGTCCGCGGATACCAGTGCGAAGGGCACGGGCCGGCCCTGCCAGTGCGTGGGGATGTCGTGACGCAGGAAGTCCGCGCGCTGCGCACGCCGCCGGGCGGCGATCTCCTTCGCCCCGGCGGGCAGCCCGTCGACGAGCTCGGAGACCTCGAACAGGAACACGTCCTCGGGATCGTCGAGACGCCCGTCCGCGGCCAGCAGCGCGCCCAGGCGCCGGGCGGCTCCGCGGGCGACGTCGAGAGCCTGCAGGTAGGCGGCCTTGGCGACGCCGCGCAGCGGGATCCGTGACACGGCCAGCTTCAGCACGAGCTTCGCTCCCGGCCGCCGCGCGGCAGGCAGCCCGGCCAGCAGCTCACGCTCGGCCCGCTCGCGCGCCCGGGCCCGCTCCGCGGCGGCCAGCGCCGGGTCCTGGGTGTCGTCGCGTTCGCCGTACTGCGCGGCGAGACGGAGCACCGGCGCGGGATCCTCACGCCAGACCCGCCCGGAGACCTCGCCCTCGCGCGGGCCATGGTAGCCGTGCCTGGTGAGGAAGGCGTCGAGCGTCAGCTCCCCGCGTCCCATCCGCCACAGGTCGAAGATGATGTCGGTCTCGGCGTGCGAGCCCTGGCCGGCGACGAGCGCGTTGGCCTGCGCGTGGTCCAGACCGGCCTTCTCGATGAGGGTGAGCAGCTGGTCGTAGACCGCCTGCACCCCGATGAACACGCCGCCGGCCTGCACCCGGATCATCTCCGTGAAGCGGTCCCGGCCCTCGGCCAGCGCGTGCCGGGCGCCGGCCTCGTCGAGGGTGTCGAACCGCGGTACCCAGGCCTGCCACCAGGCCTTCGTCGGCCCGGTCCGCGCGATCACGTCCCGGCGGACGGTGGCCAGCGCGTAGGGCATCCTGGCTGCGACGAACGGCAGGCGGCGCCTGGAGCGGGCCAACGGGATGCCCGCCGGGACCTCGCCGAGCAGCTGGCGCGCGATCGCGTCCGGCCCTGAGCCGGGCAGCAGCCCGCCCATCTCGCAGAAGAAGTTGACGTTCAGGGCGGCGCGGCCGTAGAAGACGGCGGCGACGGCGTCGTTGGGATCGTCCTGCACACGGACGTCACCGGACGCGAGCGCCCCCATGCGTGCGAAGCAGTCACGAACCCCGACGTCGACCGCGGGCCCCCATAGCGACCACCCCAGGGGTGTCGCCACGCCCGGGAGTGCCTCCCCCACGTTCGTCGTGCTCCAGAAGCGTTCAGGTCGTGACTGCGTGTGTAAAGGACCGCTCGGGTCCACGCTGATGCTCATGCGGATCCTCTCCTGCTCAGGCCTCCCGATCCGGCCCGGCTACGGACGACAGGGCGGCGGGGTGCCTATTCGCCGAGTGCAGCCAGCGTTAACAAACAAGTGTTTGTTGTCAAGAGCGGGCCCGCCAGGTGCGCACGAAACAGCCGATAGGCACCAAATAACACAAATGGATGAGAAAACCCGCAATATCATGATCAGGCAGTAGGACTGGACCAGCTTCCTCCCGGAAGGCCGGTACCCGGGAGCGGACGGCCGGAGACCGCACCTTCAACCGCTGCACGGCGCGCGCAACCGCGACACGACGCGTGTCCCCGCAGTGGCTTCAGCGCCTGGCTCGGGCAGATGAGGCGTGCTCCTCGTGACCGTGCTGGAGATCGGTCACCGGCTCGAGGTCTGCCAGGACCGTCCGTAGCCAGTCTCAGCGCCACTCCGACTACGACACGATGATCATGTAGGCCGGAACCTAACGATCCGCGGGGCTCGCCCCCCAGCGAAGCCGCCCAACGGG
>NZ_CAKKTM010000003.1:0-3914 GCF_920888515.1 Protofrankia sp. CiP1_Cm_nod1 | reverse complement strand
CCCCAGCGAAGCCGCCCAACGGGCGGCGAGCAAGGAAAGCCAGCCCGTGGACCTGGGTGGACTTGAACCACCGGCCTCTTCCTTATCAGATCATTTTGACACTGGGTGACCAGGCGGGTGCGTCCCATTCATCCAACTGGTCGCATTCGTCAGTCGGTGTCCGCAGCAGACGATCACAGATAGTCCCGTCGGTCGCGTCGGGTTCCGTTCACGATTCCGTGCACGTGGCTCGGGTCCCGTGCAGCCGTGTCGGGTGGGTGGCCGTCCGACGCGCCCGGCGAGCATGGCGCCCCCGGCGCCACGCGCAGTTCGCGGCGCGGCGGACGGACGGGCCCCGCGCGGCACGGCGTGCCCTGGTCGACATCCCGGCCGAGCCGTCGATCCCGGCCGCCTGCGACGGCTTCGCCAGACTCCGGGCTGAGCTGATCACCTCCGTCGGTCGGGCAGGCTTCGCCCTACCCCGGGTTCTCCCGGCCGGGCAAGGGCCGCATCCCCACTCGAGTTCGATCTTTGCCGCCGGCCCTTGCGCGGTCGGGAGGTTCCGGGGTAGCCCTCGGGGTGCCCGTCCGGCGGAGGTGATCAGCGGACATGCCCCCACCCACCACCGGAAACGAACACGTATTCGACCCACCTCCAGAGAGAGGGCCGGGGTTCGGGGCGGAGCCCCGTGGTCTTTGCGGCCCGCAGGGCCGCGCTTGAACAAGTAGGGAAAGTTGGCACAGTCACTCACGACACCAAAAGCATCCGATAAGTTACAAAAAGTGATAAGAGTGGTAATCCGAACCTTTGTCTCAGGTCACGGCGAGACGGTAGGAGAGCACGGATCGGTGGCCAGCCATGACGATGTCCGCAGTCTCGACCGGCTTGTCACCCACTCGGTAAGTGCGCCTCATCGAGAGGACGGAGGCGCCCGGAGGCAGTTCGAGCGCTCTCACCTCGTCGGCTGTCGGTGGCCGCGAGGTGATCTCTTCCTCTACCGAGTCGATGTGTTGGCCGATCAGATCAAAGCGTGCGACAACGCCGATTGCTGCGCCTTCCTCGGGAAGCTCGATTGGCGTGCCCGTGGTGAGGGCTGAGGGCTCCCACGAGATGGCCGTTTGGATCGGGGTCCCGTCATAGCGGTAGAGGTATCGCGTCACAGTCACCGGCTCGCCGGGCTGAATGGCGAGCCGTTCGGCAACCTGTTCGTCTGCCGTTTCGCGCGTCGTCTCGTGGTCCCAGGAGGCTCGCCCGCCCGACGCGGCGGCAGATCGAGCAAACGGGGATGTTGACTCCGTGGAGCCTGGCGGGCGCCGCCGGTAGAAGTCGGTTGTGATGCGTCGGACCGACGGCCGGGTCTGGACGAAGGTTCCGTGCTGGCCTCGGGTTTCGATCAGCCCTTCCGTCTGAAGCTGTGCGATCGCGCGACGGATCGTCTCCTGAGCGGCGTGGAAGGTCCGGGCGAGTTCGCGGTGTGAGGGGAGCCGGCTGCCCGGCGGGTACTCACCTGCTTCGATCTTGTCCCGCAACGATGCCGCGATCCGGGTGTATGGCGGGCGGCTTGGCGTGGACATGCCCTAGACCATATCGAGCATGCCCACAAAAGATCTTTCAAAAGATGCCCTAGGGCATGTGGACATGCCTTAAGGCATGCTGCTACTGTCGAGCCACGCTGAGACGGGAGGCAACCCGTCGAGGTGGCTGGGCCTTCTGGACATGAAGAAGGCCCGGGTGGGAGGCAACCCACACCGGGCCAGACGCGACTGATGATCGCTCTTCGAGCGTACAGCGTCTGACCTTCTCGTGGACGCCTTCCACGCCTGTTGTTGGCGTGCCCGCCGGCTGCGGCCGGGGGCTGGTGGAAGGGCGTGTGATGACGCTTTCTGTTCTGTTCGCCGTGGATGGTGGGGATCGTCCGTGGCCGACGTTGCCGGACGACCCGGAGCCGGACCGCTGGGTTGTGATCGTCGATGGTGCGAAGTCGTCGGGTGGTGTCCGGTGAGCCGGCGGCAGAAGGCGAAGGACGTGGTGACCGAGGTGGCCCGGCCGCGGCGGGGTGAGCGGTTGGACGCGCCGTCGCCGACGCGGCGGGCGGTGGTGAAGGCCGCGTTGACCGCGCCGGTCGGGGTGGCGCTGTTCGGGTCGCAGCAGTCGGAAGAGCTGTCGTTGGAGACGCCGCGGTCGCGGGAGGCGCGTCATGGCCGGTGAGCAGGCGGCGGTGCGGGAAGCGGTGGTGCGGGACGCGTTGCACGCCGCGGTGGCGGCGGTGGACCCGCCGGTGCCGGTCGTGGGGAAGGGGAAGCCGGTGCGGCCGGTGCCCCGGCGGGAGTCCCCGACCGTCCCGACCGAGACCGGCGGTGGCAGCGACGCTGACGGCGCTACCGGTATGGCGCACGCTGCGACGATCGATGCCCGGTCTGTCTCGTCTCCCGCGCGGCGGCAGGCCGCCGCGCTGCGGGCCGGGCTTGAGCTGCTGGCCGCGGTCGGGGACGCGGTGGACGCCACCGGTGCCCGGCTGCACCTGACCGTTTTCGCCTCCGGCCACCGGCCATCGCTGTCCGTCGACGTGTTCGGCGCCACCGCCCCCGGCGGACCCGACGAGGCGCCGGTGATCCTGGCCGGCCTGACCGCGGTGGCCGGCCGGCTCGGGTTGCCGCTGACCGTCGACTACGACACCCCGCGCTCCGTCGGCCTGTCCGTGACGACCACGATCACCGGCGTCCAGGTCCGGATCTGCACCCGGTTCACCACCCCCGACGGCATCGCCGCCGCCCGCGCTCTTCTTCCCGCCTCGACAGGGGACCCCCGATGACCACACCGACCACGGCCGGCACCGTGGCCACCGGCCCGGCTGCTGCTCCCGCCGGCCCGGCCGGGGAGACACCTGACCCGCTGGCCGGGCTCACCCCGCTGATCTCGGTGGAGACCGCCGCGGAGGTTCTCGGGTTCTCCCGGGCGTCGGCGTACCGCTACGCCAAGGCCGGGGCGCTGCCGGTCCGGCGGATCGGCGGCCGGGTGTACGTCGTGACCGCGGGGCTGCGTGCCCTGCTCACCCCGGACGGGGGTGCCCGGTGAGCGCCACCCGGCTGCGGGTGGCCCTGGCCGTCGATCCCGACGGCGGGCCGGCGGTCGACGCGGCGACCGTCCCTGGCGTTCTCGACGGGTTCGCGTGCCCGGTCTGCTTCCCGCGGGCCCGTACCGGCGAGCGTGGTGCGCGGAAGAGCCCGAAGGCGGTCACGATCCCCACATCGGCCAAGGAGATCAGGAACCTGATCGGTAGGAAGCGGACGTCGAAGACGACGGCCGCGGACGGGGTGACGACGCGGGACCGGCTCACCGGCCGGGAGTCGACCACGCTGACCCCCGCGCAGAAGGCGGAGCTGGCCCGCCGCCGGAAGGTCAAGAAGAAGGGCGGCCGGTGATGGGTACGAAGATCAGCGCCGATCAGTGGATCAGCCGTCTGGTCGGTGCCGGCCTGGCCGTCGTGGCCGGGGTCGCCGCGGTCGTCTCGTACCGGCACATGCGCGACCTGTCCGCCCGCCACGGCGAGGACGGGCTGTCCTCGACGATCCTGCCGCTGTCCGTGGACGGGCTGCTGGCGGTGGCCGCGCTGGTGCTGCTGGCCGATGCCCGTGCCAACCGGCGCGGCGGCCGGGCCACCGCCTGGTTCGCGGTCACGCTCGGGATCGGCGCGTCGGTGGCCGCGAACGTGGCGCACGCCGAGCCGACGTGGACCGGCCGGCTGATCGGCCTGTGGGCACCGGTCGCGCTAGCGGTCGCGCTGGAGCTGGCGTTGCGGCATGTCCGGCACGCGGCGGCCGACCAGGCGCGGCCGGCACTCGAGGCCACGGCCGATACGGATGGCCCGCCGGCCCGGGTGACGCCGGTGGTCGCGCCACCCGTGGCCGCCCCTGCGCGGGTGGCCGGGCCAGCGG
>NZ_CAKKTM010000002.1 GCF_920888515.1 Protofrankia sp. CiP1_Cm_nod1 | reverse complement strand
TCCCTTGACCGAAGGTTCGGAACAGCCCGACCCGTCCGGCCGTTGGCGTCGGTGGGACCACACAACACAAAATCTTGCGCACGTCGTGGTGTGCAGCCTGAAGCGTAGGGTCGGGCCGTGGCGGCCCTTCCGTCATGCGCGGCATAAAACATAAAAAACTCTCTTCTCGGTCCCTTCCTCGCCACTTTCCCTTTTCCATGCCCTGTCCGGGATGGGAAGGGAAACCATGCCGAGCGGTCGTTTCCCGGCCAAGAAGAGAGCGCTTCCCGTGGTTCCCGACCTTCTCACCGCTGCCGCCGACCGGATCGCCGACGGCACGTTTTCCACGCTGTGGGACCAGATCCGGCGCGTCAACGGCTGCGCGCACCCGATCCGCCTGGCCGGCACCATCGACCAGGCCGACACCGCGACCGGGGAAATCCGCCGGACCTTCGACTCCGCCGCCCTGCCGGACGGCACCATCCTCGTGCCCTGCGGAAACCGGCGGGCCACCGTCTGCCCGTCCTGCTCGTACCTGTACGCCGGGGACGCCTGGCAGATCGTCCACGCCGGTCTCGCCGGTGGCCTGGAGATTCCCGACACGATCGCCCAGCATCCCGGGCTGTTCGTCACCGTGACCGCCCCGTCGTTCGGCCCGGTGCACTCCCGCCGGGCCAACCACGGCCCCGCCCAGGTCTGCCGGCCCTACCCCGGCCGCTGCCCCCACGGCCGCCCCCGCGGCTGCCACCTCGTCCACCCCGACGACGACCCCCGCATCGGCGCCCCGATCTGCCTGGACTGCTACGACCTCGCCGGCCTGGTCGTCTGGAACCGCCACGCCGCCCGGCTATGGAAACGCACCATCGACCTGACCTACCGGCGCCTCGCCTTCCTCACCGACCGCACCGAACGAAAAACCCGCCGCCAGGTCCGGATCAGCTACATCAAAGTCGCCGAAATGCAGGCCCGCGGCGCGGTCCACTTCCACGCCGTCCTCCGCCTCGACGACGCCACCACCCACCGCGGCTACTGGGCACCCCCACCGGCCTGGGCCACCGCCGAGCTACTCGCGGCCTGCTGGCGCTGGGCGGTCCGCCGCGCCGAACAGCCCTGCCCCGACCCGCACCGCTACACCCTGCCCACCCGCCTCGTCCCCACCCCGACACCCCGCCCGCCGATGCTCGCCGCCCGCTGGGGCGACCAGGCCGACACCCGCCCCCTCACCGTCGACGGCGGCGACCTCACCCCCGCCACCGTCGGCAACTACCTCGCCAAGTACGTCACGAAATCCGTCACCACCTCCGGCGCCCTCGACAGCCGCATCCGCACCCCCGACGACCTGACCACCCGGCTCCTGCTGCTCCCGGACCATCACGCCGAACTCGTCCGGGCGTCCTGGCGGCTGGCGCTACGCGCCGACTTCGCCGACCTCGGCATGGACCGGTGGGCCCACCAATTCGGCTTCAACGGCCATTGGATCACCAAAAGCCGGACCTATTCCACGACCTTCGCCGCCTGCCGGGAACGCCGCCGTACCTGGGCCCGCACCCATACCCGTACCGGCGAGGAACGCACCCCGCTCGACGCCTGGGGCCGGCCGGAAGACGACGACCAAGTCATCACCCTCGCCGCCTGGCGGTACCAGGCGTCCGGCTACGCCCGCACCGGCGACCGGATGCTCGCCGACATGGCCGCCGACCAAGCCCGCTCACGCCGCGAGGCCACTCGAACCGGCCGACAGACAGCATGACCGCCACCTGCCGGCCGGCCCGACGACATTTCCGCCGTCGCGCCCCGACGCCTCGCATGCCAAGCAACCGCGCCGGGACGCACTCCCCGACAAGGAGCACACCCAGAATGCCTTTTCGCATCCCGCCCCGGGAGTCCGCCGCCGGTGAGGCCACGCCGGACCACATCGCCACGTTGCCCGCGGAGCTGCGGGCACTCGCCGACCGGCTGGACGCCTACCTGGCGGAACAGGCCCGGCCGCGCCTGGCCGCCGTCCCGGCCACCACGGCACCGGCGGGCCCCGACCCGCTCGACGGCCTGCCCGCACTGATCTCGGTGGAGCGGGCGGCCGGGCTGCTGGGTCTCTCCCGGGCCGGCGCCTACCGGCTGACCTCGTCCGGGGAACTGCCCTCCCGCCGGCTCGGGGGCCGGGTCTTCATCGTCACCGCCGGTCTGCGCGCGATCCTGACCCCGGACGGAGCGGCCGCATGAAGGGCAGCGCCTACCGCAAGGACGGTAAGTGGGCCTACCGGCACGACGTCGATCCGGATTCGCTGACTGGCAAGCGGCGGCAGACCGGCCGGGGCGGGTTCGCGACCCGCAAAGAGGCGGAGAAGGCGTTGCGGGATTCGATCGCTGCCTACGAGTCGGGCCGGCACGTGAAGGTGTCCCGCCGTACCGTCGGGGCGTTCCTGGACGAGTGGCACGCGGCGATGAAGGCGGGGATGCGCCCCACGACGTGGGTGAAGTACGGCAACCTGCTCCGGGCCTACGTCACGCCGATCATCGGGGAGACCGCGTTGCGGGAGCTCACGCCGGTGCGGCTGAACCTGTTGTACGCGCACCTGCTCGATGAGGGTCGGGTGCATCGGCGGGCGGAGCAGAAGCCGGGCCTGTCGCCGTCGACGGTGGCGACGGTGCACCGGATGTTGCACCGCGCGCTGGCGGATGCGGTGAGGTGGGACTACGTGGCGCGCAACGTGGCGGAGGACGCGCAACCACCGCGGGTGGGCCGGCGCCGGCCCACGGTGTGGACACCGGAGCAGCTGCGCGCGTTCGTCGAGTACATCCGGGGTGATCGGCTCTACGCGCTGTATCTGCTGGTGGTGACCACGGGCATGCGCCGGGGTGAGGTGGTCGGGCTGCGCCGCGAGGACATCGACCTGAAGGCGGCCACGGTCGTCCCGGCCGTGCCACGGGTGGTCGTCGACGGCCGGGCCGTGGAGTCGGAGACGAAGACCGAGTCCGGGCAGCGTCCCCGAGCGCTCGATCCGCTGACGCTGGCCGCGCTGCGCGCGCATATCGAGATCTGGGAGGAGGAGCGGAAGCAGGTCGGGCACACCACCGATCTGCTGTTCTGCTGGCCGGACGGTAGCGAGATCCACCCGGACACGGTGACCGACCGGTTCCAGAAGCACGCCAGGGCCGCCGGGCTGCCGGTGATCCGGCTACACGACGTCCGACACAGCTACGCCACGGCCGCGCTGAAGTCCGACGTCCACCCGAAGATCGTGTCGGAACGGCTCGGGCATGCCGACGTCGCGTTCACGCTGAAGATCTACAGCCATGTGATCGCGGGTATGGACGCTGCCGCCGCGCGCCTCGTCGCGGAGGCGATTTTCGGTCCGGCAGAGCCGGTTTTGGACGGGCCGGTGCACGAATCCGTGCACGAGGAGGAAGAATCGCCGCTGGTCGAAGAAGAAAGTGAGGGAGAAAAGCCTGCGGCGTAAGGGTGGACCTGGGTGGACTTGAACCACCGGCCTCTTCCTTATCAGGGAAGCGCTCTGACCGACTGAGCTACAGGTCCTTGCTGGGCTCCACAGTACCGGATGCGTGGGATGTTCGGGCAGGCACCCGGGCTGGAAGCCCGTCAGGGGTCGACGTGTCGCGGCTAGTCGCCCAGGGTGACTTCGATACCGCCGACCATCTCGGTGCACAGGTTGTAGAGTAGCGCGCCCAGGGTCGCCAGTGCCGTCATCAGGATCACGTTGATCGCGCCGACGAGCAGGCCGATCTCCATGGCTCTGGTGAACGACAACCAGGCGCGTACGCCGCCGTTGCTGCCGTCGGTGAGCGTGTCCGCCGCTTCCACGACACTGTCGAAGACGCCGATCGAGTTCAGCACGAACCACAGCACGGCAGCGGCGATCATCAGTACGACGAACACGCAGAGGGAGAACGCGAACGTCAGCTGGGCCACCGACATGGGGTTGACCCGGGTGATGCGCAGCCGGGCCCGCCGTCCCTGCCCGGGTGGGCGCATGGTGGACGGCCCGGTGGCGGTGCCTGTCATCGGCCCGGTGGCCGCCGGCTCCTTCACCCCGCCCCGTTCCCGCACGGGGACCTGGGAGGTGCCGGACGCGCCCGCGCCGGAGGGGTCGGCTGGCCGCTTCACGAGGGGATCCCGAGTGCCGGTGCCCCCGCCACGCGCCAGTGGGCCCGTTGTGGCACGACGATCAGATGATGCGGGCGCTGCCCGATCGTCACTGCGTGGATGTCCACCGTCCACCCGTTTGAAGGCCTCCGTCTCCGGGGCCCGCGCCGCCGCGGCCGCCGGTCCACGTTTCGACTGTCCCACACCACCAGCATCCCCGCCCGGCGCGGCGCGCGTGACCTGGCCGTCAGTTGCCGGACGGGCGGCCGGCGACACGCCGGTACCGGTTGAGCCGCCGGTTTTCTTCGCCGGCCGGCGCAGCGAGATCGTGTCCGAGTCGGAGCGGGGCCGCCCGCCGGTGGAGGTCGAAGCGGACGCCAGGGCGATGGCCTCCGTGTCGACGCTGTCGGTCACGGTGGGAGATCCTGCCGCTGGACGCGGTGCGGCCGGTTCGCCGGACGCGGCGCCGTCCACGCTGCCGGACGTGGTCGGGCGTGGCCCGCGTGCCCCTCTCGACGCGCTGGTGGCAGGCCCGGCCAGGCCTGTCGAACCAGCGGCGGCCGACGTCGGCGATGCCGACGCGGACGACACGCCCGGCCGCGGGCCCGCGGTGCCCGACAGGCCCGAAGAAGGCGCCGAGGCGGCGGTGGAGCTCCCGGGCCGAGCCGGAGCCTGGCGTCTGGTAGCGGTGTTCGGGCCGGTGGCCGCCGTCTTCCCGTCCCCCCGGCCGGGCTGGGAGCCGGTGTCCGTCCTCGGCGCGGCCGGCCGGGGGGACGGGGACGCCGACGGGCCGGGGGCCGCACGCTGCGTGGTTCTGGCGCCGCGGGTGTCCCGGCTGCCTCGGGTCTCCCGCGGCATCCGCAGTTCCCGCAGCACCGAGGCCGGCTTCTGCGCCTGTGTCCCGTCGTCCTGCGGCTCCGGGGCCGCTGCGGGGCCTGTCCCGGCCCCGGAGCCCGATGATGTTCCCGGCGCCGGAGGCGTCGGGAACGTGGAGGATGTGGAGGACGTCGCGGGTTTTGTCGCGCCCGGGCCGGAGCGGGCCTGGCCCGACGCGGCGCGCTGGTCGTTACGGGGTTCCCCGGCCCGTTCGGGCTGTTGCTCCGGCCGCGGCGGAGAAGATCCACGGAAGGCCGGTGACCGGGTGGTCCGGTCGTCGTCGCTGTCGCTCACGGTCCATCTCCCGCCTTGCCGCCCGGCCGCCGGTCATCCGTCCTCAGGCCGGGTTTCCCCCGCCGGGAGCGGCTGTCGGCCCGCCGTTGGCGTTGTCTTCCGCATCGGCATTACGTGCTACTCCGACGACCTGTACGCCGGCTTCGAGATCGATGAGACGGACCCCCATGGTCTGCCGCTGGGCCCGGCGGACGTCGCGCGCGATCGTCCGCAGCACACCACCGTTGGACGTGATCGCGTAGAGCTGGTCGTCCGGGCTGACCACGAGTGCGCCGACCAGGCCACCACGGGTAGAGACGATCTTCGCGGTGAGGACGCCCTTGCCGCCACGCCCCTGCACCGGGTACTCGCCCAGCGACGTCTGCTTGGCGTAGCCGCCGCTGGTGGCGACGAGCAGGTTCGCCTCCGACTCCGGCGGGACGACCTCCATCGCGAGCAGCTCGTCGTCGCTGTCGAAACGCATCCCGATGACGCCGGAGGTGGCCCGCCCCATCGGGCGCAGCTGCTCGTCGTCGGCGTGGAAGCGGATGGACTGCGCCTGCCGGCTGACCAGCAACAGGTCGTCGCCGGCGGAGACGAGCCGGGCGGCGATGAGCTCGTCGTCGTCCCGCAGGTTGATCGCGACGAGGCCGCCGGAGCGGTTGGAGTCGAACTCGGCCAGCGCGGTCTTCTTGCACAGCCCCCGCCTGGTCGCAAGCACCAGGTACGGGGCCGCCTCATAGTCCTTGATCGCCATGACCTCGGCGATGCGCTCGTCCTGGCCGAACGCGAGGATGTTCGCCACGTGCTGGCCCTTGGCGGTGCGGGCCTGCTCGGGCAGCTCGTGCGCCTTGGCCCGGTACACCCGTCCCTTGTTGGTGAAGAACAGCAGCCAGTGATGGGTGGTGGTGACGAAGAAGTGCTCGACGATGTCGTCCTCGCGCAGGGCCGCGCCCTGGACGCCCTTGCCGCCGCGGCGCTGTGAGCGGTACAGGTCGGTCTTGGTGCGCTTGGCGTAGCCGCCGCGGGTGACGGTGACGACGACGTCCTCGCGGGCGATGAGGTCCTCGACGGACATGTCGCCCTCGAACGGGACGAGCCTGGTCCGCCGCTCGTCGCCGAACCGGTCGACGATCTCGGTGAGCTCCTCGCCGATGATCTCCCGCTGGCGGGCCGGTGAGGCCAGGATCGCCTCGAGCTCGGCGATCTTCGCCCGCAGCTCGGCCGCCTCGTCGATGATCTTCTGACGCTCGAGTGCGGCGAGCCGGCGCAGCTGCATGTCCAGGATGGCGACCGCCTGGATCTCCGACAGGGAGAACCGGTCCATCAGCTGTCCGCGCGCGGCGTCCGCCGACTCGGCGTTGCGGATAAGGTTGATCACCTCGTCCAGGTGGTCGAGGGCGATCAGCAGGCCCTCGAGCACGTGCAGGCGTTCGCGGGCCTTGCGCAGCTGGTAGCGGGTCCGCCGGACGATCACGTCGACCTGGTGGTCGACGTAGTACCGCACCATCTGGTCCAGCCGCAGGGTGCGCGGCACCCCGTCGACGATCGCCAGCATGTTCACGCCGAAGGTGTCCTGCAGCTGGGTGTGCTTGTACAGGTTGTTCAGGACGACCTTCGCGACCGCGTCCCGCTTGAGATCGATGATCAGGCGCTGGCCGGTACGCGCGGAGGTCTCGTCCCGGATGTCGGAGATCCCGCTGATGCGGTTGTCCCGGACCAGCTCGGCGATCTTCTCCGCGAGGTTGTCCGGGTTGACCTGGTACGGCAGTTCGGTGACGACGAGCTGGGTGCGGCCCTTGTTCTCCTCGACCTGCACCACCGCCCGCATCCGGATGCTGCCGCGGCCGGTGCGGTAGGCGTCCTCGATGCCCTGGCGGCCGACGATGAGGCCGGCGGTGGGGAAGTCCGGCCCCTTGATCAGATCGAGCAGGGCCTCGAGCAGCTCGGGGTCGCTGGCGTCCGGGTGCGCGAGGAACCACTTCACGCCGTCGGCGACCTCCCGCAGGTTGTGCGGGGGGATGTTGGTGGCCATCCCGACGGCGATGCCGCCGGCGCCGTTGACCAGCAGGTTCGGGAAACGGCTGGGCAGGATCGTCGGTTCCTGCGAGCGGCCGTCGTAGTTCGGGGCGAAGTCGACCGTGTCCTGGTCGATGTCGCGCAGCATCTCCATGGCCAGCGGCGCCAGCCGTGACTCGGTGTAGCGCATGGCGGCCGGCGGGTCGTTGCCCGGGGAGCCGAAGTTGCCGTTACCGTCGACCAGCGGGTAGCGCAGCGACCAGGGCTGGGCGAGCCGCACCAGGGTGTCGTAGATCGCCGAGTCGCCGTGCGGGTGGTAGTTACCCATGACGTCACCGACGACGCGCGAACACTTGAAGTAGCCCCGGTCCGGGCGGTAACCACCGTCGTACATCGCGTACAGGACGCGGCGGTGCACCGGCTTGAGGCCGTCCCGGACCTCGGGCAGCGCCCGGCCGACGATGACCGACATCGCGTAGTCGAGGTACGACCGCTGCATCTCGACTTCGATGCCGATGGGCTCGACCCGGTCGCCGGGCGGCGGAGGTAGTACGTCGGTCACGCGGGTCCTTCCATACAGGGATGGTGCGGGTGGTCAGCCGTACATGGTACAAACTGTCTGTAACCGGACATCCGGGGTGCCGAGCCGACGGACCGCCGCCGGCCAGCTCGCCGCGGTGCCCGCGGCCGCGCGCCCCGCGGCCGGTCAGATGTCAAGAAAACGGACGTCCTTGGCGTTGCGCTGGATGAAGGAGCGCCGGGCGTCGACGTCCTCGCCCATCAGGACGGAGAACAGCTCGTCCGCCACGGCGGCGTCGTCCAGGGTCACCTGCAGCAGGATGCGGCGGTCCGGGTCCATGGTGGTGTCCCACAGCTCGGTGGCGTTCATCTCGCCGAGGCCCTTGAAGCGCTGGATGGCGTCCTTGGGCAGTTTGCGGCCGGCCTCGATGCCGTGCTCGATCAGGCCGTCGCGCTCCCGGTCGGAGTAGGCGTACTGCCAGTCCTCCCGGCCCCATTTGATCTTGTAAAGGGGCGGCTGGGCGAGGAAGACGTAGCCGGCCTCGACCAGCGGGCGCATGAACCGGAACAGCAGTGTCAGCAGCAGCGTGCGGATGTGCTGGCCGTCGACGTCCGCGTCCGCCATCAGGACGATCTTGTGATAGCGGAGCTTGCTGGCGTCGAAGTCGTCGTGGATGCCGCAGCCGAGCGCCTGGATCAGCGCCTGGACCTCGGTGTTCTTCAGCACCCGGTCGATGCGGGCCTTCTCCACGTTGAGGATCTTCCCGCGCAGCGGGAGGATCGCCTGGAACTTCGAGTCCCGGCCGCCCTTGGCCGAGCCGCCGGCCGAATCGCCCTCGACGATGTAGAGCTCGCAGCGCTCCGGGTCGGTGTACTGGCAGTCGGCGAGCTTGCCGGGCAGGCCGGTGCCGCCGAGCAGGCCCTTGCGCCTGGTCAGGTCGCGGGCGGCACGGGCGGCGATCCGCGCCCGCTGGGCGTCCAGCGCCTTGCTGACGATCGCCCGGGCCTCGACCCGGTTGGCCTCGAGCCAGTCCTTGAGCGCCGAATAGCACATCTCCTGGACGAACCGCTTGGCCTCGCTGTTGCCGAGCTTCGTCTTGGTCTGGCCCTCGAACTGCGGCTGCGCCAGCTTCACCGAGATGATCGCGGTCAGGCCCTCGCGGATGTCGTCGCCGGCGAGGCGCTCGTCAGGGTTCTTGCCGTTGGCCTTCGGGGGCCTGAGCAGGTTCTGGTCCTTGGCGTAGGCGTTGACCGCGCTGGTCAGCGCCGCGCGGAAGCCCTCCTCGTGGGTGCCGCCCTCGTGGGTGTTGATGGTGTTGGCGAACGTGTAGACCGACTCGTTGTAGCCGGCGTTCCACTGCATCGCGAGCTCGGCCTCGATGCCGGTGCCCTTGGAGTCCAGCGAGATGACGGTCTTGTGGATCGGGTCCTTGCTGGCGTTGAGGTGCTCGACGAAGTCGACGAGCCCGCCGGCGTAGCGGTAGGTGACCGCGAGGGGCTCCTCGGGACGCTCGTCCCGCAGGTTGATCGTCAGCCCCTTGTTCAGGAACGCCATCTCCTGCAGCCGGCGGGAGAGGATCTCGTACTTGTAGTCGGTCGTCTCGAAGATCGTGTCGTCGGCCCAGAAGGTGACGGTCGTACCGGTCTTCCTGGTGGGGGAGCCCTTGGCCAACGGCGCGGCCGGACGGGTGTTCTCGTACGGCTGGAACCAGGTGAAGCCCTCCCGGCGGATCTCCACCTCGAGCCGGGTGGACAGGGCGTTCACCACGCTCACGCCGACGCCGTGCAGACCGCCGGAGACCGCGTACGACTTGCCGTCGAACTTCCCCCCGGCGTGCAGCGTGGTCAGGACGACCTCGACCGCCGGGCGCTTCTCCGTCGGATGCTCGCCCACCGGGATGCCACGGCCGTTGTCGGAGACCCGGACACCGCCGTCGGCGAGCAGGGTCACACCGATCGTGTCGCAGTAGCCGGCCAGCGCTTCGTCCACAGCGTTGTCCACAACCTCGTAGACGAGATGATGGAGACCACGCTCGCCGGTGGAGCCGATGTACATACCCGGACGCTTGCGAACCGCGTCGAGACCCTCAAGAACCTTGATCGAACTTGCGTCGTAGGCCACGCGGTATGTCCCCTCGTCCTCAACTGCGCATAACGCGAGAAGCGTCTCCTGAGTCTACCTGGCGTATCGGCCAGAAGGACGCGGGGTGGCCCCTGGCATCCGCGCAGCGTCCCGAACAGCTTTCCATCGAACCCCCGTACGCAGGGGTTACCCGCACGACGCCTGTGGGCGATCCGGAGACCCTGCGTGCGGGCCGCGGGCAGCCTCCGGAACACCCCGGACGCCCGGGATGCCCGCGACGCCCGATCACGGGCCGGGGGTGCGGCGGGCGCCCGGGCGGTCGTGGCCCAACGC
>NZ_CAKKTM010000001.1:24228-45762 GCF_920888515.1 Protofrankia sp. CiP1_Cm_nod1 | reverse complement strand
TAGTCGTCGGCAGCGTCAGATGTGTATAAGAGACATTATTGATGTTGATGGCGCCGGCCTCGATCTGTCGCGCAACACGGTCGGCGCGCTTGCGGTCCTTGCTCCAGACACTCGACGACAGCCCGTAAGGCGAGTCATTCGCGAGCCGGATGGCCTCCTTTTCGTCCGCCACCTTCATGATCGGCAGAGTTGGACCGAAGGTCTCGTCCCGCATGCACTGCATCGAGTGGTCGACGTCGACGAGAACGGTCGGCTCGAAGAAGAAGCCGGTGGCCCCGCGCTTGCCGCCCGTGAGGGCCTTGGCTCCCTTGCGCACGGCGTCCTCGACGTGGCTCTCAACGATGGCCAGCTGGTTGGCGTTCTCCATCGAGCCGATGTCGGTCTGGTAACTACCGTCGGGGTCCATGCCCTGTCGCAGGGTCTTGACCTTCCGTGTCACCTTTTCGACGAACGCGTCGTACACGGGCTCCTCGACGTAGCAGCGCTCGACGGAAATGCAGATCTGACCCGAGTTCCACATCGCACCCCAAGCGGCCGCGCTGGTGGCACGTTCAAGGTCGGCGTCGGAAAGCACGACCATCGCATCCTTGCCTCCGAGCTCAAGGCTGCAGGGAATGAGACGATCCCCAGCCCTTGCCGCGATCTTGCGACCGGTCCTGGTGGAACCCGTGAAGGCGACCATGTCGACTTCCTCCACGACCGCCGCTCCAGTCCCGGGCCCACCTGTGATGTTCGCGAGGATTGGGGGGGCATGTACCTCCTCGAGCCAGCCGCGGGTTGCTTCCGCCCAGGTCAGAGGCGTGAACTCCGATGGCTTGAACAGGACTGCGCAACCGGCCATGAGCGCGGGTACGCCGTCGAGCATGGGGCCACCCAGTGGCCCGTTCCAAGGGGTGAGCATTCCGACGAGCTGGTACGGGCGCGCGAAAACTCTCAGGTTCTTCGTCATACCGGCAGCACCCCAGGACTTCACCTTGCGGTCGGCGAGGAATTCCTTGGCGTGCTTGCCGTAGTAGTTGATGAGGTCCACCGCCATAGCAACCTCGAGGCCCGCGTCGCCCCAGGACTTACCAGTCTCCTCCTGCATGAGGCCGACAAGGTGTTTCTCGTTGTCCAGGATCCAGTCGAGGAAGCGAAACATGTGCTTGGCGCGACCATCAGGACCCAAGTCCTCCCACGCCGGCTGCGCCTCCCGTAACCTTTTTGCGGCTGCGGCTACGCCTTCCGGACCTTCATCGGGGACCGACGCGATGAGCCGCCCGTCTGCGGGGCAGCGCACCTCGATCAGGGCAGGTCCCGTCGTGCCCTGCTCTTGTGCCTGCTCTTGTACCTGCGCTGTCATGACAGTCCTTCTCCGTGAGACCACTGACGTGACCCCAGCACGCTTCTCGGGCGAGAATCTAAGTTGCATTCAACGACTAGTGCAGCGGTTGACCTCGTCATGCAGGTGGGTCCGGTCTCCAGGCGACCGCCAGCAGCACGGCGGCGCCGGCCAGCCCGAGCCCAGCCGACACGAGCAGGCCGAGCCCGCCGTCCAGCTCGTCAGCAAACCCCAGCAGCTGGTCCACCGACACCTCACCGGGCCCCAAGGCTCCCAGCGCCGCTGTGACGACGGCGAGCACCGCGACGTACTCCCAGCCCTGGCCTGGCTTGAAGATGAAGAACCCGTTGCGCCGGTGTGCGGTTACGAATGCCACCGTCATCACGCCGATCACCGCTGCGCACGAGAGCGTCGTCAGCAGGCCCAGAAGGAGCGCTGCACCTGACGCCAACTCGATCGAGCCGCTGGCCAGCGCATGCACCCGTGGAGGGCGCAGGCCCATGCTGCCGAACCAGCGAGCAGTGCCGTCAACACCACCCGGCCCGAACAGGTGATTCCACCCGTGCGCGAGCATCACCCCTCCCAGCGTCGTCCGGAACAGCAGTGCCGCAAGGTCGACTCCATCCACCAGACCTTCTTTCCGTCTCGTCCGCGAGACTCAGACGACGTCAGCCGAATGTGCCGCCACCAGCAGTTCCGCCCACGTGGCGATCTTCGCGCGCGGCCGCTCACGCTCGGCCCCCCGGGCGATCTCGGCCGCATCGATCGCACCCCATCCGGAGCAGTCGACGAACGCCACCTTGCGCCCGCGAAGCAGTGTCGTGACGTCGGAGAGCTGGGAGGACCCGGCTGTCAGAAAGGCTGCGTCGCTGAGCAACCGCTGTACGACCACCTCGGCATCGGACTTGTTTGTGCCGAGGACACCGACGGGGCCGCGCCCGATCCAGCCGGCAACGTACTCACCGGGAGGCGACGCGCCGTCGCGCGACACCCGCCCGTCGACGGAGGGAACCGTGCCGCGCTCCTCGTCGAACGGGACACCCGAGACAGCCACACCGCGATAGCCGATCGAGCGGAGAAGCAGTTGGACCGGGATCTCGGCGCACCGCCCGGTCGAGACGACGGCGCCAGCGCCGGAGAGAGTCGTCTCCTCCAGCACGACCGCCTGCAAGGCGCCCTCGCCCCTGAGCTCGACAGGGCGCGTCCAGAACCGAATGTGCAGCGACCGGGCCGCTGCGGACCTCGGGCGGCCGGACCACTCCCGGAGGATCGTGAGGTTGCGCTGCACGTCGGGGTTGTCGGCGCAGCGTGCAGCGGTGACATCGTCGAGCTCGAGCTGTGCCGGGTCGACGACGACGTCGACACCCTCGAGGTTGCCGAGTTCCCTGAGCTCCTTGCTCGTGAAGCTCGCGTGGGCCGGACCGCGACGACCGAGCAGATGCACCTCGCGGACCTTGCTCGCTGCCAAAACGTCCAGCACCGGGTCGGGGATGTCAGTACGGCGAAGGGCCCCGGCGTCCTTCAGGAGCATTCGCGTGACATCAATGGCCACGTTCCCGACGCCGACGACGGCCACAGCCTCCGCGTCAAGGCGGAAGGTGTCGGCGGGAACGTCAGGGTGCCCCGAGTACCAGTGCACGAAGTGCGTGGCGGAGGCCGAGCCTGGGAGGGCTTCACCTGGGACGCCGAGCCTGCGGTCCGTGGATGCTCCGAACGCATAGACCACGGCGTGGTAGCGGGCGCGGAGTTCCTCCACCGTGAGGTCCTTGCCGATAACGACACTGCCGAAGAAGCGGACCCGGTCGTCGTCGAGGGTGCGTTGTAGCACCTTCGTGAGCGACTTCATCTTGAGATGATCAGGAGCCACGCCGTAGCGCAGCAGGCCGAAGGGGGTGGGTAGGCGATCGAAGACGTCGACCTCGACCGGCACGTCCCGCTGGAACAGGAGGGCGTCCGCGGTGTAGAGGCCGGCAGGCCCTGCACCGACGACGGCCACCCTGAGCGCCTTGCCCATCACCTCAGCTCCTTTCCGCTGCCCAAAGACCCTTGCAGCATCGATTCAACTATGGTTTAGATTTGTCTCCAGAACAAGCCCCGCAGCCGAGGGGCCGTGCCGCAAGGAGCCGTATGCGAGACGCCGTCGTCGTCGAAGCCGTCCGTACGCCGCTGGGCAAGCGCGGAGGGGGGCTGGCCGATGTGCACCCGGCGGACCTCAGCGCCACGGTGCTGCGCGAGCTCGCCGGACGCGCCGATCTCGACCCCGCGCTCGTCGACGACGTGGTCTGGGGATGCGTCGGGCAGGTCGGCGAGCAAACCGGAGACATCGCCCGCACAGCCGCGTTGTCGGCAGGTTGGCCCGAGCACGTGCCAGGTGTGACGGTCGACCGTGCCTGCGGGAGTTCGCAGCAGGCACTCAGCTTCGCCGCGGCTGGGGTGATCGCCGGCCACTACGACGTGGCCGTCGCCGGTGGCGTGGAGTCCATGTCGCGCATCCCCATGGGCCTGGCGTTCACCATCGGGGGAGACCCGTACGGCGGTACGGGTTGGCAGGAGCGCTTCGGCGCCACGCCGCATCAGGGCCTCGGGGCGGAGCTCATCGCCGAGCGATGGGGACTCAGCCGCAACGACCTCGACCAATACGCGCTCGAGTCCCACGCCCGGGCCGCCGCCGCCTTGGACTCTGGGGCGTTCGACAGGGAGATCGTGGCGGTAGGTGGCTTGGAGCGGGATGAGGGCGTCCGGCGCGGTGGAACGCTCGATACTCTGGCAGCACTCAGGACGGCCTTCAAGGAGGAGGGCGTGGTCACAGCAGGCAACTCGTCCCAGATCACCGACGGTGCGGCCGCCCTGCTCGTGACCACCAGCGAGATCGCTCGCCACCACGGCTGGGAGCCACTGGCGCGCGTTCACACGTCGGTCGTGATCGGTGACGACCCGGTCGTCATGCTGACGGGGCCGATCCCTGCCACCCGCAAGGCTCTGCAGCGTGCGCACCTCAAGGTGGATGACATCGGCGCCTTCGAGGTCAACGAAGCCTTCGCTTCGGTGCCGTTGGCCTGGCTGGCCGAGATCGGAGCGGACGCCGCGATCGTGAACCCCCGCGGGGGCGCGATCGCGCTCGGGCACCCGGTCGGCGGGTCAGGCGCCCGGATCACGACCACGCTGCTGCACCACATGCGCGACAACCGCATCCGCTACGGCTTGCAGACCATGTGCGAGGGCGGCGGTCAAGCCAATGCGACCATCTTCGAACTGCTGTGAGGAGCACGATGCCTGAGGTGAGTGACCCCGGCAAAGTGCTGGTCTCCAGCCACGACCATGTCGTCGTGATCACGCTCAACCGCCCCGACGCCCGCAACGCGGTCGACCACGATGTCTGCCTGCTGGTGGGGAACGCGGTGGCGGCTGCAGACAGTGATCCAGACGTCCGCGTGATCATCCTCACCGGAGCGGGTGACCAGGCCTTCAGCGCGGGCGCCGACCTCAAGGCGATCATGCGTGGCGAACGCATCCTGCCGGTCGGCAGGGAGCACTGGAGCATCGCCGGTTTCGCCAACCACTTCACGTCCAAGCCCACCATCGCCGCGGTCAACGGCGCCGCACTCGGTGGCGGGACCGAACTCGCGCTGTCATGCGACCTCGTCGTCGCCGTCGAGACGGCGACGATCGGGCTCCCCGAGGTGAAGCGGGGGCTGGTCGCCGGAGCGGGAGGTGCGTTCCGCCTGATCCGACAGCTCCCTCACCGCGTCGCCCTCGAGCTGCTCCTCACAGGTGAACCGATGAGTGCCACAGACGCGTTGCGCTGGGGTCTGATCAATCGCGTAGTGCCGGCCGGAGGGGCCCTTGACGCCGCGATGGGCCTAGCGGCGCAGATCGCCGCCAACGCCCCGCTCGCTGTCCAGGCCAGCAAGAGGATCGCCTACGGCGCCGATGACGGCGCCCGGCACGACGAGGACAGCCTCTGGGCGCTCACCGAGCGGGAGTTCGCGGTACTGGCGCTGTCGGAAGACGCCAAGGAGGGCCCACGAGCCTTCGCAGAGAAGCGCTCGCCGATCTGGCTGGCCCGCTAGACCACCATCGACGAGAGGACATCAGTGGAGATCCGTGGCAAGGCAGCGCTCGTTTCCGGGGGGGCCGGCGGCCTCGGCGAGGCGACGGTACGCCGGCTGGTAGCCGACGGCGCGCGGGTGGTGATCGCCGACCTTGCGGAAGATCGAGGGAAGGCACTCGCCCAGGACCTTGGCGAGGCCGCTGTCTTCGTGCGAACCGACGTCACGGACGAAAAGTCCGTGACGCAGGCCATCGCGGCTGCCTCGGAGCTTGGGGAACTGCGTGTCTCCGTTTGCGCGCACGCCGGACCCGTTGCTCAGCAGCGCATCCTGGACCGGAGTGGCGCACCCATACCGCAGGAGCTTTTCGATCGGACGATCCGTATCTACCTGTCAGGGACGTTCAATCTTCTCCGGCAGGTCGCAGCGGCCATGGCGACACTCGAGCCGCTCGACTCCGGTGCGCGGGGTCTCGTCGTCAACACGGCCAGCATCGCAGCATTCGAAGGCCAGATCGGGCAGAGCGACTACAGCGCGGCCAAGGGCGGCGTTGTCGGACTGGGGCTGGTCGCGGCACGTGACCTCGCTGCCGTGGGGATCCGGGTGGTGACCATCGCTCCCGGCACCTTCTTCACACCCGCCTTTCAGCTGGACGAGGGGACCGCCCACGAGACCTGGGGAAAATCCGTTCCCTTCCCCAAGCGCATGGGACGCGCCGACGAGTACGCGGATCTGGTGTCGTTCCTCGTCGGCAACGATTACATCAACGGCGAGACCATCCGCATTGACGGGGCCCAGCGCTTCGGGCCGAAGTAACCGAGTAACCTCGCCGACCGGCTGCCTCGCCTGCCTCCGCTGTTGTCCCAGTGGGGTCAGCACCCCTGTTCGGGGCGTGCAGCCGGTCGCTGACTGATCGGCGCTCATGGCGCGCAGCCCTGTCGCCGGTCGGCATGCCCCCAGGCCGTCGGGCTTGCAACATCATGGCGATGTACCGACGGCGCCGGGTACTACGGAAGCCGGGTACTACGGAAGACTGTCTCCAGTACGATCGCTCGACCAGCATCATCAAGCAGTGCGGGTCAAGAACGGCCAAGCAGGAAATCCGCCCCGCGCTCACCAATCATGATGGACGGTGCGTTGGTGTTGCCCGTGGTCACCTTCGGCATGACCGAGGCGTCGATCACGCGCAGCCCACCGATGCCGTGCACTCGTAGCTCGGGGTCGACCACCGCGTCGCCATCGACACCCATCTTGCAGCTGCCTACCGGGTGGTAGGACGGGACGACATTGCCACGCGCGTACGCCTCCCAGTCCGCATTCGTTCGACACTCCGACTCGGGGGCGAAGCGCCCGGCGGTGATCTCCCTCATGGCGGGCTGCTCCATCACCTCCTGAACCAGTCGCAGACCCCGCAGCGTGTCGCGAAGGTCATCGGGATGCCCGAGGAGCTGCATCTCGATCCGAGGCGGCTCCATCGGGTCTGCGCTGCGCAGGCTGATTCGACCGCGGTAGCGGGTGTGGGTAAAGGTCGAAGAGGCGAGGAAACCCTCCTGCTTGGCCGGCTGAACGTTGAACATGCCGTTGTCGTCGACGTCGCGTGTGATGGCGATGGGGGTGAACTGCAGCTGCACGTCCGGTGCCGGCAGCGAAGGGTCTGTCTTGGCCATGACCTGGACCTGGACCATCGTGAGCGCGAGCACGCCGGTGCCGTGCAGAACGTAGTCCTTGAGGCCTCCGAGCACGTCGCCGACCCTCGGCTTGTTGAAAGTATGGATCTTCGCGTGGTAACGCTGCATGAGGTAGGCATGTTCGTGCAGGTTCGAGCCGACGCCGGGGAGGTCGTGCACGAGGTCGATGCCGTGCTCACGCAGGTGCGCAGAGGGTCCGATGCCTGAGAGCATGAGTAGCTTCGGCGTTGCCATGGTGCCAGCGCTGAGTACGACCTCCTGCCGGACACGGGCTCGCCTCACGTCGCCCTTGTGCTCGTACTCCACGCCGACGGCTACCTTGCCCTCGAGCAGAACGCGCGCCACCGTGGCCTGCGTCCGCACGGTCAGCCGGTTCCTCGGAGCGATACGCTTGACGTACTCACGCGAGGACGAGGAGCGGGTGCCGCGGCGGTGGTTGACCTGCGCCAGAGCTACGCCGTCCTGCGTCTCGCCGTTGTAGTCCGCGGTCTCGGGGTATCCGGCCTGCTTGGCCGCCTCGACAAAGGCCATGTTGGCCTGGCCTCGGTTGCATTGCGTGGTTACGGAGATGGGACCGCTGCCGCCGCGAAAGGAATTCTCGCCCCCTTCCCAGGTCTCGATGCGCTTGAAGGCCGGCAGCACGGATTCGTAGTCCCACCCCTTGCAGCCCAACTCGGCCCAGCCGTCGTAGTCGGCTCGGTTGCCGCGGACGTAGACGCAGGAGTTGATCGACCCGCCTCCACCCATCACCTTGCCCGCCATCCATGCCTCTGGGCGGTTGCCGCGGGAAGGATCCGGCTCGGCAGGGTATTTCCAGTTGTGCTTCTCATAGGCGACCGCGACGCCGGCGGGGACCAGGATCTCCAAACGACGACGGTCGTTCTTGCCGGCTTCGAGGAGCAGGATGTGGGCGCCCCCTTCCGCGAGGCGACTGGCGACGACGGCGCCAGCAGAACCGCCACCGACAACGACGTAGTCATAGGTCTCGTCCGTCATGCCTGCTCCCCGTCCTGGTGCCTCGGCCGCGAGCGGCCAACAACGTTTCGGTGACGCTGGCGTACATAATCTGCCTCAGATTCGAATGCGTCAACGCGTCTGACCACGGCTCTCACCAGTGGGCGCCGCCAGCATGAGTGCCACGCGACGGGCACGGCAGACGAGCTCGCCCCTCTGGTTGAGACCCCGGTGCTCGAACTCGACGACACCCTGCCCCTGGCGAGAGGACGACTCCCGGACGGAGACGACCTCGGTCTCCGCGAACAGCGTGTCTCCGACGAATACCGGGGCCGGAAAGACGATCTCGCCGAAGCCGAGGTTGGCCACCGTCGTGCCCTCCGTGAGGTCGCCGACGCTCAGACCGACGACGGTGGACATCGTGAAGAGGCTGTTCACGAGGACCTTGCCGAATTCGGTGCGCGAAGCATAGTCGGCGTCCAGGTGGAGGCTCTGAGTATTCATGGTGAGGGTCGTGAAGAGTACGTTGTCGGTGTCGGTGACGGTGCGTCCCGGACGATGCGAATACACGTCGCCGACCACAAGCTCGTCGAGGTAGCGCCCTCGCCGCGTGTGGGTGGTCACCAGGGGGCCGCCTCTCGGAGTGCATCGCGGTGGTCAGGGTGTGCGATTGCGATGAGGGCTTCTCCCCGCTCGCGCGTGGTCCGGCCGTCCAGGCGAGCCACCCCGTACTCGGTCACGACCACGTCGACCATCGTGCGTGGGATGGTGACCGTCCGGACCGATGCTGCGATCCGCGACACCTTTCCTCCGGAGGAGGCGGACGGGAGGGCAATGATACGCATGCCGCCAGGCGACCGCGTGGCACTGTCCACATAGTCCAGGCTTCCTCCGGTACCGGAGATCTGGCGGCCATTGACGGTCTCGCTGTTGACGTTCCCGGCCAGGTCCACCTCGACCGCCGTGTTGATGGACACGAAGCGCTCGATCTCTCCCAGCCGGGTGGCGTCATGTGAGACCGACGACGGATACATCCCGATGGCAGGATTGTCGTCGCTGAACCGGAGCAGCTTCTGCGTGCCCATCATGTCGGGGCTCAGCACGGCGGGGGTGGGTACCACATCACCGGCACTGAGTATCCCTGCCGCGAAGAGGTCCACCATTTCGTCTGTCGCCATGCCGACGAAACGCACACTGCCCAGGTCAGCCGATGCCAGGGAACGCACGAGCGTTTCGGGGATGGCGCCGATGCCGATCTGGAGCGTGGGGTTCCCTGGAAGCAGCTGCAGGACGTTCCTGGCGATCACCGTGGAGATTTCGTCCGGCTTCGCGGAGGTATAAGTCGGCAACGGCGTTACGGACTCGATGAGCGAATCGAAGATCGACACATGCACACATGACTCACCGTGAGTCCGGGGCACGCTGGCATCGACCTCAGCAATCAAGGTCTGTGCTGTATGCAGCGCCGACAGCCCATAGCTGACAGAGGGCCCGAGCGAGCAATGACCTCGAGCGTCCGGTGGGCTTACCCGCACGAGGGCAACTCCGACGCGCCAGCGCTCGAGCAGGGCCCCAAGACGCGAGGCCCGAGCGGGGACGTAGCCGATGACCCCTTCGGCGACCAGGTCGCGGATCGGAGGCATGACATGCCAGGTGCGATAGGTCATCTCCCCCGCTGTCACGGCGTCGACGAACGGGTAACCGCTGAGGAGCAGTCCCGATGACAGCGTCCAGCCGCGTCCGGGCGCTACCTCACTCAAGGCGTCGAGCAGCGTCGTCGGGGCGCCCATGCCAGGAGCCGACACCAGGTGACTTCCGTTGGGCACCCGCGCAAGGGCCTCACGGGGGGTGCGGTGTGGCAGGGCCTTCACGTAGGACCACTCCCCGCGGTCAGGCCGACGGCGAAGACGGCGTCGAAGGCCGCCTGGTCGTACTGGAACTCGTCCACCTCGGCAATCAAGTCCGCTTCGAAACGGTAGATGAGGCACTCCTTCATGCGCAGGACGCGATCACCGATCGTGATGACGCCATACTGAAAAACGATCGCCCGGTCGTCACTCATCGCGATGTCAATTACTTCGAAGGTGGCCGGCCGGGTCAGGATCCGCCGCATCATGCCGAACAGGCCCATGACTTCCGCACGTCCGGCATACTCACCGGCGAGCGCATTGTTTCCCGGGACCCGCCACACACAGCCAGGCGCCAGGAGCGCCTCGATCGTGGGGCGGTCGCGTTCGGTGAAGGCCCGCATGAGGTTACGCACTGCCGTGGCGTGCGGATGTTCCCATGGTGTGACCATTTCTGTTTTCTACTTCTGTTTTGAACCGAAGTCAATCGCCACAGCAGCGTCGCCGTGCAGCACCAGTCGGCCATCGTCGTTGGTCGTCTTCAGGGTGATCTGTACCCGAGCGCAGGAACCGTGAATGTCGACCGCGGCAATGGTGGCCGTGGTGGTCAGCCGGTCCCCCGGCCACACGGGCGCCGTGAATCGGACGCCGAACGTGCGCAGCGACTCGATACCAAACCACGAGGTGACAACTCGGCTGCTCAAAGCCATCGTCATCATCCCGTGCGCCATGATCGACGCGTTACCCGCGGCCCTGGCCGCCGGTTCGTCGGTGTGCAACGGGCTGAAGTCGCCGGACGCCCCGGCGTACTGCACGATCTGCGTTCTGGTCACTTCGGCGCACACGACCATGCTGCGGACCTGGCCGACCTCAGGCAGGACGTTCATCGACGCTCGCTGACGTCGGCGGAGTTTCGACCAGCACCATCCGCGACCGCACGACAACTGCGCCGTGCTGGTTGCGCAGCTCCTTCACGAGCTCGGTGAACAACAGCTCGCCTCCGCGCTTGCTGTTCTTGGTCCAGCGCCTGCCGTACTCCTCCGTCACATCGAGAACGTCACCGAGATGAACGGGCAGCAAGTACTCGAAGTGCTGCTCGGCGTGGAGCAGCTCACCACCGCCCACAGGAGCGACAGCCAACGCACCCGTGGGGCACATGCCCCGCATGTGCTCGGGATCATGCTGGATCGAGGTCGCCGTGAAAGTGGGAGGCACGACCCGCTCAGGCGAGGGCATGGGCTCCCCAACCGCGCGGGCGAAGGCCATGACATGACCCTCCTCCACCGGGAAGCGCTGTCCCACCGTCAAACCGCCGGACGAAAGCGTGGCAACGCCGAACCAGCTCCCGTGTCGTGAAACACCACCTGCACGGGCTGTCCGATGGCGAGCGTCTCGGGGTCACACTCCACGATGTTGGTGAGCATCTTCGGGCCCTCCTCGAGCTCGACGAGGGCGAGCACGTAGGGACCGCAATCCTTGTACTCGAGGATCCCTCGGGTCGTCAGCGTGAAGCTGTACACCGTTCCGCGCCCGGAAGCCTCGACCTGCTCCAACTCGTCACTGTGACAGTTCGAACACAGGAAACGCGGGTACCACACGGACGTGCTACAGGCCGTGCAGCGCTGGACGAGCAGCACACCGCGAGATGTCGCCTCCCAGAATGCTGCTGTCTCCGGCTGCACTTCCGGTATCGGGGCCGGCAGCCCCGCGCCCGTTGTCATACGTCCTCCCTGCCGAGGATGACGGTGGCATTGCCCATCCGCGTGGACAGCCAGCCACCCGTGCCGTGCGCCAGGGCGATCTCGCAGTCAGGTACCTGCACGGCAGCGTGTGCCTCCCCGCGCAGCTGGCGGACCGCCTCGATCATCTTCGTCATGCCGCCTCGGTTGGCGGGGTGGTTATTGCAGAGCGAACCACCGTCGGTGTTGAACGGCAGCTTGCCGAACGGCGCCTGCAGGGTTCCGCCGAGCACGAACTTGCCGCCCTCGCCTTTGTCGCAGAAACCGAGGTCCTCGAGCGCCAGCAGGACCGTGATCGTGAACGAGTCGTACAGCCCGACGTAGTCGATGTCGCTACGGCTGACGCCCGCCTCTTCGAAGGCATCGCGACCGGACCGGACTCCTCCGGTAACCGTCACGTCCTGCCAGCCGCCCTTCGTGTGCTCGATGGCCTCCCCGTGCCCCAGGACCGCGATGCAGTGACGGTCCAGGCTCTTCGCGATGTCCTCGTTGACGAGAACGAGGGCGCCGCCCCCGTCGGTGACGACGCAGCAGTCGAGCCTGTGCAGCGGGCTGCTCACCATCGGGCTGTTCACGACGTCCTCGACGGTGACGACCTTGCGTAGCAGTGCACGTTCGTTGTGCTGCGCATGAGACGAGGCGGCCACCTTGATCTCGGCCAGCTGCTCGCTGGTCGTGCCGTACTCGTGGATGTGGCGCGCCGCAGCGAGCGCGTAGACCGCGCTGACGTTCATGCCGAAGACGGGCTCGAAGGCCGCCTCGGGCGGAGCGCCCATCAGCTGACCGGGTGCGCGCAACGCCGTGGTACGCGGTCGGCCGCCGAGGGTGATGAGGGCGACGCTGCACTTCCCGGTGGCGATCGCGGCAGCAGCATGCCCGACGTGGCTGAGGTAAACCGAGCCCCCCATGTCGGAGGAGTCCATGTAGCGCACCGAGAGGCCGAGATAGTCCGCCATGGCGAGGCCACCCAGTCCCGGCGCGTCCCCTCCGGTGAAGTAGCTGTCGACATCGGCCAACGTCAGACCGGCGTCAGCCAGTGCCCCGAGAGCCACCTCCGCATGGATCTGCGCGATGGACCTGTCGGGCAGCTCTCGTCCAGGATGCTCGTAGGCCCCAGCGATGAAGGCCTTGCGTCGGATGGTCACAGCCGGTCAGACGAAGGGATTCGCCGGCGCGGCGTCCGTGACTGGTCGGAACGCCTGTTCCACCTGCTTGCCGATCGTGGACAGATCCCAGGCCTCGCCCTCTGCGCTTACGGTGACCAGTGGCTGCGGGTCGCTGTACAGGGACACCTCAAGACCTCGCGCGTGAATGACGTGACCGTTGCACCACGCCGACTGCTCCGAAGCCAGCCAGGCAGCGATGGGGGCGATGTTGTCCGGGGACAGCTTGTCGGTTCCCGGTCCGTCGACTCCCGACTTCTTGGCCGTGTCCGTCATGCGCGTCGCAGCCGCCGGCGAGATCGCGTTCGTCGTAACGCCGTACTTCTTCAGGGCCACGGCGCACGAGTAGGTGAGTCCCACGATGCCCATCTTCGCGGCTGAGTAGTTGGGCTGGCCCGGGGCGCCGTGCAGGCCCGCCCGAGAGGTGTAGTTGATGATTCGGTGGTTGGCCGCCGCGTCACCGAGCTGTCGCCAGTAGGAAGCGGCCGGGCGGATCGTGTTGAAGTGCCCCTTGAGGTGGACCCGGATGACAGCGTCCCACTCTTCCTCGGCCATGTTGAAGATCATCCGGTCGCGCAGGATGCCCGCCACGTTCACGAGCACGTCGAGCTTGCCGAACTCCTCGATGGTGGACTCGACGAGGTCACGGGCGGCCTCGTGGTCCGAGATGTCCGCACCATTCACCTTGGCGGTGCCCCCACTGTCCTGGATCTCCCTGACGAGGTCCTCACCCGGACTCCCGTCCTTTTCCAGGCCGTTCAGAGAAGCACCGATGTCGTTTACCACTACAGCCGCGCCCTCCCGCGCGAACAGTCGCGCGACGGAGCCGCCGATCCCGCGGCCGGCACCCGTCACAATCGCCACCCGCCCGTCGAGTGTTCCCATCAGCCGTCCCTTCGAAGGTCGTCCCACCAATCCGAATCTAACATTGGTTAGGTATCAGGACAAGACACATCAAGATTCATTTGTGGTCTGTCAGGCATCGACGTGTTTGAGAACCCTCACGTGACCCGACGCGCCGTCCACCCGCACGAGGTCGCCTGTCCGCAGGACCTGGGACCCGACTCTGGTGTTGACCACGCACGGGATACCCAGCTCTCGCGCGACGATCGCAGCGTGGCTGAGGGCTCCGCCGATGTCCACGACCAAGGCCCCGGACACGAACATGATCGAGGCCCAGCTTGGATCGGTCGTCGGAGAGACCAGGATCTCCCCCAGCTCGACATCAGCGTCATCGGGGTCGCTCACGACGCGCACCGTTCCCTCGACGGTGCCGGGACTTGCGCCAACGCCCTCAAGCACGTCGACGATCGGCGCGGTGTCCCCCACTTCGGATTCGTCGAGGGCGGCCGGCTGCCCCAGCCACGCGGGCGGGATCTGCAGGGTCTCGTAGTAGGCCCGGCGCTCACGCCGTCGGACGACCAGCTCACGGGCATCGCGCGGAAGCGCGACGATCTCGTCTGTCGTCAGGTAGAAGACGTCCTCGACGTCGTCGAGCAGGCCCTCGTCGACGAGGTGCTCCCCGATGCGTCGCGCAGCTGCACGTGCCATGTCGAGGGACTGCAGGAACGCGGCCTTGCCAACCCCCCGCAGCGGGATGACATTGGCCGCCAGGCGGAGGACGAGACGCGCGCCCGGGCGGCGGTGTCGTGGCAACGATGCCAGGAGCTTGCGCTCGAGCGCCTCACGAGCCTGTCGCTTCCGTCCTTCGATGCGCGCAGGGTCGGCGGTCTCGTCCAGCGCGCGGTAGCCCTCCAGGAGCTTGCGCAATGCAGCGTCGTCCTCCCGCCACACACGGCCTGAGATCTCACCTTCGCGGGGCCCATGGAAACCGTGTCGCCGCACGACCTCCTCGATGGTCAGGCGGTCCCTGGATGCGGCCCACATGTCGGTCACGATCGCGCTCTCCGCGTGTGCGCCGTACCCGCTCATGAACGACGTCACCTCCCCGACGGCGGCGCCTTCGACAAGTCGTCGGAGCTGCTCGTAGACCGGCTGCACAGCGCACAGGACGTGGATGCCCTGCACAGTCACGTTGTGCTCGAAGCGCCGCGCGGCCTCGTGAAACTGCCGGATGGCCTCGGCACGGGAGAGATCCTTCGTCTTGCCGACGCTCTCCAGCCACCACTGCTGCGTCTCAGCGTTCGCCCTGCGCACCTTGCGCCCGATGGTCGCGAAGCTGTAGGGAAAGCGTAGGGCGATGACCGGCCACCGACGACGGCTCGGGCTGCTCGCCAGCTCCGGCGGCATGGCACCCACCACCTGCTCGGCCACTGCCGCGCCCGAGGTGCCGGGGAGGCGATCTCCGATCCCGACCAGGAAGTCCACCCGGCCCGCCACCCGGCCGTAGAAGACGTTGCACACACGGTCCCGCTCGTCGGCGGGGAAACCGCTCTCCTTCCGTGTCAGCGCACCCATGCTTCCGAACGCCGCCCGGGTGGCGCGCTCCGCCGTCGGACCCCAGAACGTCCATCCCAGAGGCGTCATCACACCCGGCATCGCCTCACCGAAGTTCGAGGTACTCCAGAAAGCCTGGGGCGCGCTGCGGCTGTGGAGCGGATCCCACTGCTCGACAGCCAGCTCCATGATCATGGTCGTATTCCTCTCGTCGCCGCTCTCCCGGTGCTGTCCTGGCACCAGTCACGCGAACAGTTAGCGCACGGCCGCAGGCTGCTGACCGGACGCCGGAGTCACGCCTCCAACATCCATTTCCGCACTTCCCGTTCCCTTGCTCCGCTGGGAGGCTGCCGCGTCCCGCCTCGAGCGCGCCTTCCTCTGGCGCCACACCGCAAAGGCGACAGCCGTGATGACGGCCACACCGTTGAAGAGGTCTGCCAGCCACTGCACGCCGGTGACGAGCTGGAGACCCTTGATGCCGGTGGCCAGGACGTAGAGGGCGATGAGCGTCCCCCACACGTTGAAGCGGCCCGGATGCAGCTGCGTCGACCCCAGGAAGACTGCGGCGAACGCTGGCAGCAGCAGCGCTCCGCCGAACGTCAGCGACGGCCCTGACAAGGATGCGTACAGGACACCCGCAATCCCGCACAGCGTCGCGCTCGTCGTGAGGGAGAACCACGTCCAGGTCCCCGTCCGCACGCCGGACAGCCGAGCCGCCTCAGCATTCCCGCCGACGGCGTAGATATAGCGTCCCACCGGGGTCTGCGACAGCACCAGCCACAGGATGATGGCCACCACGAGCATGTACAGGACGACGATCTGAAAGCCGAGCACCTCGCGTTGAGTGAGGTCGCTCCAGGCTCGGCTCGTGGGCGGAAGCGGTTGTCTCTGACCAGAGACGATTGACTGAAGTGCCGCGATGATCGAGGCCGCCCCCAGGGTGGCGATGAAGGAGTTGACGCGCAGCACCACGACCACGAAGCCGTTGACGGCGCCGATGACGAAGCAGGCGACAACCGTGACACCGATGGCCGGCCACATGGACCAGCCCTTGTCCGCCTGCAGGACGGTCACGATGATGGTCGCGAGGTTGACGGTCGCACCGACGGAGAGATCGTAGGCGCCCGCGGCGAGCGGCACCAGGACGGCGAGAGCCACAATGGCCGCAATTGCCTGTTGCGCGGCCACCGAGTGCAGGGTGCCCATCGTGAGAAACAGGTCTGGCACCCAGATACCGAAGACGATGATGATGAGCGCCCACAGGTACAGGCCGGAGAAACGGTCGAAGCCCAGGCCTGGTCGAGGACGCGTGGTCGGCGAGGCGCTCATGCTGCCCGGTCCTCGGAGCCCAACGCCTCGCGGGCCACTTCGGCCACGGTCAGCGCGCCATTCGACAACTCGGCCACAAACCGTCCGTCGCGGAGCACCATGACGCGACGGCACAGGGCAACCAGCTCGTCATAGTCCGAGGAGCTCACGACAGCCGCCGCCCCCGTCTCCACGGCCGAGAGGATCTGACGGTGGATCTCGGCCTTCGCACCGATGTCGACACCCTGTGTGGGCTCGTCGAGCAAGAGAACCCGAGGGGCACATCTGAGCCACTTGCCGAACAGCACCTTCTGCTGGTTGCCACCGCTGAACGACCCGAGGGGAGCGTCCACCGCGCCGCGCGGGCGGACGTCGAGCCGCTCGAACCACGTTCGGGCTTGGGCGACTTCGAGTCGCCGCCGTAAGCGCGGGGCGCGCCAGAGGGCCCGGAGGGCTGGCAGGGTCAGGTTTTCGCGCGCCGACATCGACATGACGCCTCCCAGCCGAACGCGATCGGCCGGCAGCAGCGTGAGCCCCGCGGCGATCGCGCGGTCTGGTCGTCCGGGAGCCAGGATCACATCGTCGATCTGGACCCGGCCGCTGCTTCGCGGGATGGCACCGAAGATCGCCGGGAGCAGCGTCTCCCGCCCAGAACCCGTGAGACCGGCGACACCGACCACCTCTCCCGGACGGACGGTGAAGTTCGCGGTCACCAGCGGACCCGCCGACAGATCCTGAACACGCAGCACGGGAGCTGCGTGCGCCGTGGGCAACGAGCCTGACGCCGCGCTCACCTCCTCCAGCTCGCCGCCTACCAGATGTTCCACCAACTCGCGCCTGGTGAGGGCCCTTGCTTTGGTGGTCACGACCTTGCGGCCGTCGCGCAGGACGCTGACGTCATCGGCAACCTCGAACACCTCGTCCAGGTGGTGAGTGACATACAGGACACCGACGCCGCTCGCAGCCACTGCCCGCACCACCGCCAGCAGCTGTTTGACCTCGGTGTCCGGCAAGGTGGCCGTTGGTTCGTCGAGGACCAGCAGGCGCACGCTGGTCCTGTCGGCGTCCGCGAGGGCCCTTGCGACAGCCACACCGGTACGCTCGGCGGCAGCCAGTCCGCCCACGAGCGTATCGGGGTCCAGCGCCAGGCCCAGACGCTGAAGCGCCTCTTCCGTGCGCCGCCGCAGGGCCTTGCGACGCACTGCACCGCAGCGCGTGGGGAACCCCGCGGTCAGTGCGACGTTGTCCGCCACGCTGCAGGTGTCCACGAGGCCGAGATCCTGGTGCACGAAGCGGCAGCCGAGGTCGTAGGCAGAGGAGGCAACGCCGGCCTGCAGCGGCTGACCGCCGACTTCCACGCTGCCGCCCGGATCGGGATGGTGGTAGCCGGAGAGCGTCTTGATGAGCGTGGACTTCCCCGAGCCGTTCTCCCCCAGCAAGGCGTGCACGGTGCCGGCGTCGACCCGTAGGTCGACGTCAGCGAGCGCGCGTGTCGGGCCGAAGCTCTTGCTGAGGCCGCGTACGAGGAGGCTGGGCGGGAGCGGGCCAGCTCCGCTGGCCCGCTCCACCACCTCGTGAGGGGTCACCCTACCTTCCACAGCTTCTTGAACTGCTGCTCGTAGTCCTCGGGCCGGTCGATCGAGTCCTGCGGGCTCCCGACCGTCTCCTTAGTGAGCAGCTGGAGCGGGAGTGCACCGTCGCCCGGTTCCACGGACATGCCCTGCGCATAGCGCAGTGCGACGTCCACGGCCTTCCACGCCATGATGTTGAAGGGCAGGAGTGTGAACGCCTTCGCCTCGCCGGTCTGCACCTGCTGCTGGTTGAACTTGGCCGGGTTGATGCCGAGCAGCTGGACGTCGGGAAGACCCGCCGCCTTCACCGCCGCTTGCAGGCCCTGCGTGAACTCGCCCTGCACCGTGACCACATACTTCACATCCCGGTTGCGCTGGAGTGCAGACACGACCGCCGGCACCACCTGTCCGCCGCCCACCTGGGCCAGCGTTACGTCGACCGTCCCCACCGAGCAGTCCGGGCAGCCCGACTTGACCGTGGACACATACTGGTCTGTCACGATCTTGAGCGAGCCCACGTCCGGGACGTTCACGATCAGCGACTTGCCCCGTCCCTGCGAGTCCGCGATGAAGAAGTTCGCGATCGCGATCGCCTGGGTCCGAGCATCAGCGGGCCCGTCAAGCGATCCTGCGGGGACGACCGGGCTCGCGGTCGTCTCACCGACAGCGATCGGGATGAGCGGCACGCCGGCCTTCTGGAACGCGGGGACCTGGCTCCCCCAGACGGCCTCCGGTATGCCGGCGAAGGCCACGCCCACCGGCTTCGGGTCCATCTCAAGGGCCTGCTGCATCCCGGCGATGAGCGTCGCCGGGTCTGCAAGCTTGATCGGCTGGTTCTTGTATTCGAGGCCCGCGGCCTTCGCCGCCGTACCCATACCCTTGGCGAGCACCTGGCACAGACCGTTCTCGCAGGAGAGGAAGACGAGCGTGCCTCCCTTGCCCGGAGCACTCTTCAACGGCTCGGTCACCCCGATGGACGTCGGGGCCTGCAGCAGCTTCGTCACCTCTGCCTGGGCTGCCGCCACCACGGCGGAGGCGCTTCCCGTCGCGGTCGGGGTGACGGCATCCTTGCCGGCGTCGTCGGAGCTGGAACACCCGGCTAAGGCGAGAACTAAAAAGGTCCCGACAGCAACAGCTGCTGCTGCAGGACGCAGGACGCCGCGCCGCGAGAACGGTGCGGGCGTGGACACGTGGGGCATTGAGCTCCTCTTACCTGGACCGGCGGCGCCGGTCGTCTATTCACAGCGCTGGGCCGGCCGCGAGTGAGGGGTGTGACAGCCGTCACAGATTTTCTGTCTAAACCTATATTGGTTTCGAACGTTGTCAAGCAACGCAAGGACGTCCCCGAGGCAGGATCAGTCCGCCGGGTAACCGAGAGCAGCCGGCAGCATGGCGGGCGACTCGACCCCGAGCCACCGCGTCAGCAGGCTCAGGTCGGGGTCGTCGCCGGAGGCCGGAGGGACGACCGCAAGGCGGCCCTCGTATACGAGCCCGGCGCCTCCGTCGACGGTCACCTCACGCCCGACGAGATCCGTAAGGAATCCCGCCCCGCAGCCCACGACGCACGGCCGATCCAGCTCCCGGCTGACCACCGCGGCGTGCGAGGTGGAGCCACCCAGCTCTGTGACGATCGCTCGGGCGACGACCATGCCGTGCACGTCGTCGGGGTCGGTCGTGGGCGTAGCCAGCACGACATCCTCGCCGGCGTCCGCATGGTCCTCGGCTTCGTTCGCGCTACCGACGACCAGGCCGACCCCCACGCCCGGGCACGCCGGCTCGCCCTTCGCCACGACGGTGGCGACCGCGGCCGCTGCGGGATCGACCCTGGGCCGAAGCATGGCAGCGACGTCGCCAGGCGTAAGCCGAGCGACCGCCTCCGAAGTGGTCAGGATCCCCTCCCGTTGCATCGAGACAGCGATGCGCACAGCCGCCTCGGCAGAGCGCTTCGCAGACCGCGTCTGCAGCAGCCAGAGCCGACCCGACTCCACGGTGAACTCCACGTCCTGGACGTCACGGGCGTCGGCTTCCAACCGCTGCGCCGCCTCAAGCAGCTCCGCGTGAATCTCGGGCATGCTGCGCGCGAGCGCATCCAGAGGGAGTGGCGTGACCCGCCCGGAGACGACGTCCTCGCCTTGCGCCAGCGGCAACCACTCACCCAGCGGGGCGCGGGCGCCGCTCAGCGGGTTGCGCGTGAACAGCACCCCCGTGCCGGACCACTGGTCGAAGTTGCCGAACACCATCGCCTGGACGGTCACCGCCGTCCCACCGCCGTCGGGAAGGCCGTGGTGACGGCGGTAGGCCGTCGCACGCGGAGACATCCACGACCTGAACACAGCCTCGGCCGCCGCGAGTAACTGCTCGAAGGGGTCCTCCGGCGGCACGGTGCCGACGACCTTCTCGAACAGATGGAGGAACCTGACACCCACGTCGTCCGCCACCTCGGCGCCATGCTCCTCTGCCAGGGCAGCCAGGGTGGTGGCCGTCGCGCCGACGTTGAGGACCGTGTCCATCATGCCGGGCATGCTGCGGGCTGCACCCGAGCGCACCGACACGAACAGCGGGCTCTCCGCGCCGCCGAACGAGCGGCCCAGGACGGATTGCAGGTGTCGCACCCCGACGTCGAGCGCCTTGGTCGCCTCTACGGAGAGCGCCCCATCCTGCAGTGTCGTACGACAGACATCCGTCCCCAGGGCGAAGGCGGGCGGCACCGGCAACCCCAGCCGGCGCAGGTGGTTCACAGCCCACGCCTTACCACCGACGAGGTCGCGGTCGAGCTCAACAGAACCGTCGAGCAGGATTGGTTTCACTAGGCCCGGCCCGCCTTGGCCTCGTCCTCGCGATCCAGGCCGAGCAGCCCGAGAAGGTCTTCATGCAGCTCGAACCAGACCTGGTGGTAGCTGTCCACGAGCGGGTTGGCCAAGAAGCGGTGGTCCGCATCCAGCCGCGCAAGGGCTGCAGCCAGTCGTCGGGAGTATGTCGCCAGGCGGGGCACTTCCGCAGCGATCCGCTCGACCAGCGGCGCAGCCACAGCGTGCACCGCTTCGACGCGGCCCAGGACCTCCCGGTCGTAGTCAGCGTCGGAGTGGTCGTTCACTGTCCCGCCAGGACGCAGCTGCCAGGCGGTGACTACCTCCTTGAGCGTGTGGTTGGGCTCGTCGAACTCGGCGTAGAGCCCGGTCAGTGTGCCCACCCCGGCTGTCTCACGCTCCTCGCCGAGCAGGGACGCCAGCCGCTCCTTGCCCTCTGACGTGAGGCGTGCTCCAGCGGCACCCGCCTTAAGGAGTCCACGAGCCTCGAGCTCCTGCAGGAGCGCCTGCCCTTCGTCACCCACGAACACAGCCGCGGTCTCGGGCGTGAGCCGTCCCTTGAGCCGCGCTCCTTGGAGCAGCGCCAGCTCGGTCGAGGTGTCAGTCATGGTTACGTGTATCTCCGGATAGTGGGGTCGCGTCGTGAGCAGCGCGACCGGGGACGGCTGCGGTGCGGCGCCGGACGCACGG
>NZ_CAKKTM010000001.1:0-23844 GCF_920888515.1 Protofrankia sp. CiP1_Cm_nod1 | reverse complement strand
AAAGATCTAGCGAACCAGGCGGACGGGCAGACTAATGGGTCCGCGCGCGAAGGCCGGGCGGTACGAGGGCGTGAAGCCGGCCTGGGACACCTCGAAGGTCGTCAGCTGACAGATCGCCTTGATACTGGCCTTGATCTCTCGGCGCGCAAGGTGGTTGCCGAGGCACCGGTGAATGCCGGCGCCGAAGGCCACGTGCGAAGAGACGTTCTGGCGCTCGAAATCGAGGGTGTCCGGGTCCTTGAACTGCGCGGGGTCGCGGTTGGCTGCAGCCCAGTTGAGGAGGACGCGGTCACCGCCGCGCATGGGGCAGCCGCTCATCTCGGCGTCCTCGGTGAGCGTTCGGCCCGCTGTCGGAACGGGTGATTCGAAACGGAGGAACTCGTCGACAACGCGACCGAGGCGCTTGTCGTCAGCGGTCGCGAGCTCGGCGCGCAGAGCCTGGTCGGTCGCGAGACGCACCGCGATGCTGCCCAGAGCGCCCATCGTCGTCTCCATGCCGGCCATGATCATGAGGTTCAGCGTCTCGATGCGCTGCTTCTCGTCCAGCTCCAGACCGTCGTCGCTCCCCTCCAGCCCCATGTGCGCGATGACACCGGCAAGGTCGTCACGCCGACCCTGCTCACGGCGCTTGACGAGCAACTCGGCGCCCCACGTGAGCAGGCGAGGAGCAACCTCCAGCGCCTTCTCAGGCTGAGTCAGGAGGGTGTTGAGCACCTCGAGCACCCAGCCGATCTCCGATTCCTGCTGCTCGAGGTAGGTCCCGAAGAACACGATAGGAGGCAGCACCTGCGTGAACTCCGAGATGAAGTCGACCTCGCCCTTGGCGACGCAGCGGCCGAGCAGCGTGTCGACCTTCTCCTGGATGCCCGCCTCGCCGGCCTGCTGGGCCTCCGCCGTGAAGAACGGGTTGAGCAGACGTCGGATGCCGCGGTGCAGTGGGGGGTCGGTCTCCAGCGGGATCATGCGCAGGATGTCGAGGTCGAACTGCACGGGGGCCGCACCCTGAGCGTTGCTGAAGGCCTTCCAGTTCACGCCGGCCGCCATGACGTCGGCATAGTCGCTGACCACCCAGAATCCGGCGACTTTATCGCTCCAGGGCTGGTCGCTCCACACGACCGGGCAGCGGTTGCGCAGGTCGTTCATCCTCGGCCAGAAGTCGTCCGCCAGGGTCGGGTCCAACGGCGTGAAGTGGACGACTTCCTGAGGCTCGTTCTGCGTGGCCCCGGTGGAACTCGTCATGGTCATCCTCCTGTGAGTGGCCGGCATGGCAGGGTCCGTTTGCGGTCGCCGAGCCGCTTGCGACCGCTCTGACCTCCACCTGAGCACGTGTATCGTACATCACATTCTAATTTCGTCAAGATTCTGCGCCAGGTTCGCCAGCTTGTTCAACACCATGGACAAGGTACCGAATCATATTTAGAATCTATCGAGCGACGCTACGTCGCCACGTCCACGCGATGAGGAGACGATCCAGTGCCAAAGGTGACCTTCCTACGCCCCAACGGTGACGACATCGCCGTCGATGTAGGTGACGGCACCAGCATCATGCAGGCGGCTGTCGCACACGGCGTCACGGAGATCGTCGCCGAGTGCGGGGGGACGCTCGCCTGCGCGACCTGCCACGTCTACGTGGCTGAGGAGCACCTCGACCACCTGCCGCCCATCAGCAACGACGAGCAGGAGATGCTCGACTTCACCGCCGCCCCGCGTGAAACGGGCAGCCGGCTCTCGTGCCAGCTGCCTCTGGGTCCCGAGCTGGACGGCATCGTGGTCCGATGCCCGGAGACCCAGTACTGATGGGCTCTTCGACGGTCATAGTGGTCGGTGCCGGCCAGGCCGGCTGTCAGGTTGCGTCGTCACTGCGCGAGGAGGGCTTCACAGGCCGCATCGTCCTCGTTGGTGCAGAGGCTCACCTGCCCTACCAGCGACCTCCGCTGTCCAAGGGCCACCTGACCGGCAAGACCTCGCGTGACGCCCTGTGGCTGCGGCCGGAGTCGTGGTTCGGGGAGCAGGGCATCGAGGTGCGTACCAGCACACGCGCCAAGCATCTGGATACCGACGGTCGCAGGGTCCTGCTTCAGGACGGCGAAGCCTTGGAATACGACGATCTTGTGCTTGCGACCGGCGCGAGGAACCGGCTGCTCCGGCTGGAGGGTGCCGGCCTCGAGGGTGTGTTGTCCCTGCGCACCCTGGATGAAGCCGACGAGGTGAAAGTTCGCCTGGAACAGGCTGCGCGCGTGGTGGTCGTCGGAGGCGGCTTCATCGGCATGGAGGTCGCAGCGACCGCAGTGCAGCTGGGGAAGAACGCGACGGTCGTCGAGGTCGCCGACCAGCTCATGGGCCGTGTCCTGTCGAGCCACACTGCTGCGTTCCTTCTGCAGGCTCACCGGGCACGCGGTCTCGATGTCGAGCTGACGACCACGGTCAGCCGGATCGTCGGTGTGGCCGGCCGCGTGGCCGCTGTCGACACGACGGACGGCCGCCGTCTCCCTGCTGACCTCGTGCTGGTGGGCGTGGGTGCAAGCCCCAACGTGGAGCTCGCCGAGCAGGCTGGCCTCGAGGTGGACAACGGTATCGTGGTCGACGAGCTGTTGCGCACCTCGGCGCCGCACGTCTACGCGGTCGGGGACTGCGTCTGTGCCCCGAATCCGTTCGCAGGTGGAACGCGTGTGCGGCTCGAGTCCGTCCAGAACGCGACTGCGCAGGGACGGCGCCTGGCAGCCACGTTGACCGGCCGCCCTGAACCCTTCAGCTCCGTCCCGTGGTTCTGGAGCGACCAGGCCGACATCAAGCTGCAGATCGCCGGGCTCACCACGGGCCATACGGAAGTAGCCGTAAGAGGAGACGTCAGCAGCGAGCGCTTCTCGGTGTACTGCTTCTCGCAGGGGCGCCTGCTGGGCGTCGAGTCGGTGAACCGCCCAGCTGACCACATGGCGGCTCGGCGGCTGCTCAGCGGATCGACGTCGCTCTCCCCACAGGACGTGCGACGGGACGACTTCGACATCAAGCGCGCGTCCACCGCCGGCTCAACGCCGGCCGCCCCCTGACCTGCAACTGCAGGTCAGGGGGCGGCCGGCGGAGTCAGGATGGACACTCACGTAGCCCGACGTTCGCTCCTCGCGATGACCAGACCCAGCGCCTCGAAGTCGATCGTCTCCGCCGTGATGCCGCGCTCGCGAAGCTTGAACTTCTGCACGCGGCCGTTGACGTTTGCCGGCAGAGCGTCGAGGAACTCCACGTAACGGGGGACCGCGTAGTACGGCAGTGTGGTCCTGAAGAAGTCGAAGAGCTCCTCGGGCTCGACCGACTCATCCGGCTTGAGAACGATGCACACCTTGATGTCGTCCTCGGACAGCTCTGACGGCACCGCGTGGACTGCGACCGCCGAGAAGGCAGGGTGCTTCATCAACGCTGCTTCGAGCTCGAGCGAGGACACGTTCTCCCCGCGGCGCCGCAGCGAATCCTTCTTGCGGTCGACGAACCAGAAGTACCCGTCCTCGTCGACGCGGCCGCTGTCTCCGGTGTGGTGCCAGAGGTTACGGAAAGTCTCGACGGTGGCCGCGTCATTGCGCCAGTAACCGGAGAACAGACGATAAGGCTCCTCCGCGCGGACCACGATCTCACCGGGCTCTCCCGGGGGCACCTCGACGTCACCCTCATCGACGATCTTGACCTGCAGGCCGGGCGTCAGCTTGCCCATGCTGCCAGGCTTGCGCATGCCACGAGGGTCGCCCAGCAGCGCTGGCCAGCACTCGGACTGCCCGAAGACCTCAGCGAAGGGCTCGATACCGAAGCGCTCCGCGAACTGCTCGACGAGTGCAGGGGTCGACGGCATGAAGGTGATGTGGCGCAGCTTGTGCTGCTTGTCCTCCGGGCTCGGCGGTGTAGTCATGATCGCCATTCCCATGGCGCCCATGCCCATCGCCGTCGTCGCACCCGTCTCGCGGATGCGGGACATGTAGCCGGACGCGCTGAAGGACGGCTCGACGATGGCGGATCCCCTGACGGCCAGGGCGGCGGCCACGAGCCAGGTCTGGCCGCTGAAGTGGAACAGGGGGTTCGCACCGAAGACAACATCGCCCTCGGCGTACCAGCCGAAATCGATAAAGACGTTGACGAGGTTGCAGTAGTACCCGTGCGTAATCGTGCAGCCCTTCGACGGACCCGTGGTCCCCGACGTGTAGATGACGGCACACACATCCGCGGACGAGAGGGCCACCGGTTCGAGGGGCCGAGGCGAGCCCTCAAGCGACGCGAACGGCGTGAGGTCGGGCAGCGACGTCGTCTCAGGGGCTTCCCCGACGACCACCAGGTGTTCGATGCCGTCGAGCTCAGGCAGCACGGGCTCGAGCATCTGCAGAGCGGCGGCATCGCCGATGTAGACGCGCGGTGTGGTCTGTGCGAGCTGGTGCCGCAGGAAGTCGCCACGCAGGTAGGTGTTCAGCGGGACCTGGATCGCTCCGGTCTTGGCGATCGCGTAGATGAGAACGATGTACTCGATGCGGTTGGGAAGGTTGATCGCCACGCGGTCACCTTTACCGACGCCAAGGCCCTGAAGGGCAGCCGCCACAGTGTCCGAGAGCCGGTCGAGTTCCCCGAGCGTCATCCAGGGGCTCGCGCACTGCACGAAGTCCCGGTCGGGGTCGCGCGCAGCTTCGTCCCGCAGCCAGTCGCCTAAAACCTTGTAGCCGGAGCCATGCTCTGCCGTCAGCGGCGCGGGCTGCTCAGGCAGCGCTTCGGTCATGGTGGTCACGTCTGCTCCTCGGCTCTCAGTGTCCGACGGGACGCCACTCTCGGCATGGCAGGCGACCCCCGGTTGAATCTATGTTGATTTCGAATCAGGTCAAGGGGTGCACACCCGTGCTTCAGTAGCTCTTGGGCAGGCCGAGGACGTGCTGCGAGATGTAGGCGAGCACGAGCTCCTGCGGAAGGGGTGCGATCTTCATCAGTCTGGCCTCGCGCCAGTAGCGGGCCACGTGGTACTCCTCGGCGTATCCGAAACCGCCGTGCACCTGCATGGCAACGTCGGCGGCCTGGAAGCCGGCATCCGTGGCGAGGAACTTCGCCATGTTGGCCTCCGCGCCTGCCGGCAGGCGCTGATCGAGCAGCCAACCGGCCCGACGGGTGACCAACTCTGCGGCCTGCAGCCGCGAGTGCGCTTCGGCGAGCGGGAACGCGATGCCCTGGTTCTGCCCGATGGGTCGTCCGTAGACGACACGATCGCGCGCATAGCCGACCGCCCGGCGCAGCGCGGCACGCCCGATGCCGAGCGCCTCACTGGCGATCAGGATGCGCTCGGCGTTGAGGCCGTCGAGCAGATACCGGAAGCCCGCTCCCTCTTCTCCGACCCTGTCAGACACGTGGACGAGCAGGTCGTCATAGACCGTCTCGCAGGAGGCGACAGCGTTGCGACCCGCCTTCGGGATGGGCCGGATCGTCACGGCCGGGTTCTGAAGGTCGGCCATGAGCAGGGTCAGTCCCTCCGTGCGGGTGCGCACCTGCTCGACCGGGGTCGTGCGGACCAGCAGCAGCACCTTCTCCGACTCGAGCGCCTTGGAGGTCCAGACCTTCTGCCCGCGTACGCGGTAATGGTCCCCCTCGAGCCTGGCCGACGTCCGGATGGCGAGCGTCTCGGTACCGGCGTCCGGCTCGGTCACGCCGAAGGCAACGTGCAGGTCACCGCTCGCCACCCGCGGAAGGTACTTCCGCTTGAGCTCCTCACTGCCGTGCAGGGCGATCGGGTGCATCCCGAAGATGGACAGATGGATCGCGCTGCAGCCGTTCATCGCGGCCCCGGAGGCAGCTACCTCCTCGAGGATCACCGACGCCTCCAGCAGCCCCCGCCCACCTCCGCCGTACTCCTCCGGGATGGCGATGCCGATCCAGCCGCCCTCGGCGAGGGCGGTGTAGAAGTCCCAGGGGAACTCGTGCTTCGCGTCACGCCCGGCCCAGTACTCGTCGTCGAACTTGCTGCAGATGCTGCGAATCGCATCGCGGATCAGCCGGAGGTCCTCAGCCTCGGTGAAGTCCACTGTGGTCCTGCTCCTCTTCCTCGGCGGTCACGCGTACTGGAGTGACTTGAGCTCGTAGAACTCGAGCAGCCCGTGTATCCCCAGCTCCCGACCGACACCCGACTGTTTGAAACCCCCGAACGGGGCCTGGGCGTTGAAGAACGAGCCGTTGATGTCGACCTGTCCGGCACGGATGCGGCGCGCCACCCGCGCTGCACGAGCGGTGTCCTGCGACCACACACCGCCCGCGAGCCCGTAGATGGTGGAGTTGGCGATCCGGATGGCGTCATCGTCATCATCGAATGGCATGATCGCCAGGACGGGACCGAAAACCTCTTCCTGGGCAATGGTCATCCCTGGCATGACGTCAGAGAAGACCGTGGGCTTGACGAAGTAGCCTACGGACGTCTCCTCGGGCTGCTCCGGCCCCCCGGCGACCAGTCGGGCGCCTTCGTCGAGGGCGCCGCGGATGAAGCCGCGGACCGACTCCTGCTGCCTCTGAGAGACCAGCGGCCCCATGTTCGTCGCCGGGTCGAGAGGGTCGCCCAACCGGTAGCCGGCCACCCGCGCCTTCACCAGCTCCTCCACCTCGGCAAGCCGCCCGTGCGGCACAAGCATGCGCGTCCACGCGGTGCAGGTCTGCCCGCTGTTGGTGAAGCAGTTCGCAACGCCGACCTTCACGGCCTGAGCAAGGTCGGCGTCGTCGAGGATCACGTTGGCGGACTTGCCGCCGAGCTCCAAGGCCAGCCGCTTTATCGTCCCTGCCGCGAGCGCTCCGATCCGACGGCCGGCCCGGGTACTGCCCGTGACGTGGACCATGTCGACGTCCGGATGGACGACCAGCGGTTCCCCCACCGACTCCGCAGTACCGGTGACCAGGTTGAAGACGCCCGCGGGGAAACCCGCCTCGTCGACGGCCTCCGCCACGATGAAGGCGCTGAGCGGAGCCACCTCCGACGGCTTCACGACCGTCGTGCATCCCGTCGCCAGCGCAGCTCCCACCTTGCCGAGCACCTGCTGCAGGGGGTAATTCCACGCGGTGATGCACGCGACGACGCCGAGCGGCTCACGGATGACGACCGACGAGCCGATCTTCTCCTCGAGCGAGAGCTCCGGAAGCAATGCTCTGTAGTGCGCGAGAGATCGGCATGGCGCCTCTGCCTGCAGGAGCCGGGACACCCGCACCGGAGTACCAACCTCGGTGGTGATGGTTCTAGCCAGTTCGTCGATACGGGCGGTCAGCGCCTCCTCCAGGCGTCTGATCAGCTCCAGGCGTTCGCGTAATGGCGTCGTGGACCAGGCCGGGAACGCCTGCTTCGCCGCCTCGACGGCGTCGTCGACGTCGACAGCATCCGCATCGGGGATGATCCCGATCACGGCCCCATTCGCCGCTCCATGAACCAGGAGTTCATCCTGCCCATGTGGTCGCCGCCACCTACCTGCGACATACAGCTCGTCACGTACGACGACCATGGGCACTCCTCCGTGTCAGCAGCATGTCAGCGCGGAGTCCTGGCGTGCAGACGCCGCATCTTCACAAGCCAGGCGTCGTGGTCGGCAGCCTTGCCCTGGAAATACCTCGAAACGTCCGGGTGGGTGAGGATCAGGAATTCCTCCTTACGCACCCCGTCGACGATCGACTGTGCGGCGTCCTCTGGCGTCACGGCACCCGCGACAGCGAACCACTCGCCCTGGGCGCCGCGCAGCATGTCTGTCCGCACCCCCTCCGCCACGATGCAGGACACCTTGATACCGGCGTCCCCGTAGTGGATGGCGAGCCATTCCGTAAGACCCACCGCCGCATGCTTTACGGCCGTATACGGCGCGTTGCCGAGTGCGGTCAGCAGACCACCCGCGGACGCATTCTGGACAAGGTAGCCCTCACCTCGCGCGAGCATCTGGGGCAGCACCGCGCGCGCGGCATAAACCTGCTGCATCACGTTGACGTCCCAGACCTCCTGCCAGGCGGCGTTGGACGCCCAGGGATTGCCACGCTCCTGCAGCGGCGTGGTGCCGTCCCAGGGCTCTCCCCACAGCACACCTGCGTTGGACACGAAGACATCGACACGCCCGTGCTCGCGGGTCGCGGCGTCGACCAGGTCGATGACCTGGTCCTCCATCCGCACGTCGCAGGGGTGGCCGAGGCAGCCGAGCTCGTCGGCCACCCTCATGGTCCCCAGTTGGTCGATATCGGACACCACGATGGTCGCCCCCTCTGTGGCGAAGCGGCGGCACATGGCCGCGCCCATCCCCCGCGCGCTGCCCGTGACGACGACGACTTTGCCCTTCAGCTCCATGATCGGATCAGGGCCGCTCAGCCGATGCCGACAGACAAACCTGTCAGCATCGCGGTGTTGCTCCACAGGATCTTGCGTTCGGCAACCGGGTCGTTCAGCTCTGCGGTGATCTTTTCGTACTGCCTCGGCTCGGCAAGGCCCTCGGGATGCGGGTAGTCGGATCCGAAAAGCACATGGTCGGGTCCGAGATGCCTGACGACCTCGAGCAGGTTGTCCTCCCAGAAGGGCGCGACCCAGACATGCTGTTTGAACTGCTCGACTGGATCCGAGGAGAAATATCCAGGCTGTTGGAAACCCGCACGGTTGAGCCCCGCCAGCAGGAGAGAGAGAAACTCTGCACCGTTCTCCACGGACGCCACACGGAGGCTGGGGAAGCGCTCGAACAACTTGTCACAGACGAGGGCACCCAGGTAGTTACCGATCGCCCGGTCGTGACCGACCGCAACTTCAAGCGGCGGGGCCACCCCACCAATGATGTTGCCGTGGTGATCAACGTACTTGTCGAGGCCGACGCCCCCGACCTCGCCGACATGCGGGATGAGCGTGGCACCCGCTTCGGCGAGGCGGGCGAAGATGGGGTCGAACCGCTCGTTACCGGGACTGATCCACCCGTCTTCGGTGTACACGGCCTGCGGCCGGACGACGAAGATGCGCGCTCCGTTGTCGAGACCGTGCTCGACCTCTCCCACTGCGGCGTCGACGTCTCCGAAGGCCAGGTAGGGCGCGGTGAAGATGCGGTCCTGGTAGTTGTAGCCCCAGTCGTCGAGAAGGAAGCGGTTGAATGCCTTGAACGCGACGGCCGCCGCTGGCACGTCCTCCTGCAGGCTCTCCTCGATTCCCATGCCGAGGGACGGCAGCATCCAGACACACTGGATCTCCTGCTCGTCCAGCTTGCGGATTCGGGCGTCCCGGTCGCGGTAGTAGGCCGGGAGCGGCTCGCGCTGCGCGAGGTACTCCGACAGCGGCTTGCCAGCCTTGTTGCCCCGGAAATAGTCGGCCATGACACCGGGCTTGACGATGGGGTCGAACGTCGGGTTCGTCACCGTCTTGTCGACCCTGCCGCCGACGATCAGTCGTTTACGCCCGTCGATCTCGGCCAGTTGCACCGTTCGCTCGGCCCATTCCCTGGGCCGATGCCTCGTGAAGGCGTCGAGCGGCTCGTAGTAGTGCTGGTCGCAGTCGAAGACAGGCGCCCTGGCGTCATCGCTCATGTGACTCTCCGAGGAATCATGACCGCACGTTGCGCGCGCTCATCGCATCGATTTCTAATTCTAGACTGAATTTGAACAACGTCAACCAGAGATGTCAGGCACGAAGAGGGCGTCCACAACGACTCCACCGCCCCCATCGACGAGGGCAGGGTTGACCTCGATCTCCCGCAGCCGCGCGGTGTGGAGGAGGTCGGCCATCCGGTGCAGCGTGTGATGCACCCATCCCAGGTCCACGGGGTCTGACCCCCTGAAGCCGAAGAACAGATCCGCCGTGCGCAGGCGGCTCAGCGCACGGCGGAGGGTCTCCTCGTCACAGGGCAGGGGGACGGACTCGACGTCCCGCAGGACTTCCACGGCTGCCCCACCGAGGCCGATACTCCCGAAGACGCCGAGACGACCGGCGTTTCGGACGGTGAGGACGAGCTCGACGCCGCCGGTGGCCATGGCCTGCAGCAGCCACTGCCGAGTACCTGGAACCCCTGCTCTGCCGGCTCGCTCCCGCATCACGCCGAGCGCCGACACCACGGCGTCTTCGCTCCTGAGCCCGACGGTGACGAGCCCGAGTTCGGTGCGGTGCGCCACGTCCTCGTCGCCGATCTTCAGCACGACCGGGTAGCCGAGCTCTGCCGCGGCCTTGGCCACAGCCGCAGGATCGTCGCCGAGCACGCGCATGGCGACGACGTCGACGCCATGCGCGGCCAACCGTTGCAGTGCGGCAGCTCCGCCTTTCGCCGATGGGGATCCGGCGCCACAGTGGTCGACAACGGCTGCCTCCCCTGTGGTCGTACGCTCGGGTCCCAGCAACGCGCGGACAAGCCTTCCAAGGTCGGACGGCTTCTCGGCGACCAGGACGCCTCGCGCACGCAATTGCTCGATGTATGGACGCAGCGCATAGCCGCCGTACCACAGCACGACGAAGGGCTTACCGCTTTCGTCCATCACCGTGAGCACGTCGTCGACGCTCTGCTGGTTCCAACCCCGTGCACCCATCGGGAGTGGGACGCATAATGCCTCGACGGCAGGATCCGCGGCCACGGCAGACAAGTAGCTGCGGAAGTCGTGCGGCATCGATCCGGGCCCCACGTCGAGGGGGTTGTGCGCCGCGACGAACTGCGGAGATCGCTCCTTGACCTTCCCGAGCGTCTGCTGGGAGAGCGCCGGGAACACGACACCCGCCGACGCCAGCTGCTCGGTGGCAAGCACGGCCATTCCCCCGGAGTAGGCGACCATGCCCCAGCGCCTGGGGAAAGGTGTGCTGGTCGTCGTGGTGCGGACTGCGCCAAGGACCCACAGGTCGTCCGGGTCATCGACGACGGTGACACCGAGAGCGCGCAGGAGCCCGAGCTCGAGAGCGCCCCTGCCCGCGATCTTGCCGGTGTGGCTTGCCGCAGCCTGCTCACCGGCGTCCGTACGGCCGCCGAGATAGGCCACGAGACGCTTGCCGGCGGCGTGGAGCCTCTCGACAGCCTGGGAGAACAGCACGCCATCGCGGATGGACTCGACGTAGAGGGCCACGGTGTCGACATCGGGGTGCTCGGCGAAGAAGGCCACGAAGTCGGGGATGTCCATGTCCCGCTGGTTGCCCGTACTCACGATGTGCGAGATGCCGACGCCTGCCAGACGGGCCCGCTCGACAACGGTGCTGCCGATCGCACCGCTCTGCGCGATCACCGCGAGGCCGCCAGGGGCGATCGGCTCTCCCTCCGTCAGCACCGACGTCATGCTCATCGCCAGCCCGCTGCGTACGGTGACCAGACCGGTGCTGTTCGGCCCGACCATGGCGATGCCGTGCTCGCTCGCGAAGTCGAGGAGGGACTGTTCCAGGGCCAGGCCGTCGGGTCCCATGTCCGCGAAGCCGGCTGTCAACACGAGAGTCTGCGTTACCCCGATGTCGGCGCACTCCTGCAGGACACCCAGGACGTGCCGGGCCGGCACCGCAACCACGACCACATCGGGTACATGGCCGATGTCACGCAGCGAGGGGACGGCGCGCCGGTCGTCGACTTCGGTCGCACTGGGATGAACCACAGTGACGTCACCCTGGTAGCCATAAACCCTGAGGTGCTCGAGCACCGCGCGACCACCTGCCTTGTAGGCCTGGGCCGAGCTGGTCGACACACCGACGATGGCAACGGAGCGAGGTTCGAGGAACGTCCTGGCCACGTCAGGACGCAGCGTGTTCCGTCGTGTTGTTGTGGGAACTGCTTGGTCAACCGACATGGTCGCTGTCATGCCTTTTCTCGAGGGCGGTCAGGCCGTGGTGGGGTCGCCGGCGCGCCAGGTACGGAACGGCAGGTTCGCGAGGCTGCGTGTCTGGCCGCCGTGGGCGACCAACTCGGCCTCCGGCGGCAGGGAGAACCGCGGGATACGCGAGAAAATCTCCTCGAAGGCGATGCCCATCTCGAGCCGGGCCAGGTGACTGCCCAGGCAGCGATGGCTGCCGGCACCGAAGATCATGCTGCGCTCGGGCCTGCGGTCGAGCACGATCTCGCCGGCGTCGACGAAAATGTCCTCGTCACGGTGCGCCGAGGCCAGTGGCACGACCACACGGTCGCCGGGCTTCAACTCGGTTCCCCCGATCGTGTGTGGCTTCACCACGGTTCGGCTCATGTGGACGATCGACTCGTAGCGCAGCAGCTCCTCGACGGCGCTCGGGATGAGGTTCGGATCCGCGGCGATCCTGTCCTGCAGGTCCGGGCGTCGTGCCAGGTGCATGAAGCTGAAGCCGAGCGCCGTCGTCACCGTGTCGAGGCCAGCCAGCACGAGCACGTAGGCGAAGTTGAGGATCTCTCGGTACTCCAGGGTTCGGCCGCCGGGCATCTGGGCCTTGACGAGGACCGAGATGATGTCGTCGCCTGGCTTCTCGATGCGCTCGTCCAGCAGCCCTTTCAGGAAGTCGTGCAGGGCCTTCCCGGCGTCGATGCGCGCTTTGGTCTGCGCGTCCGTGTCCCCGTGCTGCACCCCTGCCGTCGTGGTGTGCAGAATAGTTCCCGCCCAGTCGCAGAGCTGGTCACGCTGCTCGACGGAGAAGTCGAGGCCCACCTGCCGCAGGAACACCGCGCTGGGCAGCGGCTTGGCGAACTCCTCCATGAAGTCGAACTCGCGCTTGGCAACCATGCCATCGACGAGTTCACGGGCGAACTGCCTGACCGCAGGCGCCACGTCGGCGACGGCATGGGGGCGGAACAGGGGGTCCACCACCATCCGATAACGACGGTGGTCCGGCGCATCCACTTCCAGCGGAATGAGCGCGCGGCTGTGCCCGGGCGTCGGCGGTGTGTCCGCTGGCCACGACGAGAAGGTGGCCGCGTCGTGGAGGACCTCTGAGATGTCCTCGAACTTCGAGAGAATATAGAAGCCGCCGTAGTTCTCCGTGTGTGCGACCGGGCACTTCTCACGCAGCACCGCGTAGCTGGGGTGTGGGTCAAGCGCGAAGGCGGGGTCATAGTGGTCGTAGTCGTGGCCGAGCACCGCCTGGGCGGTGCACCGACTGGTCTCCTGCACCTGCTCGCTCATGCCGGCACGCCCCCTGTCATCAGCTCTGTCCTCGCGGCCGCCGGCCCGTCGAGCAGTCCCGCGACCGCGGCCGTGTCCTTGTAGAAGACGTCCACCCTGCGAATCAGCCCGTCCCTCACGTCGTACAGGTCCACGACATCGAGAGGGATCACGCGCCCCGTACTCCGCGCGGCGATGGTCCCACTGACCCGGACGAGCACACGATCTCCCGCCGCGCTCACCTGCGGAGCGTCGAGGCGTACCCGGTAGTCGCGCCCGACTGCGCGCAGCACCCCCACGAGCCCGTCCCTACCCTCCCAGTCACCGCCAAAGGGCAGACTCGACGCCTCGGAGAAGACCAGGTCGTCGGCCACGAGCGACAGGCAGGTCTCGATGTCCCCCACCGCCAGGCAGCTTGTGAAACGAGCGACGATCTCAACATCGTCCGCGCCGGCTTCCATCATCACGCTCCTCCAGACCGCGCTCCTCGGGGCGCCTTCGCTGGCCGTTGCGGAATATATGGCAAGGCCGTATGTTTCAGGAACACTTTCTACTATGAATTCGATTAGACGTCAACGCATCGCCGGAGGTCATCATGGAGGCCCGCACCCATGCCTCACGCGTTCGGCTGACCGCCCTTGCGCTCCCGCCTGCCGCTGGCACAAGCTCCGATGACGGTGACAGGCACCTGGCTCCGGCGTCCTGGTGCGGGACCAAGAGCGGCTATAGCACAGCAGAGCCCCATTAGATCCCCGCACGCAGCAAGGCCTGGTTCACCGGTCAGGACCGCAGCTTCTACGTCGTCCGGCTCGCAGGAGTCGCTCTCAGCGCCATCAGGGAGACGCTATGATCAATTTTACCGCCGAGCAGGAGGAGCTTGCTCAGCTCGTGCGGCGCTTCGTCGCCGAGCGCGCGCCGCTGTCGCACCTCCGGCAGTTCCTCGACGACGGCGGCCACGACACGACGATCTGGCAGCAGATGTCCAAGGAGCTCGGACTCCCCGCGCTCGCCGTCCCCGAGGAGCACGGCGGTATGGGGTATGGGCCCGTCGAGCTCGCGGTGGTGCTGGAGCAGCTGGGCGCCGGTCTCTACAACGGCCCGTTCTTCTCGAGCGTCTGCCTCGCCACCAGCGCCCTCCTGCTGGCCATGACGCGGGACGAGTTGGATGACATCCTCCCCCAGCTGGCTAGTGGTGAGCAGACGGCAGCCCTTGCGCACGCTGAGCCGGATGGGAACTGGGACGGCGCCACAGCAACGACCACGTGGCGTCCCGACGGTGAACGCGCCCGGGTGAGCGGTACCAAGACGCTGGTCGTCGACGGCGCGACCGCGGATCTGATCGTGGTGACCGCAGCACGGCCCGATGACCCGTCTGCCCTGTCGCTGTTCGTCATCAGCGCTGACGACGACGAGGTCCAGCGTCGCAGGCTGCCTACTTTCGACGCGACACGCGCCCTGGCCGCCATCGAGTTGAAGGACGCCCCTGGGCGCCTGGTCGGCGAGGAGGACAAGGCCGGACCGGTGCTGCGCCGTGCGTTGCAACAGGCTGCCGTCCTGCTCGCCGCGGAACAGCTTGGCGGTGCGCAACGGTGCCTCGACATGGCCGTCGCGTACGCTGGGACGCGAGAGCAGTTCGGGCGCGCCATCGGGAGCTTCCAGGCGGTGAAGCACCGGCTCGCGGACACCCTCCTCGATGTCGAGACCGCCCGCTCCGCGGTGCTCCTGGCACTCACCTCATGGGTGGCCGGCGAGGATCTCGGTGAAGTCTCGAGCCTGGCTCGAGCGCACTGCTCTGAGGTTTTCGCCCGTGCCGCGTCGACCAACGTGCAGGTACACGGAGGCATCGGCTTCACCTGGGAGCACGACGCGCACCTGTTCCTCAAGCGCGCCAAGGGGTCCGAAGCCCTTCTCGGAAGCCCGTCCGCACACCGCGAACTGCTCGCGGCGGCCCTCGGGCTGGGCGCCTAGGAACGCCGGTCAAGTAGTACGGGACCCGTCCGCAACTACCCGCACGAGCCATGATCCAAACGACTTTGTCGGTGTGCACGCTTGTCGGTCAAATTGGCGTACACATCGACAAGGTCGCGCCGATCTTCTCGATGGCCGGCACTCATCGACGCATGTCACCGTTCGCCAAGCCACGTATGGTTACGTGACCGGCGCTCCAGTTGTTCTGTCCCGTGAGGCTGGGGATACGGCTGACGGACGGATGACCTCCGAACGCGGTGTGGCAGCGCTGGTGATTGTAGGTGTGCAGCCAGCCGGGCAGCGCAGCACGGCGTTCGGTCTCGCTGGTGTGGACGCGGGCGTAGGCCCATTCCTCGAGCAGGATCCGGTTGAACCGTTCCACGGTGGGATCAGCGGGGCAGGGCGACGCCCGCCGCCTGGCGATCCCACGTCGCCTCCGTGTTCGGTCTGTCACGCAGCTCGAACTTCCGCACCCGCAGTGTCTGGGTCTTCGGCAGCTCGGCAACCACTTCGACGAACCTCGGGATCATGAACCGCGGCAGCCGCGGAACAAGGAAGCCAATCAAGTCAGCTGGATCGACGACGCGGCCTTCGACGGGGACGACGAAGACCTTGACCTCGTGCTCGCCGAACTCCGCCGGCACGCCGACGCACGCGACCTCAAGGACATCCGGGTGCGCCATCACCTCGGCCTCCACCTGGAAGCTGGAGATGTTCTCGCCCCGCCGCCGCAGGGTGTCGCGCATGCGGTCGACGTAGAAGTAGTTGCCTTCCTGATCGCATCGGAACGCATCGCCGGTGTGGAACCAGCCGTTGCGCCAAGCCGCCACCGTGGCCTCGGGCCTCCGGAAGTAACCGACGTTCATCTCCCATGGCCGGTCCGTGCGGACCACCAGTTCGCCTATCTCACCGATGGCCACCGGCAGATCATGTTCATCGACGATACGCAGCTCAACGCCGGGCCGTGGCCGCCCGACACTGCCCGGCACGATCTCGGCCCCGGGCAGCACCAGCAGCGGTGAACTGATCTCTGTCTGACCGTAGACGGAGCACAGCTGTGCCACACCGAACCGTGCGCGGAACGCGACGGGGTCGGCGACCATCGGGGCCAGTACGGCTACCCGCAGCCGGTGCGCTCGCTCGGCCGCGCTCGGTTCCCGAGACAGCAGGAACGCCGCCATGGTGCCGACGAGCAACGCATGGGTGGCCTCGGTCTCCGCGACGACATCCCAGTAGCGGGAACCGGCGAACTGCTCCCGCACCGCCATACTCGCCCCTGCGGAAAGGCAGACCAGCGCGGTCATCTGTCCGCTCACGTGGAACAGCGGAGTGTCGACCAGCCAGCGATCGGTGGCGCTCAGACCACCGGCCTCACCCATGGCGTTGACCCCGCCCATGTACGTGGCGAGATACGGGGTCAGGACGCCTTTGGCCGGACCGGTCGTGCCGGAGGTGAAGTTCACGGCGTGCACGTCCCAGGGTTCGAGGGGCGGGTCGAGCACGGGTTCCGTGACGGTCCCGGCGCGCAGCTCAGCAGGGGACACCGGGACGATGTCGAGCCCGAGCCCGGCCAGCCGCTCACCGAGGACACCGTCGGTGACGATCACCGAAGCGCCCGACTCGGCACAGACATGCCGGAGACTCTCCCCGCGGTAGGCGACGTTCACGGTCACCATCACCGCGCCCAAGGCGCTGGTCCCCCACCAGGCGCGCAGCCAGTCGAGCCCGTTCGGCAGAAAGAGCAGAACGTGATCACCGCGGCCGACTCCACGTGCCGCCAGTGCCGTCGCCGACCGATAGGCTTCGTCAAGAGCCTGCGCCCAGGTCCATCGCTCGCCATCAGGGCCGAGCACGCAGAGCGCATCGGGCCGTTCGGCAGCGTGTCGTTCCAGAACAGCTCGGGTTACCACGCGGTCGCGGGCGGGAAGCGTCTGTTCTGCCGACGCTGCTGGGTGCAACGACGCCGTCATGCCGTCTGACCGCGCCGTCTGTTCATCGACACCACCCCTCATGCCGGACGGCGCCAGAACGCGGCCAACTGGACGGCGGCAGCGCCCAGCCCGATCCCCGCGGTCAACAGCCCGCGACGCACGCTCGGGTGGTCGTCAGCATGCTTGAACAGACGGTCCACACTGAACCGGCCCGGGCCGAGTGTGCTCAGGGCCACGGCGGCGGCGGCCAGGTTGAGCACGTACTCATAGCCCTCCGCGGTAATAAAGAAGCCGTTGCGGACGTGCACGGAACGGGCGGCCACCCCCATGGTCCCAACAACCGCCGAGGCGGCCAGGGGTGTGCCGGCCCCCACCAGCAGTGCGCCGCCGGCGCCAACCTCCACCACGGCGGACAGCCGTGCCTGCAGCTCCGGCTCGCGGAACCCGATCATCTGGAACCAGTCCGCGGTTCCCTGGATCGTCCTGCCATGCTTGACTCCGTGCGCGATCATTGTCGTGCCGACTGCCGCACGCAGGATCAAGCTCGTCATCCCTGTACCCACCGATGTGCCTCTTTCGAAGGCCGGACGGCCATTCACTGGATCGGAAACGGCCTGTGCACCTTGATGACTTCGGTGGAACCTGGATCCCACGGGATCTCGTAACGAACGAGATCATCCTCCGTCAAGGACTCACGAATAGCCTGCTGCGCCTTCCATGGCAGGGTATGCATCATTTTCATGACCCGGTCCTTGCGCCGCTGAACGGCGCGCCGCTCGGGTAGGCCGGCACTTGGTTCGTACTGCGGGTCGACGAACGTGATGTCGTCCCGTGCCGCGGCTCCCTGCTCGCGCAGCTGCGCCATCTCAGCTTGCATCTGCGCCGAGTCCTTCTCCTCCGACATTCCGATGGGCCCGGCTCGGCGGCCCTGCAGGAACTGTTGGACCACGGGTTCCTCCGAAGTCAGCAACACCTCGCGGGGACCAAACATTACGAGGTTACGGCGGAACAGCATCCCGATGTTGTCCGGCAGCTGCCGCGCCGTACCCAGGTGATGCGTGACGATCAGGAACGTCGAATCCATCTGAGCGTTCAGGTCGACGATGAGCTGGTTGAGATAGGCCGTACGAACCGGGTCGAGTCCCGAGTCCGGCTCGTCGACGAGCACGATCTCCGGATCGAGCACGAGCGCTCTGGCCAGACCGGCGCGCTTGCGCATACCGCCGGAGATCTCTCCGGGGAGCTTGTTCTCCGCGCCTGTGAGCCCGACCAGATCGAGTTTCTCCATGACAATCCTACGGATTTCGGTCTCGGACTTACGAGTATGCTCCCGCAGCGGAAACGCGGTGTTGTCGTAGACGTCCATGGAACCGAACAGCGCACCGTCCTGGAACAGCACACCGAAAAGCTTACGCAGCTCATAAAGCCGATTCTCGGAGCATCGGATCAAGTCGGTGCCATGGATGATTATACTACCTTTTTCGGGCTTCAATAGACCGATGATAGACTTGAGTAACACCGATTTTCCAGTGCCCGACGGCCCGAGCAGCACGCTGATCTCGCCCGGGGGCAGGGTCAGCGTGACGTCACTCCAGATGTTCGCCTTGCCGAACGACTTGCTTAGATTCCTGATCTCGACTTCAACACCGGTCATCGATCCCCCTATACGTGGCACTACACAGTGAGCGTCGGCGTTCACACCGGGGTGAGCTCGGCGACCAGCCACTGCCCACTGACCCGCTGGAGGGCCATCCGGACCCGGCTACCGTTGAGTACGGGATTCTTGCTCGCCACCGATTGCGTAGTCTGGTTGAGGAAGAGCAGCATGGTCACCTTGTCGGGACTGTCAGCGGAGATGACCGAGGACGCCGCGACGCTCGTCTGGGTCGTCACCTGTTGCTTGACCGCTGCTGGCATGACGGTGTCCCGCATGAGCGCGGAGTACTCGTCCCTGAAGTGCCCGGTCAGCAGATCGTCACGTTTTCCAAGATCGGACACTGAAGAACGGTAATCGTAGGACAGCAGGGTCACAGCCATCTTCTCGCCGGCCGTCCTACCATCCGCCCTGGCCTGCTCGACCGTGTTGTGCCGATCGGTCGCCAGCACCAGGATGCCCAGCCCAACGGCGAGTACGACCGTGAGCGACCCGAGCCCGATGAGAACCGTTCGCGGATACCGATGCGCGGTTCGCCAGATTGCCCGGGGGTCTCCAATCGCCACCATTTTCCGTAAGGCTTTCCGTAAGGCCCTCACGGCACGAAATCCACTCGTGAGACCAGCCAGGATCCGTCGCCGTGATGTTCCATCTGTAGCGCCATTCGGTAGGTTCTGACCTCGCCGTTCGGCACCGCCGTGTTCCGCACGGTGGACTGCACGGCCAGAATAATGTGTGCGATGCTCGCGTTGATGTCCTGTACGCCGGCCTCGGTAACCTGGCCGGTCGTGACGACCTGGTTCTGTTTGACGATATCGACGTAGGAATCGAGGTTCTGGGTGAACAGATTGCGGAAGTCACCGGTCGCGCTCGAGACGAGCCTGTTGACGTCCGCGTCCGCGGTGCCAAAGTTGATCGAGGTCAGGTTCAGCGCCACCTGACGAGCGGCGGCCACGGCATCGGCGCGACGGGCATCGACGGCGTGGCCGTTCTGCCAGCGCAGACTGAACACAACCGTGGTGGCCACAAGTACGACAACAAGCACCGACAATGCCACCAACGCTATCCGGAACGCCCGCCCCCGCCTGAGCGGACGCGATCCTTTGGCCGCGGATGCCAGCGTCACCGAGACCGGATCATCGCTGACCGGACCGTCCGGATTCGGGAGCTCGCCGCCACCCTCATTGTCCACGAATGCCTCGTCCGGCTGTTCTTCGGCGAGTGTCCGGACCTCGTCTCCGGTCTTCGCGTCCCTGGTCGTGGACCTGGGATTGCTTTCCCTCGTATCTTCGGCGGGTTCCTCGGCACCGTGTTTCGGCAGGGCCGCCGGCGCGTCGTGGGTCAACAACGTCACCGCTCGGCCGGAGCGATCAGTAGTCCTTGCCATGTCAACTCCCTCTGCTGAGGCGGTGGTGATCCGACGACCCCGAGCACCGTGAGGGGACCCTCGAGGACAGTGATCCCGCCGAGACCGGTCTCGCCGGGAACGAACACGCCTTTCCCTGTAATCGGCTTTTCGCCATCGCCCCGGCACCCCTGGATCGTCCCTGCTCGCCGTCCTGGTGGAGAACCCGGCTCGAAGCACTGCAGGTTGCGCGCTCCCCGCGTCACTCGCGGGTCGTTCTGGGGCAGCTTGCAGTACGAGTTCGCAGGCAGCTCTTCATCGCTGATGATGCTCGACGGACGCGGACCGCCCGGCTGGCCCTCCGGTACCCATCCGTCCATGCACACCGGTGGGTTGACGTTGGTCTCGAGGTTGAACTTGAAGACCCCGGGCGAGAGGTACTCGGGGGCCGTCGTGAGGTTCTCGACTGTCAGCAGCGGATACACGACGAGGATCTGCTCGATGGGAGCGTGGTAGGCCTTCGCCAGCTTGGCCAGCACGTCGCTGCTGCTGAGCAGGGTTGGCGTGGTCAGGCTCAGCTGCTGGAGAAGGTCGCCTGCCCGTCCAGCCGCTGGGGGCACATTCGCCAGCATCGCCCGGATCTGCGGGTCGTCCTTCGCGAGCGTGCCGGTGAATGACGACAGGTCATCCGCCCATTGCCGGATGGACGGATCGCTCTGCCGGATGGCGTCCAGCAGAGCCGGGGCGTTCTGGATCAGCTGCCGGGTCGGCTCGTAATTGGTGTCCGCGGCGTCCAGCAGTGCCCTGGTGTTGTCGGCCAGCCGCCCGAGATCCGGACCAAGTCCGTCGAAGGCCGCGGCGGCCTCGTCGAGCACGGTGGTGAGACTGTGTGGGTTCAGCGACGTGACGAGGTCGTCCACGCTGTCGAGCACGGACGCGATCGGGGGCGGAGTGCTGGTCTGCCGCATGTCGATCCGATCTCCGTGCCGGATCGGAGGGCCGGGGTTCGCGGTCGGGACGAAGTCGACATACTGCTCGCCGATCGCCGAGACGCTGTGCACCTCGGCCCGGCTGTCGCGCGGCGGGGCCTTGTCCTTGTCGATGGACAGCGTTGCTCGGACTCCCGTCGGGACGAGGTCGATCTTCTTGACCTTGCCGACGGTATAGCCGCGGTAAGTAACGTTCGCGTTGGGGTAGAGGCCCCCGGTCGACGGGAAGTCGGCCGTCACCTGGATCTGGCCGACGCCCAGGAGCGTCGGAACCCGGAGGTACACCAATGCGATCATGAGTGTCGCGGCCAGGGTGAGAATCGCGAACGCCACAAGCTGGAAACGCACGAATCTGGTGATCATCGGCCTGTTCCCCCGCCCAGGAGCCCATTGAGGAGGTCTCCGAGACCGCTGTTCGGTTGCTGTGTCGGGGACGGCGTCGGCGAAGGCTGGGCTGGCGGCCTGGCTGGTTCCACCCCGCGTTGATCCGCTGGTACCGGCTTGGTGCCGCCTTCGAGTGCCGGCCCGGTGACGCCGGGGACGCCGTTCGGCAGGACCGGCGCCGTCAGCGGGTTCACTGCCTGACCAGCCACCCCCATCCCGGCCGCGAGCAATTTCTCTATGTTGCCCAGCTGGCCCGCGAACGGCGTGCCGGTCAGGAAGTTGCGGTCGAGTGTGCCCAGGGTGAGGTCGAGGGTCATGTAGAAGTTGGCGAAGTCGCCCTTGATGACGTCGCCGAACGTCTTGAGTGGGAACAGGGCGGTCCCGATCATGTCCAGGGAATTGGTCAGGGACTGGCCCGCGTCGGCGAGCCCCTTCAACGAAGGCCCCAGGTTGTCGATGTTCTGGGCCAGCGCGTCACCGCCCCGGCTGACCACGTCGTGTGCGGCGTCGCCGAAGTTCGACAGCGACTGCAGGGTGTTGACCAGATTGATCCGCTCCCGGTTCAGCACGTCGAGTGCGGGGGGCAGGTTGTCGAGCGCGGACTGGATCTGCCCGTTGTAGGACGCCAGATTGCCGGCCATCCGGTCGAGCCCGTCGATCGCGCGGACGATGTCGCCCTTTTGCTTGTCGAGCCCGGTGACAAACGTGTTCAGCTGGGTGAGCAGATCACGGAACTGTGGTTCCCGTCCCCCGAGTGCCCGGTTCAACTCCGTGGTGATCGTCTTGAGGTTCGCAAGCCCGCCACCGTTGAGCAGCAACGCCACCGAGGCCAGGAGGTCCTCGGTGCCGGTGTACTTCCCGGTCTGCGCGAGCCCGAGCGTCGAACCCGGCGCGAGCCTGCCGGTCTCACCCTCCGCGGGACGGTCGAGCTCGATGTACTTCGCGCCCAGCAGGCTGGCCTGACCCACCCGAGCCGTCGCGTTCGCCGGCAGCACCACGTCGGGGTTGAGCCTGATCGTGACGAGGGCGTGCCATCCGTCGAGCTGGATGGACTTGATCGTCCCTACGTTGATGTCGTTCAGCCGGACCGGGTTGTTGGGCACCAGATCACCGACATCGGCCATCTCGAGCTTCACCTCGTAGGAGCCCGGCCGCGAGCCTTCCGAACCGGGCAGGGTGAAGTCGTTGAGCCCCTGATAATTACAGCCAGTAAGCACGAGGCCCACGGCCATGGCAAGGATGGGCCAGCACAGCAGCCGCCTCATCATCTGCCTCCAGACGGCGGGACGAGCAGACCACCCAGGCCGGGTAGGCCCAGGCCGGGCAACAGCCCCTGGTTGTTCGCGGTGGCGTTCGGCGGTGGGTCGACGCCCGGCCGTTCGGTGGGGCCACCGCCGCCGGGCACTACGAGCGGGTTGACGCCGATGGGCGGCTGCTGGACGCGCAGGACCTGCAGCAGCGGGGCCAGGTAGTTGGCACAGGCCGCCGCGGCGTCGCCCGGGTTCTGGGTGAGGTTGACCGCGTAGGCCGAGCACACCAGGTCGGCGGGGTTGTTGAGGTTGTCCACGGCGAGAGCGCCGGTGTAGGCACCGCTACGTGGCGAGAAGATCTGCCAGAGGTTGGTCAACGTGTTCGGCCCGACGTGCAGCACCTGGGCGATGTCATCACGCATGCCGGCCAGGCTCCGGGTCAGCTGACCCAGCTGATCGACCGAGGTCTCCAGGGGTTGGGCGTTCTCCGCGAGGAACTGGTCCACCTGTACCGCGGCGTCGTTGACTCCGGTGATCGCCTGAGTGAACGCGTTCCTGTTCTCGTCCAGCACCTCGGACACCGAGCCCAACTGGTTGTTGAACTCGACGATCTGCTGATCGACTGCGCCGAGGGCCGTGACGAAGGTTTGCAGGTTCCGCACGGTCGCGAACAGATCGTCGCTGCCGGAGGCCAGAGTTTGCGCCGCCGCCGAAGCTTCCCTGATCATTGCGTTGAACTTCGCGCCCTGGCCGTCCTGCGCATTCCTGGCCATTGTGTCGAGGAATCGGCCCAGCACGCCCTGACTGCCGTCAGGAGCAGGCCCGAAGGCCGCCGAGACCTTCTCCAGCTCGGACTTGAGGTCGTCGAACTCCAGCGGTGACGCGGTCCGCTCCAGGGGAATGGTGCCCCTGTCGGGGAACGTAGGCCCGCCGTTATAGGCCGGGGTCAGCTGCAGGAAGCGGGTCGCGACCAGTGTTGGTGAGACGATCGCGGCCTGCACATCCGCCGGGAGCTTGTACTTGCTGTCGTAGCTGAAATCCACTCGGACCCGGCCAGGCTCGGGACTGATCGCAGTGATCTCACCGACGTCGACACCGAGGATCCGTACCCGGTCTTTCGGGTAGATGTTCTTCACGCTCGCGAAGTAGGCGGTACCGGATCTGTGCCCGTTAAGGACGAAAAAGGAGAAGGCGCCGGCGGCGATGGCGAGCACCGCCAGGAGGGAAACGATCCTACGCCTACCCTGGGTGGCGCCCATGAAGCGTCGCATGATCAGTTCACTCCTTGACCAATGACCTGGCCGAGCGG